>JBBQPM010000303.1:0-5724 GCA_038217425.1 Gemmatales bacterium
GAGCGTCGCGCTCGAGTCGATGTTCTCGGCAAAGAAGCGCGCAGTATCGAGCATCACGTCTCCAACGAGATGTACGCCTTGGCCGATTCCCTCGGCCTCCAGGTTCATCACCGAAGCACGTGTGGGGCACAGCAGCACATCCGAGAGATGATCGACGACGACGCGATTGATCTCCTCGGGCATGCGACGGTTGAACGAACGCAGTCCCGCCTCGACGTGCGCGATCGGGATGTGCAGTTTCGCTGCCGCGAGGGCGCCGGCGAGCGTCGAGTTGGTGTCGCCGTACACCAGCATCAAGTCGGGCTTCGCTTCCAGGCAGACGCGTTCGATCGCCTCGAGCATCCGCCCAGTCATCTGCCCGTGCGGCCCGGAGCCGACCCCCAGGCGGTAGGCGGGAGCGGGTATGTCAAGCTCCTTAAAAAAGACCTCCGACATGTTCTCGTCGTAGTGCTGGCCGGTGTGGACCAGCGTTTCTTGCAAGGAGGGATGGCGAACGAGCAGGCGCGAGAGGACGGCCGCCTTGATGAATTGCGGCCGGGCGCCGACGATCGTGAGCATGCGCTTCATGACGTCCAATCTACGCGCCCGCGCCCCGACTGGCGAGCGCCCTCGGAAATCGCTAGCATGGACACCACAGACGACTCCCTCACCCCGCAAGGATTCCGCCACATGAAACGCGTTCTCCCATTGCTCCTCGCGCTCGTCGGCGCCGGCTCGGCGCACGCCGACGCCCTCCCCAAACCGCTCATCGACGGACTCAAAAACCCCGAATCCGTCTGCGTCTCCAGCGACGGCAAAATCTACGTCACCCTCATCGGCGAATTCGGCAAAGACGGCGACGGCTCCGTCGTTCGCATCGACAAGGACAAGGCCGTCACCATCGCCGACGGGCTCAACGATCCCAAGGGCATCGTCGCGTCCGGCGACTTCCTCTACGTCGCCGACAACAACCGCGTCCTCCGCATCGACTCCAAGAAAGGCAAGGTCGACCAGCTGGCCCCGACCAACGCCTTCCCGACCGATCCGCTCTTCCTGAACGACATCGCCATCGACATCGAGAGCGGCACGCTCTTCGTCAGCGATTCGGGCGACCTCAAAGGCAAGGGGGGCGTCGTCTACCGCATCTCGCCCAAGGGCCTGGTCGACGTGCTCGTCGACGCGACCTTGCTCCCTGGCCTGAACACGCCCAACGGCCTGATCCTCGACGGCGCCTCGCATCTGCTCGTGCTCGACTTCGGCTCGGGCAAGCTGCACCGCGTCAAGCTCGCCGACCGCTCCTCGACGGTCATCGCCGAGGGTTTCGACGGCGGCGACGGCCTCGCCTGGGATCGCTTCGGCCGACTCTTCATCAGCTCCTGGAAGCTCGGCAAACTCTGGGTCATCCCCCGGCCTGGCGACAAGGCGATCGAGCTGCCTTATGAATTCAAGTCGGCCGCCGACCTCTGTCTCGATCCGACCGATAAGATGCTGCTGATCCCGGACATGAAGGCGGGCACGCTCACCGCACTGCCCGCGCAAGTCCCCGGCAAGAACGTCGATTTCTCGGCGCTCGACCTCAAGACCGAAGTCGCCTTCCCCAGCCTCAAATGGACCGGCTGGAGCGGCGAAGCCGACGACGGGAAACCCAATCCGCTGCGTCCCATCCTGCTCACCCACGCCGGCGACGGTTCCAACCGCGTCTTCGTGCCGACCCAGCAGGGCGTCATCCACGTCTTCGACAACGACCAAAAAGCGACCAAGACCGACATCTTCCTCGATCTCACCAAGAAGGTCCGCTACGACGACAAGACCAACGAAGAAGGTTTCCTCGGCCTCGCCTTCCACCCGAAATACAAGCAGACCGGCGAGTTCTTCGTCTTCTACACGCTGAAGAACGCCAAGCATCCGCTCACGAACGTCGTGTGCCGATACCGCGTCAGCAAGTCCGATCCGAACAAGGCCGACCCCGATTCGGAAGAGGAGCTGCTGCGTTTCGAACGTCCATTCTGGAACCACGACGGCGGCACGCTCGCCTTCGGGCCCGACGGCTTCCTCTACATCGCGGTCGGCGACGGCGGCGCTGCCAACGATCCCTTCGGCAACGCCCAGAACCTCTCGGTTCTGCTCGGCTCCATCCTCCGCATCGACGTCGATAGTAAGCAGAAACCCTACGGCATCCCGAAGGACAACCCGTTCGTGGCGCGCCGCGACGGCGGCGCTCGACCCGAAATCTTCGCCTACGGCCTACGCAACGTCTGGCGCCTGTCGTTCGACCGCAAGACCGGCGACGGCTGGATCGCCGACGTCGGTCAGAATCTGTACGAGGAAATCAACCTGCTCGTCCCCGGCGGCAACTACGGCTGGAACCGCCGCGAGGGCCTGCACCCGTTCGGCGCTCGCGGCGCCGGGCCGGAGAAGTCGTTCCTGGAACCGATCTGGCAGTACCACCACGACATCGGCCGATCGATCACCGGGGGCCACGTTTACCGCGGCAAACGTCTGCCGAGCCTGGAGGGGAATTACGTCTACGCCGACTACGTCTCCGGGCGCCTCTGGGCGCTCAAGTACGATTCGAAGGAAAACCGCGTGGTCGCCAATCGTTCGATCCAGAGCGAGAAGCTGCCGATCCTGTCGTTCGGCGAAGACGAGCAGGGCGAGGTCTACCTGCTGACGTATTCGCCCGCGGGCCGAGGATTGTACCGGTTCGCGGAATCGGCGAAGAAGAAGTAGCTCGTTCCCGGGCTCTGCCCGGGAACGAGAATTAGCGATTACCGAGCCGCGCCCGTCAGGAAGCGGGTACGCAAAAACTCGCGTGAAGCCTGACGTTTCCGCGCGAGATGCTGTCCCGCTTCCTGACGGGCGCGGCTCGGTGATCGATCACACGCGCATCTTGCTCGCCTGGCCTGCTTGCCCGAACGAGACCATGCGGGCGACGCACACCTTCTTCATCGCCTCGCGCGCCGGCTTCATGTAGTCGCGCGGGTCGAACTTTTCCGGCCCCTCCGCAAGCGCCTTACGCACCGCCGCGGTCATCGCCAGGCGGTTGTCGGTGTCGACGTTGATCTTGCGCACGCCGTGCTTGATGCCGAGTTGGATCTCCTCGACCGGCACGCCCCAGGTCTGTTTGATCTTGCCGCCGTACTTGTTGATGAGATCCTGCAACTCTTGCGGCACCGACGAGGAGCCATGCATGACGAGATGGCAGTTGGGGAGGCGTTTGTGGATTTCCTTGATGCGGTCCATCGCCAGGACGGAGCCGTCGGGTTTGCGGGTGAACTTGTAGGCGCCGTGACTGGTGCCGATGGCGACGGCGAGGGCGTCGACGCCAGTCTTGGCGACGAAGTCCTCGGCCTCGGTGGGATCGGTAAGGAGTTGATCGTGCGAGAGTTGTCCGACGGCGCCGTGCCCGTCCTCTTGTTCGCCTTCGCCCGATTCGAGGGAGCCGAGACAGCCGAGTTCGCCTTCGACGGAGACGCCGACGGCGTGGGCGAGTTTGACGACCTGGGAGGTGACGTCGACGTTGTATTCGTAGCTCGCGGGGGTTTTGCCGTCTTCCTTGAGGGAGCCGTCCATCATGACGGAGGTGAAGCCCTGATTGATGGCGCTGGTGCAGGTGGCGACGCTGTTGCCGTGATCTTGATGCATGGCCACGGGGATGTGGGGATACAGCTCGGCGGCGGCGAGCATGAGATGACGGAGGTAGTTGTCCTGAGAGTAGGACCGCGCCCCGCGCGAGGCCTGGATGATGGCGGGGGAGTCGGTTTCGTGGGCGGCTTCCATGATCGCCTGGATCTGCTCCATGTTGTTGACGTTGAAGGCCGCCAGCCCGTAATTGTTCTCGGCCGCGTGGTCGAGAAGTTTTCGCATCGCAACTAAACCCATGACGAAGATCTCCGCTGGAGGGTGAACGAATCGGAGACATTTTATAGACGAACCGGCATATAATGAGTGCACAGGTCTGGGAATTCCTTCCAGGCCCGCCCTTTGGAGGATTCTCATGCTCCGCACACGATGGTCAGGACTCTCGGCCGTTCTGTTCGGTTTGTTGATGCTCTCGAGCTCGGCGTCGGCGCAGGTGAGCGACCAGCGCAAGCTGTTCAGCGAGCGCGCCGTGCAGGATGCCAACGCCGTCATTGGCAACATCGCTCGGAATTACAAGAAACAACTCGTGATCGAGACGCGCCTGGCGCCTTCGGAAGTGAAAGACGCGCCCAAGGACAAAGTCGGCGCTGCAATGGCGAATTGGACGAAGACGGAGTTCAAACGCCGCAATATCGACGGCGTTTATGTCGTCATCACCAGCAGCCCGGACAGATTTTATGTCTTTGTAGGCGATAACACGCGCACAAGCGGATTTGTCAAAGAAGAGGATCGACTCCGCATCGAGAAAACACTCGCGGATCTCTTGCCCAAACCGGCCAAGCATGATGAGGCGCTTGGGTCGATCACACAGATCGTAAACTCGGCGATGGCACAGCGCCCTATCGGTAACCAGAAGGGAGCTCCAAAGGCTGGCGCTGGCGCTGCTCCCGTAGGCGCCGGAAACGCCGCTGAGGATGAGGGGATGTCGTTGGGCATGATGATCGCGATCGGTATCGGCATCTTGCTGGCAGTTTGGATCGTATTCGCCATCATCCGGGCATTGACGGCGCCGCGGATGCAACCGGGCATGGGCGGTCCAGGCGGTCAGCCTGGTTACGGCGGATATGGTGGGGGCGGCGGAGGAGGCGGTTTCATGACCTCCATGCTCGGCGGCCTCTTCGGTGCGGCCGCAGGTATGTGGATGTACAACAGCTTCTTCGGCGGCGGCTCCTCCGCTTTCGGCGGATCTCCCCCGATGGGAGGAGCGGGGTCAAGTCCTTCCGACCCAGCCCCCGATACCAGCGGTTCCGGCGGCGGCGGCAGCTATGGCGAAGATCCCGCCGCGCCTGACGCCGGCGGCGGCGACTGGGGCGGGGGCGGCGGCGGAGATGCCGGCGGCGGCGACTGGGGCGGCGGAGGCGGCGGCGGCGATTGGGGCGGCGGAGGGGATGGCGGAGGCGGCGGCGGCGGAGATTGGTAGGTCGCTCCCAGGGTAACATTTAAAGCGGGGACGTGCATCAAAGGCACGTCCCCGCTTTTTTCGTTATTCCGCCAACAAATCGAGATGGAAATCGTTCAAGCTCGGCTTCACTTCCAACGCGATCTTTGACGTCTCCGGGTCGGCGAACTTTTCCAGGATCAGCGACTGCGGAATGTCGTACTTGCCGCCGGACCGCTGATCGTAGTTCGTGGGCGCTAGCGAGCGGATCGAAACGCGGTAAAAGCCCGAGGCGACGCCGAGCGTGTTGCCGGTGTACATCTGAAAGGTGCCGTCTTCGCGGATTTTGCCGGTGGCGAGTTGGCCGACCTGATTCTTGGTGGTATCGGGGACCATCACGACCAGTCCGCTGCGGAGGTTGTAGCCGTTGTAGGTGACTTTGCCCTGGACTTGGCCGATCGGGGCGCGATGGCATCCCGTGACGGCGAGCGATAATAGGAAGCATCCGAAACGGAGCGACGCGGCGTTCATGGCATCCTGCCTTGCCTGGAAAAAAGGTGCTCGGCGAAATAGTAACGCATCGGCCCAATTTCGCCAAGCCCGATTCACGGCCGCTATTCGGGGGCGCGCCAATGGTTTCCGGCACTCGTCCCGGCATAATCGGCGAGCCAGGTCGCGTAAGCGCCTGGTGTAACCGCACGGGATGCTGTGCTCCAGGCGCTTAC
>JBBQPM010000304.1:0-5661 GCA_038217425.1 Gemmatales bacterium
AAGCCCATGCGTCGGCCGGATCCCAAGGGTTCGGAGTACCTCACCCATTGGGCTTCTTGCCATCTCACATTGTCCCGCGGACTGTTTATAGTCCCGCGGACTGTTTATATTTCGCCCTTCCGCGATTGCGATGCGGCTCTCGACTCGGTACACTACATCAACCCCGCCTGCATCCCGCCGAGGCCTCTTCCATGCTCAATATCCCCAGCCCGAACCTCTCGCGCCGTAACGTCCTACAGATCGGCGGGCTCGCCCTGGGCGGCATGGCCCTTCCCGATATTCTCCGCGCCGAGGCCCAGACCGGGCAGACCAATCCCGCCAAGGGGATCATCATGGTCCTGCTCCCCGGCGGGCCCACGCATCTGGATACCTTCGATCCCAAGCCCGACGCTCCCGCCGAGATTCGCGGCGAGTTCCGGTCCATCGCGACCAATGTCCCCGGGGTCGACCTCTGCGAACACCTGCCGCGGCTGGCGAGCATGGCGAACAAGCTCTCGATCATTCGCTCGCTGGTCGGCTTCCGCGACGATCACAACACGCACTGGTGCTCGACGGGTTGGGAATCGCATCCGGCGATGGATGCGTCGCCCTTGGTGCCGGGATTTCCGCCGGGCGATTGGCCGAGCATGGGGGCGATTCTGAGCCGGAAGTTTGGGCCGCGCGTGCCGGGATTTCCGCCGAGCGTCGATTTGTGCCCGGTCGATGCGGATGCGAGATTCATCTTACGGACGCCGCCGACGCAACCGGGTTACCTGGGACCGACGCACGCCGGGTTTGAGGTGCAAGCGATCGATCGCCGCAATATCGTGCTGAACGGCGTCGATCCGCGCCGCCTTGCCGATCGCCGGGCGATGATGGCGAGCTTCGACGGCTACCGCCGGCAGTTCGACGCCCGCGGAGTGGCCAACGGCGTCGATACGTATCAGCAGCAGGCACTGGAGCTTTTGACGTCGTCGCGCTTGGCCAACGCCCTGGATCTGGGCCGGGAGGACATGCGCAGCCGGGGACGTTACGGGCTCAATCGCGATTGGCCCCAGGAACGCGAGGGGCGGACGTTGCTCGATCAGTTTCTCTTGGCGCGGCGCGTCATCGAGGCGGGCGCCCGCTGCGTCACGCTGGCGTTCAGCCGTTGGCCTTTCGGGCGAGTGCTGCGCGGCGACCACAACTGGGACTGGCACCGCGATATTTTTCCCGAAGCTCGGCTCACGTTGCCGTTGCTCGATCTGGGGCTGTCGGCGCTCATTCAGGATCTGGACGAACGCGGCATGCTGGACGACGTCGCCGTGGTCGTCTGGGGCGAGTTTGGGCGTACGCCGAAAATTAACGGGAACGCAGGCCGCGATCACTGGGCGCGGGTGGCGAGTGCGCTGGTCGCGGGGGGCGGCATGAGGTCGGGCCAGGTCATCGGCTCGACGACGCGCTGGGGCGAGGAGCCGCGAACCCGGCCGGTGCATTTCCGCGACGTCTTCGCCACGCTGTATCAGCGCCTGGGACTGGACCTGGAGACGACGCAGTTCAACGACCTCTCCGGCCGGCCGCACTATTTGCTGGGCGACCACAAGCCGCTGCCGGAATTGATCGGCTAATTTGAGTGTTAGAAAAAGATTCTGCAAATCCCGCGCAAGTTCCCGAAACGCCCGCGTTCGACCTGCGAAGAACGGCACGGGCTCAAACGGGTCGTTCTTCTCAAAGTTGGCACCACTCTTCCCCAAGAGAAAGAGGCCGCCCGGCGGCGTTCGCCGGGCGCGCTTCTTATTTCACTTCTTCGCGGGCCTCACCGCTTCCAGGATCACCCACACCCTCGTCTCCAGCGCCGGGATGATCTCCGTGTTCGCCTCGAAATGGAGCTCGTCGTTCTCCTTCGTACTCTCGAACGGCACGTCCATCATCGCCGCCTCGAAGTTCGCGATGCAGATCACGTCGCCGTCGTTGGCCGCATAGTACGGCTTCTTGGTCGGATCCTGGGGATCTTTGTACAGCACGCTCCCCGCGAAGACCCAATCGCGGTCGAGCGTCTTCTTCGTCTTTCGGCTCCTGAGCCATTGCTTGGCGTCGATCTGCTTCGTCTGGCCCTTCTCCTCCCACTGCAGCGTGACCTTGATCGTCGTCCCCCTCGGAGCCTCGAACTTCGGCTGAAACTTCACGGGGCTCCCGGCTTCGGCACGGGCGATTTCCAAAGCGCTGTGGAGCACGCTGGCGTCGATGTCTGCGGCCAGGACCGATTCGTGTTGCTTGGTCCGCTTCCGCGTCAGCAGCTGTTCCAACTCCCCCTCGCGCAGGCAGACCTCCGCCTGCACCCAGACGCGGCGCGTGTCCTTGGCCTTGTCGATCTCCAGGAATACGTTCTTGCCCCATTCGACCTTCTTGGCCGTCGATTCTTGAGCCTGCGAGCCGAGGCACAGGCCGAGCGAGGCGAGTGCCATGAGCGCCAAAGTCGTTCGCATGAAGGTTCTCCCAAAGAAAACGCCCGTCAGGACGCGGAAAATCGTCCGCATCGTGACGGGCCCAATAGGTTGCGGCGCCGGTTCAAGGAAGCATGATGCCGAGCTGCTTCTGCATTTCCGCCACGGCGGCGTTCAAGGACGTTTCGCTGGGCGCGAACAGATCGGGCTGAATGCCGACGCCGGAATAGGGGCGTCCCTTGGGCGACGTAAAGCGTGCGATCGTGAGCCGAAGGCCCCCTGTCGGCAGCCCGGCGATCGGCGTCAGTTTGACGATGCATTGCGTGCAGCCTTTGCCGAAGGTCGGCGCTCCGATGAGGCGAGCCCGGTCGTTCTCCTTGAGGGCGCCGGCGAAGACCTCGGCGGCGCTCGCGGTGTCCCCATCCAGGACGACGAAGACCGGCAGCGTTAACGCGTTGGGATTGCGCGACTGGTAGAGCACGTTGAATTTCGGGTCGGCAAAGTGCGTCGCGGTGATGTTGCCGCTCGAGAGGAATCGGCGGGCGAGTTCGATGGCGGCCTCAAAGCTACCGCCGGGATTGCCGCGGAGATCGAGAACCAGTCCGCGGACGTCGCCCATTTGGCCCAGCTTGAAGAGGGCGTCGTCGAATTCTTGCAGGGTCGTGTCCTGGAAGCAGGTGATCTGGAGGACGCCCACGCCCCCTGATTTGTACTGGACGCCGACGCTGGCCAAGTAGATCGGCCGTCGCAGCATCATCACGCTGCGCATGCCCATGGTCGTCGTGAGCAGATCGATCTCGATGGTCGAATCGGCCGAGCCTTCCAGGAGTTCGTGCACCGATTCCGTGGGCAATCCCATGACGCCCTTCTTGTCGATGGCCAGGATCTGATCGCCGACGTCAATCTTTTGCTCGGCCGCCGGGCTGTACGGTTGTACGACGGCGACGAGGATTTTGCCTTCGCGGAAGGTCAGGTTGATGCCGATGCCGATCGTGCGTCCCTTGATCGAGTCGAGCAACTCGCGGAGTTGCGCGGGGGTGAGGTACGCGGTGTATTCATCGAGCCCATGGCACGCACCGCTGGCGAATTCCATGACCGCGACCGTGGGACGAATCCCGAGCTGGTCCTGGGCGGCGAGGGCGACTTCGCGCATCTTCTTTTGCAGTAGGTTCGGCGTCAACTTGTGAGCGCCGTCGAGGGTTCCGCGCACGTAAGCGCGGTACGCGGGGAGGGCGGCGAGACGGTCGGGCGCGACATGCGTCTGCACGAAGAACGAATCGCTCAAAGCGGCCTCGAATTCCTCGGCCCCCTTGCGGAAAAGGTCCGAGGCGCTGGTCGTGCGGCGCTCCAGGCCGTGCTCCAGGAGCGTGTCGCGGATGAGGGCGTAGAGTTCGAGCGATTGGGGCAAGTTGAGGCTGAGAACTTCCTTCTGGAAGCTGAGATCGCGATGTCGGCGGAATTGGCTGAGGCGATTGACGGCGGTGCGGTAACGGTCTTTCAGGGCTTTCGAGCGGTCGGAGCGGAGCAGCGCTTCGTAGATTTCGCAGGCCCGATCCCATTCGCCGATTTTTTCGTGAAGCTCAGCCCGGGCCAGCAAACTGACCTGATTCTTGGCACTTTGTGCCCAGAGGGAAGGCGTCCCCAGCACCAGCGTCAGGCATGCCCAGCGAACGAGCGATAGCGTTTTCACGACCCATCCTCCACTACCGGAGGGACCAGGAAAGCGATTCTCAGTATAAAGGAACCGAGTAGAGCCGTCAAATAGACGTTTGCCAGAATCGAAAAGTTTTCCCACGCTGCGAACTCGACCATGGATCCATCGGCTCGACAAACGATCATCGACCAGGCCCACACCGTCGTCGTCAAGGTCGGGACCAACGTCCTCACCGACGCGAACGGCCGACTCGCCCCGGCACGGCTCCAGGCGCTCATCGATCAACTCGTGCGCATTCAAAAATCGGGCCGAAAGGTCGCCCTGGTCAGTTCGGGCGCCATCGGCGCCGGCATGGGCCGCCTGGGGCTCCCCGCCCGGCCGACCGATCTCCGCCAGCTCCAGGGCTGCGCCGCCATCGGTCAAAGCCTGCTCATGCGCGCCTATCAAGACCTGCTCGACCCGCACGGCGTCCACTCCGCGCAGATCCTGCTCACCGCCAGCGACTTCGATAGCCGGGTGCGCTACCTCAACGTCCGCAACACCATCCTCGCGCTGTTCGAGTGGGGCGTGCTCCCCATTATCAACGAGAACGACACCGTCAGCGTTGCCGAGATCAAGTTCGGCGACAACGATCATCTGGCGGCGATGGTGACGAACCTGTTGCAAGCGCCGCTCCTAATTCTGCTCACGGTGGTCGACGGCCTCTATGCCGGCGATCCGCGGACGGATCCGAGTGCGAAGAAGCTCGACCTGGTGCCGCTGATTGACGGGCATGTGATGGACCTCGCCGGGGTCAGCAAGAGTTCGCTGGGGACCGGCGGGATGCGGAGCAAATTGCGCGCCGCGCGCCAGGCGACCAGCGCCGGCGAATCGGTCATCATGGCCGACGGCAGCCAGCCGGGCACCCTCGACCGCATTTTCGCCGGCGAATCGGTCGGGACGTTATTTTTGCCGCACGGCACGTCGATGCCGGCGTGGAAACGCTGGGTCGGCTTCACCGCCCGACCCAAGGGACGCCTCGTCGTCGACGAGGGCGCCCTCCGCGCCGTCCGCGAAAAAGGACGCAGCCTCCTCCCCATCGGCGTCGTGCAAATCCACGGCAGCTTCAGCAAGGGGGACGTGGTCAGCCTGACGACGGCCGACGGACACGAATTCGCCCGCGGGCTCACCAACTATCCCGCGACCGTCGCGAACAAGATCCTCGGGCTGCGCACCGACCGCATCGCCGCGATCCTGGGCTCGGTCCCCTACGAGGAGTTCGTGCATCGCGACAATCTGGTCGTCATCGATTGACGGAGATACCGAGCCGCAACCGTAGGGCAAGCGGCTCGCTTTCCCACTCCGCAAAGGCAAGCGAGCCGCTTGCCCTACGAAGCTCCGGCAATATTCTCCCCAAATTTCTACTTGGTCGTCAGGTCGCGGAGTTTGACGTTGCGGAAGTAAATCTTGCCGCCGTGATCTTGCAGCCCGATGTGGCCGGCTTCCTTGGAGGCGAAGAGCTTCGACGTCTTGAACTTGCTCTTGGCCAGGGCGTCGTTCCATTCGGGGCTGCCGAGGGTGACGTCGACGACTTTCGTGCCGTTGACGAAGTGCTGGATGTGTTTG
>JBBQPM010000305.1:0-5519 GCA_038217425.1 Gemmatales bacterium
CAATGACCTTCGCAATTTGCGAAGTCGATGGTACTCGGAAACCCGAGGCCACGGCCCTCCATGCCAAACGCTGTCCGCAGCAATCATCCAAGAACCGTCGAGAAGCGTTCAAGCGGCCCCCTTCTGTTTTGGGGAGGGGGATTTTGTTGACACACAGTCCAGAACTTGACTCATTCGCTATGAGTTTTCTGGCTCAAGCAATCTAGTCGAACTCTTCGCCGAAGTTCGGGACCGCCTGCGAGAGGGGGCGGGCCGATGACCCCTCCCCTCGCCCTATCGTGCGATCCGCTGGTCTGCGGGCTTGCTCCTGACGTATCCTGTCCTGCCTGCCAGCGGCGTCTCTGGCCGGCCATGCCTGAGTCGTCGGCCACGGCGACGCGGCGGCGCCTACGCGAGCAGTATCCTGCCCTCGACCGGCGTCAAGACGACGAGGCGGGCTATGGTGCGCTCGACCTGATCGACGACCTCGCGCACGTCGATGTCAGGGAGCCATTCTTGGCTGTGCTGGCCAAGGACATCTATCGCATCGCGATGGCCGCGGTAGAGTCCCAAGCTCGGGGTCGGAGCGACGTCACGGCCAAGACTGGGGGCCGCACATGAGCACGCCGAGCTACATGGTCTTTCTGAATCGCGGGGCCCCGCCTGAGTACGGCGGCGACTCTCACGGCGATGCCTGGGAAGGACCTTCTGCGGCCTCGGCCGCAGGGCCCCTCGTGGTGACCTCTGCCTTGCCGCCGGCACCGCCATCCTATCAGTTCAAGTGCAGCGGATGGATAACGTCGGAAAAGTTCGCCAGCGGCGATTTTCGGCCCACCTGGTTAATCAAACGAGTGCTCGTGCAAGGCCAGCCCGCGGTGCTCGGCGGGCCCAAAAAGACCCTGAAAACGAACATCTTGCTCGACCTTGCCCTTTCGTTGGCAACCAGATCGCCATTCCTGGGGAAGTTTGAGGTTGCGGGGAACTTCCGCGTCGCCGTCATCTCGGGCGAGAGCGGCGAGGCTACTTTACAGGAAACCGCCCAACGAATCTGCGCGGCCAAGAAGATCGAGTTCGCGAAGACCGACATCCGTTGGGGTTTCAGGCTGCCCGCACTTTCGAGCGAGGTTGATCTAACCGAACTCGAGAAAGGGCTCCGGGAAAACGGCGTTCAGGTCGTCGCGATCGATCCATTGTACCTCAGTCTGCTCTCTGGGCCTTCAGCTCGAGGCAAACAAGCCAGTTCCATGTACGATCTCGGCCCCATGCTCATGCGCGTCTCGCAAGCATGCCTGGCCGCCGGCGCAACGCCGATTCTGGCCCATCACACCCGCAAGGCCTCCAGGGGCGAGGAACTGGCCCCCATCGAATTGGACGACCTGGCCTTCGCCGGGATTGGGGAGTTCGCTCGCCAGTGGTTGCTTCTGTCTCGCCGCGAAAAGTACAACCCCGAGACGCCCGGTAAGCATCGCCTGCACTTATCGACGGGCGGAGTTCCGGGCACGGCGGAAGTTGGTTTGTGGATATCGACGAGAAAGAGATCGACGCCGAGTTCTCGGGCAGAGTCTGGGATGTGCAAGTCGCCACCGCGACCGAGGGCATTCAGCAGAAGATTGCGGCAAAGGAACAAGAGAAGACTGTGGTAGAGACGCGGAAGGAGCAGGAGCAGAACGCGCGATTCCTGCGGGCTCTCGACGAACTCGACCCGCACGGAAGCGGGGCGAGCGCGAACAAGATCAGGGGGTTGGCGAAATTCGGGGCCGACGTGATGAGCCAGACGACCATCAGGCTGCTCGTCGCACACGTGGTCGAGGAGGTCGATGGGTTCCGAGCGGACGCCGGGAGCGGCTCTGCGAAGCCAGCAAAAGGTATCCGGCGAGCGGTTCCCGTAGTTCCGATTTCAGACCTTTATTCAGAGCCTTCGTACCCTTCGTCGGGCCTTCGTCGGCCCTTCGTCGGAAGCCCTCAGCCTTCGTCCGGGGACCCTTCGTCGGCGTCCCCTAAAGGGGGAGACGCCGCCGACGAAGGGTTTACCCCCGAAGCAGACGACCCTTCGTCGGACGGACGAAGGGTCGAGGAGGATTTTGAATGATCGCCAAAACTGAGTTCGAAGAGATCATGAACTACCTCGCGGCAGGCGCCCGAGAGCCGATCACCGTGAAGACGATCGACGTTTATTTCGACCTTCTCGGCAACTTCCCTGCGTCGGCGCTCTGGGCAGCGGCCAAGAAACTACTCTTCGACCGCAAAGCGTTTCCGTCGGTCGGCGAGTTTCGTGCGGTAGCCGTGGAGATCCTCCAAGGCCAGATTGACGAAGTCGCCCCGGGCGAGGCCTGGCGGCTAAATAGCCGTGCGCGATTCCGCAGCTGATTCAAGCCGCCAGATTCGCGAGTCTCAGCTTTCGTCGGTTCCTCTTGTGGAGGTAATAGTTTACGTCATTCATCAGGGTGGCGATGCGGGGGCGGTTGTGATTGCGAGTCACTTCCGCGTGCAGATCCTTCCACACCCGCTCGATCTTGTTGTGCTTCGGACAGTACGGCTGTGGGTCCCGAAAATGCCGAATTGGCATTCAGCGAGCGGTCTTTCACTGGAATTGGGTGGCGCAGCCTGAGTTGGGTGGTGTCAAGCGGTGACCGGGCGCTGTGAAAATGGGCGCGAAAGCCACACGGATAGAAGAGTTTGGTGGAAATATGAGACGAGCGCGCACCGCGAACGCGGTCTTGGGACGGACGCCTGCGGATTCACCCGGCGCGGCGATAGCGGTGATGTAAGCCGCCAACCATCGGGATTGAGTTGACTAATCCCTTGTCCGGCGGATCGATGTCGCGCCGGTCAGGACTGTTGGCGTTGAGAGATCTGTGGCATCGGGCGGTGTGATAATAGTCGAGGTAATCACGAAGAAGGCGTTCGAGATGCCGTTCGTTCAGAACGATAACGTGGTCGAGCAGTTCTCGGCGAATCGTGCCGATGACGCGTTCGCAGAAGGCGTTCTGCCAGGGCGAATGCGGAGCCGTTTTGACCTCTTCGACGCCCATACTTTCCAGGCAGCGCGAGACCTCAAGGCCGTAGATACCGTCGTTGTCGCGGATCAGGTAACGCGGCGCTTCGTCGAACGGGAACGCTTCCTTCAGTTGCTGTGCGACCCAGGCAGCGTGCGGCTGTTCGGTGACGGCGAAGTGAACGGTTCGGCGTCGGTCATGGCGCAGCACGAGGAAGACGTAGAGATTGCGAAACGTGACCGTGGGTACCGTGAAGAAGTCGATTGCCGCGACACTGGCGGCGTGGTTGTTGAGGAAGGTCTTCCACGATTGCGAGGGCGGCTTGCGTGGTCGCTGGACATACTTGGCGATGGTCGATTCGGGGAGGTCATGTCCCAGCAACCGCAATTCGGCCTGGATGCGTGGAATGCCCCAGAGCGAATTCTCGTTTGCGATCCGACAGATGAGTGCCTGGACGTCACGGGGAATTGCCGGTCGGCCGGGTTTGCCGCGCGACTTCCAGCGCCAGAAGAGCCGAAAGCCAACGCGATGCCAGCGGACAACGGTTTCCGGTTTCACGATGATGAGCCAAGATTTCCAGTCGGGGAACCAACGCAAAAGAATGATCCAGAACACACGATCCCAAGCGCTCAACATTGGCTTGGGTGCTTTGGGTTGGAGGACGGCCAGTTGCTGCCGCAAGGCCAGGTTCTCCGCGACCAACGAAGCTCGACCGGCCAGGAGCGTTCTCAGGTGTCGAAGCAAGACGAGGAAGCCAGTCATCGATTCCTCGGGGGTGGGAAAGCGGTCATTTTACGGCAACCGACTACAATTACGAAAACGCTCCCGCTTCCCGAGTCCGTCCCATGTCGCATCGCTTCGACGCTACGCTGAAGGACATCGTCGCGGAATATCTCGCTGACTTCGCGGCGGCGTTTGGATTGGTTGGAAGCGAACCGCTGAGCGTGCTGAACGTCGATCTCTCCACCATCAGTGCGGCAACGGATATTGTCTTCAAACGCGGCGATCCGGTGCGAGAGATTGTCGATGTGAATTTTCAATCGAGCGCGGATCGCCTGCTGCCGAATCGGTTGCACCTTTACAGCTCGCTGCTCAATTATCGTTACGACGTGCCGGTGCGGACGATCTTGGTTTTGTTGCGCGAGCAATCGGATTCGTCGAAACTCACGGGGAAATTCGTTTACACGACCGATGCGGAAGGTGTAGAATTCCAGGAATTCCCGCTGACATCAGTGACGGCGATGGGCGATGAGCCACTGGAGGTTGTTTCGCTGAGGCGCTTCGACTCTCTTATTCGCCTGCTTCAGCCATCAAATCAGCTCTGGCGTGGTTGCTCTCGCCTGCGAGAGGTTGCTTGGCGGCATGCCTAACCGCCTCTTTCGATATCGACAAGGAGTCTGCAATGTAGGCGACGGTATGTCCCATCGCTTTAAGATGCTTTACTCTGCGAATCGTCTTAGGCGTCAACGTGAGAAGGGTCTCTTTGCGCCCTTCGGGAAAGGGATTCGCCACCGTCTGCCAGACCGACGATAGTCTTTCGCCGACTCGATCGATCGCCGCGAAAACTTTGCCGAAAGGGCGGTTCGTGTAGAGGTCCAGTAACTCATCCGATTTTACCGGCCGGCCATGACACAAAAAGATTGCTGCGATTTCGCCAGTCGATTCCGAACGAATTAAATTGCCAGCCGTTTTGCGCAACTTGTTGAAACTAAGAGACCGGAACTCTTGGGTGTTTTTGATCTTGGCGGTAAGGCGTGCCCAAAAACTTGGAATTTGAGGATTCGAATTATTCCCCTTCGTGGGCGTATCGTACCGGAAGCCATTCTGGTTGACCAGAAGCGTCGTAACTCCGGGCGCAATTGCAATTTGCTCTCGCCGGGTCAACCACCACTTGATCGCTTGGACCGTTTCGGGCCACAACTTGAATTCTCCGTAGACACCGGTCTTGGGACGCATTCGGAAGATCCAACTATCTTGAGCAGAACCATGGTAGCCTAGCTCGCGACCGTGGCGATGCTCCTGATGAAGATGAACGTCGGCCAATTCTAAAGAGGCGATTTCCCCTCTGCCAAAACCGCCGTTGAGAGCAAGAAGCAGGAGCAAGCGGTCAAAAGGCAAACCGTTTTGCCAGAGGGCGGTCAGCTCGTCCGTGGAATAGGTTTGGACTTGAGAGGAGCGCATCTTGCCCGTGCGCTCTCCAGGGGTAAGCGGGATGCGCATCGGCGGGAACTCCAAATCCGAAGGTCGCTTCCATGAAAAATCGGGCGATTTGTTGAGCCAGCGCAAGAAGGCGCGAAATTGCTTCATGCAGTTCTGCACCCATGCGGGGCTCGCCGGCTTACCGCTTTTTACCGCTATTGGACGAAGACGCATAACTTCAAGGATCTCCTCGATGCGGCGTGCGTTTATACCTCACGCGGCCAAGAATGAGGCCGGATTAAAGGTCTGGAATTTATGAGTCATTAAAGATTGCAACTTCTCTCGGTGCTCCGTGGAAGTCTTTGCCAAGCATCCGTCAATTGCTCCCCGGAAGCCTTCGAATGT
>JBBQPM010000306.1:0-5495 GCA_038217425.1 Gemmatales bacterium
GCCTACAAGGCGTTCGACAAACGGCAGAGCGGTTGGGTCAAAGTGGAGTTAAAGCCGGCGAGCTAAAAACGAAAGGCGATTCCCAGGAACTCTTTCCGCACGCGGAAAATTCCGCTCCCAGAGCGGCGACTGCGGACTGAAGTCGTCGAACGTGCCGTCTTGCCATATCATATCGAAAATCGTCGTATTGACTACGAGGTAGGAATGGCCGAGAAGGGGGACCTGCGTGCGGAAGAGCGCTTTCCGATTGGCCAGGATTCGGCTTGCGTTTTCGTCTCGCCCGTATTGGAAGACATGGAGACGATTCGAATCAAGAACATCTCCTCCACTGGCCTCGGTTTCATCACTGCGGTCCGCCTCGATCCGGGATTGCTGCTGGCCATGAAGCTCGTCAATCGAGCCAAGAACTTTTCAAAGACGATGCTCGTGCGGATCGTCCACGTGACTCCGCTGCCAGGGAAGACGTATCTCATCGGAGGTACGCTTGACACGCCGCTTACCTATGAAGAATTGTGCATGTTTGTAATGTGATGGCCTGCAATCCAGCGGCAACGTAGTGGCCGACGGCGCAACAGGCCGAGAATCGCTCTCTTGGTGTGGAGAATCTCAATGCGAATCGTATTCCGTGATAAGATTCTCCTCGCCTTGATCGGCCTGGCCTATCTGGGATTTTCGCCGGCACTTGCAACTGGGCAGGAAAAACCCAAGACCTCGGCCAAACCGGTCGGCGTTCAAGGTTCGGTCGGTTGCCGAGAGAATCCCAAGAAAGTCGACCGCCTGATCATTACCAAGCCGGGCGTGTACGAGAATTACCTCGTGGACTGCGCCTGGCAAGGCGGCAACCGGGTCAAGATCACTGCCGATGACGTGACCCTCCGCAACTGCGAAATCCGTAACGCCACGGGCAACGGCGTCGGCGCCTTCGGAAAAAATGCGATCATCGAAAACTGCAAGATCCACCATCTTCTGAACGGCAACTTCAAGGAACAAAAAGACGCGCACGGCGTCACCGGCGGCTGGAACAACTTGACCGTCCGTAACTGCGAAATCTACTACGTCTCCGGCGATTGCGTGCAGATCGATCCCGACCGCCGGACGCGCGGCCACGTCTTGATCGAGGATTGCACTTTCTGGACCGGCGCGCTCCCCGAGGACGCGGGAGAGTTCAAGAAGGGCGAACGTCCGGGCGAGAACGGCGTGGACACCAAGACCCTTCCGAAGGGAGAGCCCGCGACGATGGTCATCCGAAACTGCTACTTCTACGGCTGGAAGCAACCCGGGCAGATCAGTTCCATGGCCGCCCTCAACCTCAAGGAAAACGTTTACGTCAAGGTGGAGAACTGTCTCTTCCGCGACAACGAGATCGCTTTCAGACTGCGCGGTCCCACCAAAGGCGCCGGAGCCAAGGTGGAGATCAAGGATTGCGCCATCTACGCCGGGGACGTCGGCGTCCGCATGGAGGACAAGATCAAGAACCTGAAAATCACGGGCCTCGGATTCGGCCCGGAAGTACGCAAAAAGTACCATGCCGCCGGAGGCGGCGCCGGCCCGGGGTTTGAGAACCACGGCGAAAATACGGCTCCCGCTTTTGAAGAGTTGCTCAAGAAGGGATTTGGCCGGGTGCAACCAGGCCGATAAGCCTTGGAGTTTACAGATCAAAGCGACGTGGAGCGCGCTGCCGCGAGCGGGTAAGATGATGCAGGAGCGATTTCCGATGGATTCCCTTCAATAAGCCTGAGAGTTGTTGCCATGGCGAGGATTTCTTGCTTTCTCCTTGGGATCGGCCTTCTTTTTTGCGGCTCTCTACCTGCTCAGGATTTCGTCAAGGTCACGGGGGTTGTGAAGCAAGTCGACGTCAAGATCGGAACCATCACGATCCGTCCCAGTCGTAAAAACGCCCCCCAGGACGAGACGTACAATCTTCTTAAGGAAGACATCGAGGTGACGACGACCACGGGGGAGAAGACTCGACTCGCTCTCCTGGCGCCTGGCCACACGGTCCAGCTAAGAATCGGAGCCACGGACGATGTCGAATCGATCGTCGTCCAGCCCTACGCTTTCTTGGCCACCATTCTGGATGTGAACGCGAACAATCGGACGATTGCCGTTGCGCGCCAGGAGAAACAAGCCGCCACGATGGACGTAGCCGCTGATGTCAAAGTTTCGCTGGCTAACCGCACGGCCTATCTGCGGGAGGTTAAACCGGGTTCCCGAATGACCGTCACCACGTCGCTGGACGGCAAGACAGTTCTGGCCCTGGACCTGGTGTCCGACCCCGACGGAAAGCTTGCCAACAAACTCTACCCAAGAGTCAAAACCTCCAGGCTCCCCGGCGCCCGGTGGTTCGTCGTCGTCACCGATGTCAACGCTGCCAAGAGCGAACTACAGCTGACCGGTTCGAAGACGAAAGGCCTCCCGAAGGACATGGCAGTGGCGAAGGACGCCGTCATTCAGGTGGTGTACAATCAGGTGCCCTTGCAAAATGTCCCGCTGAACCAGGTCGTCAAAACGGCTCCCGCGACCGTCTTGGTGTCGCCGCAGACCCAACAGATCACTCACATCTTGGTGGAGCCCCCCGCGATCCATGGCAAGGTCCAGGCGCTGGACGCAGACGGCGGACAGCTAACCGTCGAGATGAGCGGCGCCTCGAAAACCTTCGCACTCAAAAAGGATTTCAAGGTGATGAACGGTACGCGAGTCATGCGCTGGGCCGACCTTCAGCCAAACTTGGGAGTGAGCCTGGTCCTCTCGCTGGACCGAGGACAGTTGTTAGCAGCCGATATTCGCCAGGGCAACTCGAAAGCTCTTAAGTAAAAAAAACCTAGGTTGCTTTCCGTTCGCGTATGCCGATCCGAAACAGATTGACGAAAACGCCAGACCTTCCCCTGGCCAATCGCAGCCTTCACGGGCACAATAGGCGGATTGTTCCCCAACCCCGGACTTCCCGCGCGCTGCCCTCGTGCGGAGTTATCGCCTCCCCCTACTATGAATACCCCCTCCAAGCCGCCGCCGGGAATTCTGTCAGGGGCTGCCTTCCTCATGGCGGTCTCGGCCATCGGTCCCGGCTTCCTGACGCAGACAACGCAGTTCACGGTCAAACTGGGCGCCAGCCTCGCATTCGCCATTCTCCTATCGACCGTCATCGACATTGGCGCCCAGCTCAACACGTGGCGCGTTCTCGGCGTGTCGCGTAAGCGGGGCCACGAAGTCGCCGACGCCGTCCTGCCCGGTCTGGGCTGGCTCGTCACCGGCGTCATCGTCATCGGTTCGTTTCTCTTTAACGTGGGGAACCTGGGCGGCTGCGCCCTGGGCCTTAACGCCCTGTTCGGCCTGAACGAGGACTGGGGCGTGGTCCTTTCCAGCCTGCTGGCGGTCGGTCTGTTCTTGCTGCCTCAAATGCTCAAGGGCGTGGACTGGTTCGCCAAATTCTTGGGCGCGGGCATGCTGCTGGTCACGTTGTATGTCGTCTTCGCAACCCGTCCGCCCCTGGTCGAAGCGGCGAGTCACGCAGTCTGGCCGGAAAAGCTCGACGTCACGGCAATTGTCACGCTCATTGGCGGGACCATCGGCGGGTACATCATGTTCTCGGGGGCGCACCGGCTTCTCGACGGCGGGGTCGGCGGCCCGGAACACGTCGGACAGATCACGCGCGCCGCCATCCAGGGGATCATTATCGCCGGGCTGATGCGGACGCTGCTGTTCCTGGCCGTACTCGGAGTCGTGGCGGCGGGGGCGACGATCGGCGAGGACCGCCCGGTGTTTGACGCCTTCCGCGCCGGGGCAGGACAAATCGGCTTTGTACTCTCAGGTCTGGTCTTCTGGGCGGCAGCCATCACTTCGGTGGTTGGCTGCTCGTATACCTCGGTCTCGTTTCTGCAGCGTGAAGAGTCGAGCCGGAACCGTGCCTGGACGATCGTCGGCTTTACGCTGCTCGGCATGCTGGCGACGCTGGCGGTCCGCTGGGCGGGCTGGCAAGCGACGCCGGTCTTGATCGCCGCGGGACGGGTCAACGGTATCCTGCTGCCGGTGCTCTTGGGCGTGATTTTGCTGGCAGCGCACCGCCGAAGCGTGGTGGGCGACTACCGTCATCCTGTCTGGGCAACCGCGTTCGGCCTGGTCGCCTGGCTGACAACGGTGTGCATGGCTGGCTGGACGGTGTGGTTGATGATCAAGTAGCCGGCTGTGCGATGTGCACGCCGTCTCTCAGAATCGGCCACGTCAACTCCTGAAGGGCGATGGAGGCGCCTCCGCGGGCCGAAAACCGGCAGCTCGGTGAAGGCGGCCCATGAGCACGTCGTGGAAGAAGATCGCCCTGTTGTCTTCAGGATCGGTCTCACTGACACTTCGCCTGGTTCTTGAGCCCCTGGAAACGCGGCTGCCAGGCGCCTTCCGCGATTTGTCGGAAGAGCGCCTTCGCTTCGAGCGGTTTGCCGGCGCGGCGCAGATTCTCCGCTCGGTCCCACAGAAGCTGGGCATTGGTCGGCTCCGCGGCGAACGCGGCTTCGTAGGCGCGGTCGGCGAGCGTCCATTCGCCACGCCGGTGCAGCGTGCTCGCCATCGACGACCAGCCGCTCGCTTCGCTCGGTTGGTGCGCCACCGGCGTCGTCAGGTAATCCCAGCTTAAATCATGCTCGCCGAGCCGTTGCAAAATCGCCGACGCGAGATTGCAGGCGTCGTTGCCGGAGTCGTGTGCGCGCCAGCGATCCGCCGCCCGCACGACTTTACTGAGAAAGCCTGGCGGCGGCGGCGTTTTCAGCGTCACCATCGCATCGGCCAGATTGCTGTACGACGTCAGCAATCGCCGATACTCCGCGCGAAAGGTCTGCAACTCGATCACTTCCGGCAACGATTCGTACTGCGCGTCGAGCGTTTTTTCGAGATACTCGAGCGCCTCCGCCGGTTGGTCGCGCTGGTCGGCGAAGGTCGTCGCCTTGCGCCATAGCTCGGGATGCTTGGCAAGCTCCGGATCGCTCAGCAGCGAACGCAGCAGCTCGTCAGCACGAGCGAGCTGGCCGAACTTGGCGTGCATCTCGACGGCGATCCACGTGAGCGCCGTCTTCTCGGCCCCGTCCGCCTGGGCAAGCGCGATCTGCACCAGCGTCTCGGCGAGCGGCGCGTCTTCGAGCTGGAAGCATTGCCCGGCGAGCACGAGGGCTGCGAGCCGTTGCTGGTCCTTCACCAGCTGAGCCGCGCTTTGCCGCATCAGCTCGCCCCATTGGTCGTTCGCGGTCAGCGCCTGGCGGAAGTCGGCGTCGAGCGCGCGGAACGTCTTCTCCTTGAGATCTGTTTCGAAGAGGGCGCGAAATGCCTTCGCGGCGCCGACGTCGTCGGCATAGTGCAGGCACCGCGCCGACTCGTACTTGGCGGCCGGGCCGAAGTGGGGATGATCGTGAAAGAGCCGATACGCATCGGCCAACTCGCGGAAGAAGTCCTTGTGCTGTTTGCGATCGGTCTGCTTCTGCAACAGGCCGAGCAGGGCCCAGCCGAAGCCGGAC
>JBBQPM010000307.1:0-5420 GCA_038217425.1 Gemmatales bacterium
ATCGAGTAGGCCCAGAAAGTCGGCGTCGAGTTTGCGTGGGCCGTTGTCTTGGCGGCCGTCCCACAACGAGGCTTCGCCGCGTTCGCGGAATCGTTGGGCGACCCGATATACCGTGGTGTTGTGACAGTCCACAAAGTCTTCAATTTCACGAGCGCTGCGGCCGTTCCACAGATTGGAAGAGAAAAGGGGTCAGGTTTAATTCCAAATATTTAACCTGACCCCTTTTCTCTTCCCCTTTTCTCTTCCTATAATATTTATTATAAACATACCTATCCCCTTTTCGGCTTTCCATTCTCCTCGTTCCAGAGCATGCCAACCCTATTGTGCCCCTTGGTAATACTCCACCATTTCCCTGGGCGTGAGTTCGCGGTCAGATTTCTTACCGAGAAAGAACACTCCGCAGGCACCGTCCACAGTTTCACGACGTCCACAAAAGTAATCAAGATATGCGACCCAGAAGAACATCAGTAGAAGGAGTTTCTCCACCAGAGTGGATCGAAAGATGCTACGTCCGAGATGGCTGATTGTCCACCGTGCCTGTGTGCCCGGCCCCTGGACCGCGCCTGAATCGATTACGGCAAACCTGCGAAAAAGGTACCGGTGGCCGCTCTCCGTGAAACGCGTGAAGTCGTAGGCTCCCTCGTGAACTTGTTGTAGAAAGGGCGTTTCGGCGTACACGACACCGTTGGGTTTTAGCACACGGTGAATTTCGGCCACGACCTTCGCCGGCTCGAGGACGTGTTCGAGTACTGCTTGAATCAGCACGCCATCCACTGATTGGTCCCGCAAGGGGATCTGGTGCCCATCCGCGACAATTTGCGTTAACGGACTCCCGTAGACGTCGAAGGCTATCAGCCGGACCGCTGAGTCGCGGTACAGTGAATTAGTACCGCTTCCGACCGTCCCTCCTCCTACCACCAAAATCGTCGGTTGGGGCGTTCCTTCCTTGGCCAATTCGATAAAGCGATCGATGTTTTTGATCGTCACGCCACTGGTCGGGAAAAGCATCTTCAAGATGACAGACTTTAGGAAGCCGGCTTTTCGCCGAACGACAAGACTTGTTGCTCCGGTGGAAAAGACTTTATCCTCCGCCAGAATGCTATTGTTGAAATCTACCAGAACAAGGTGTGAGCCGACCGTGCGGAAGCGATTCGACTGCAGGGGGCAGGCCGGGTTGCTGCAAAAACAGTGGTTCAAGGCGCCGACCAGGGGGCTTTTGCAACGCGGGCAGGCGAGTGAGTGAGCGATCTCATCAAAAGTCAGGAGCGGATTCATAGGCAAAATATCCTAATCATCAAATGGTAACAATCGCTGTTCTGTTGTTTAGAGAAGAAGTTAAGGGGACAGGCATGTTTTCTATCGCCGCTATTTTCGCGATTCGCATAATGCGCGTATGCCCCGCATCGCTCGAGCTTTCGTCGCCGGTACTTGTTACCACGTCCTCAATCGCGGTAGGTCCCGATGCCGTGCTGGCGTATTGACTGATGCCCAAATCACCTCCACCTCGTCCTCCAAGAAGTGTAAAAGGGGACAGGCATGTTTTTATGGAAAAGCAAAAAAGGACGGCACGTTATTGATGCGCACATCAACCTATTAACTAAAAAAGTTCCGTGCCCTTTTTTCTGCCCACGAACGCAAAATGCAATTCGCCGACGAAATTCTCGTTCCCGCGCAGAGCATGGGAACGAGAACCGCGGCCCGTTGATAAAGATCGCGAACCGAATCTCCGCTTTGCTAATTCGTCGTTCCGAACGCCTTCGGTTGCTCCTCGATGGTGACCTCGAGCGTCATGCGCTGTCCGTCGCGCGTGATCTCGAACGTCGCCGCCTTGTTGATCGGCAAGTTGGCGACCGCGTGCTGCAGCGTCTTGCCGTCGCGGATCGCCTTCTCGTCGATCGATACCAGGATGTCGCCGGTCTTCATGCCGGCCTTGGCGGCGGGGGATTCGTCGAAGACCTGGCCCACGAGCACGCCCTGCACCGGCTTGCCGGGCGCCTCGGGCGTGAGTTCGCGAATCTGGATGCCGAGGTAGCCGCGCTTGACGACGCCGTCGGTCTGCAGCGCCTTGGCCACGGACTTTGCGAGGTTGCTGGAGACGGCGAGGCCGATTCCCTGGAACCCGCCGGATCGGCTCTTGATGGCTGCGTTGATGCCGACCACCTTGCCGTCCATGGCGATGAGCGGGCCCCCCGAATTGCCCGGGTTGATGGCCGCGTCCGTCTGCAGGAAATCTTCGTACATGTTCATGTTGAGGTTTCGGCCCTTGCCGCTGAGGATGCCGTGCGTCACGGTGCCGGTCAGTCCGAAGGGCGCGCCGACGGCGAGGACGCGGTCGCCGATCTCGTACTGACTGCTGTCGCCCAGTTCCAAGGCGGGGAACGCCAGCTGCTTTTCATCGAGCACGACGATGGCGAGGTCGGTGCGGGTGTCGACGCGGATGTCCTTGGTGGTAAACTTTCGGCCATCGTAGAGCGTGACGGTGACGGACTCGGCGCCCTCGACGACGTGGTTATTGGTGAGGATGACGCCCTTGGCATCGATGAAGACGCCTGAACCGAAGCCGAGCTTGGGGAACTCTTCCGCGAACGGCTCGAGGCGTTGTTTGGGACGAACGATCTGTTTCCCCTTGGCGTCGATGCTGACGACGGCGGGGAGGACGGCTTTGACGAGATCGCGGTACGAGGTAATTTCCTTGGGGAACATCGCCGGCGCCGGCGCCACGGGGGGCGGCGGCAGCGGCACTTGTCCGTGGAGCCAACTCAGACAGACCATCCCGACCCCAAGACCCAGACTGAAAAGGATTGCAGAAAGTGTGTAGCGCTTCATGGACGACTCCCGGAGAAGAATGATGGAGAAGAGCCATCTCCATCATATCCCGGAAGGGGGGGGCGAGATCAAGGGGGTAGTTTGGCGAATTTCGGAGCCGATCAGCGTTCCGCGACCGTCAGCTTGATGAACGCCGGCAAGTGAAAGGGATCGGTGGGGGGCGTGATTTCCAGGAACGGAACGTCCTGAGGCGGCTGCTGTTTGCCCTTCGTTTCGACCGGCTTGCGCAGCTCGAACAAGGGATCGTACGGCAAACCGGGATCCTTGAACCAGGACTGACATCCCGTCAGGCACAAGGCGCTCGTCAACATCAACAGCACACGCTTCATGCGCCGGCCGCCTCCGACGGAAAAACCCGATCCCTCACCTCAGATTATCGGCGCCCGGCGGACGCGGGTTCACTAAAAATTGGCGCCGGGGTGAATAACCGCTGGTCCGCGTGCGTATACAATTTCGGAGACTTCCCCCCTACCTTCGAGGCAATCATGCGAAACCGCTTGCTCCTGACCTGCCTGACGATCGGCTTCGCCGCGTCTTTGTTCGCGGAGGATTGGCCCACCTTTCGCGGCGCCCAGCGCACCGGCGTCTCCAGCGAGGCCGGCCTACTCGCCAAGTGGCCCGATGCCGGCCCCCCGCTCCGCTGGGCCTATAAAAACGCCGGCCTGGGCTTCTCGTCCGTCTCCGTCGTCGCCGGCGTCGTCTACACCCTCGGCACTCGCCAAGAAGACGAAATCGTCATCGCCCTCGACCTCGAATCCGGCAAGGAACTCTGGACCGCCAAGATCGGCCCCATCTTCACCTTCAAAGGAAACACCTGGGGCGACGGGCCCCGCTCCAACCCCACAATCGACGGCAAGCTCCTCTTCGCCCTCGGCGGTCAGGGCGATCTCCTCTGCGTCGACGTCGCCAGCAAACAAGAAGTCTGGCGCAAGAACCTCATCCGCGATTTCGGCGGCGTCATGATGACCGAATGGGGCTACAGCGAATCCCCGACCGTCGACGGCGACCTCCTCATCGTCACCCCCGGCGGCGCCAAGGGAACCCTCCTCGCCCTCAACAAAACCACCGGCGCCAAGGTCTGGCAGTCCGAAGGCCTTACCCACAGCGCCCCCTACACCTCCGTCGTCATCGCCGACATCCACAAGGCCAAACAGTACGTCCAGATGAGCTACCTCGCCGGCAAGGGCGTCTTTGTCAACGGCTTCGAGCCCAAGACCGGTAAAGTTCTCTGGACCCATCAGGCCTTCGAAGGCGATAGCTACAACGTCGCCACCACGCCCATCGTCGAGAACAACTCCGTCTATTACTCGACCGGCAACGGCCTGGGCTCCGGACGCATCGAGATCGGCGCCGACCATAAAGTCGAGCCGAGCAAATACACCGGCAAAGCCGTCAAAGCCATGAAGAACGGCCACGGCGGCGTCGTCAAGCTCGGCGACCAGCTCTGGGGCCATTCCGAAAATAGCATGTGGGTCTGCCAGGACTGGACGACCGGCAAGTCCCTGCTCGCCGACCGCGCCCAACTCCCGGCCACCAGCGGCGCCATCACCGCGGCTCAGGGAATGCTGTATCTGGTCACCGACAGCGGCGAAGTCGCCCTGGTGAAAGCCGACGTCGGCAACGGCAAGAACCTCGACGTCGTCAGCCAATTCAAGCTGCCGTTCGCTTCGAACTTCCCCAAAATGAGGCCCACCAGCCAGGCCAGCAAGGTCTGGGCGCACCCGGTCGTTTCCAACGGCTGCCTGTTCGTGCGCGATTCCGAGTTCGTGATGTGCTTCAAAATCAAATAGATTTTGTCCGCTGACGCTTTCTCCGGCGATGAACGAGGTGTAACCACCCTCGTCCTTCACCGGAGAAAGCCATGAAACTCCTCCTCCTCGCTTCCATATTCGTCTCGACCGGCAGTCTGCTCGCCCAGGGACCGCATCACGGCCGGCCTGTCGGTCACGTGCATCCCGGCCGACCGTTCGCGCACGGCGTTTACTACGCCGGTCACGCCCCTCCGCAGTGGGCCCATCGCTACTACGACGCTCGCTATCAAACCACTCTGTACTTCGATCCGCACGTCCGCGCCCATTATTATTGGTGCCAGCCGGCGGGGCGATTCTACCCGGTGTCGTACAACCCGTACGGGACGTACCGCTGGAACGGTCCGAGCAGCCCGAGTTTCGCGGGGCCGAAGCGGCCCGGCGGGGCGCCGACGATGCAGCCGCAGGGACCGGGCGGAGCGCCGCAACCGCAAGGGCCTGGCCTGGCGCCCAAGACGCAGCAGCCGACGTTCAACGTGAAGTCGCCAACGAATCCCAACGGGCCGACCGCGAAAGTGCAGACCCCGACGAATCCCAACGGGCCGACCGCGAAAGTGCAGACCCCGAACCCGACGGGCCCCATGTTGGCGCCGCCGCCGCTGTTCAGTCCGTCGACGACGCCTGCGCCGTCGGGAGTCGTGCCGCCGCAGGCGCTCGCTCCGACGCAGAAGATCAATCCGATCGAGCCGAGCAATCCCGACCGGTAATGACGGGGGGGGGGGGGGGGGCGGGGGCCCCGGGCCCCGCGCGCAGGGAAAATGGGGGCGGGACAACGAGGGAGTTGGA
>JBBQPM010000308.1:0-5329 GCA_038217425.1 Gemmatales bacterium
GAGCGCCATCGCGTCCGGATTGAGTTCCGAACCGAGGCGATGCTGGGTGCCGCCGATCTCGACATACCAGAGACGGCGGGCCTGCTTGAAAAAAGGCTGCGGAAAATGAGGCATGACAAACCCTCCTAAAGCACTGGCGAGATAGGAAGGCTTGCATCAGCCCCCGGATGTTGACGCATCCGGGGGCCTCTTTTTGAACCAACTTCTCGGACAAAGTTCTCGGACAGAGGCGATTTTTCAGAACCCTCTCGCCATAAGTCCTTTCGTTTCTAGTATCCCCGACAGGAGTCGAACCTGTAACCTTCGGCTTCGGAGGCCGACATTCTATCCAATTGAACTACGGGGACGTACAGCATCTCTATTCTCGCAAAAGCTTGCCGCAATTTCAAGCGGGCTCACTGCAATAGGCCGCTCGTGATCGGGTGGATCGCGGCCGCGATCGCGCCTTGACGCTTGTTGCCGCGGGCCCGGATCACCTCGCAGTCTGCGAACGAGGGGCCAAGCGCTCGTTGCTGCGTCAGCTCGATCAGGCGGTCGAAGAGGCCCTTGCCGGCGTCGAAAAATCGGCCGTAAATGAAGAGGCGACGCGGATTGAAAATGTTCATGACCGCTCCCAGTCCCACCGCCAAATATTGCAGCAATTGCTCGAACTCCGGACCAAGCGGCAGCGTGCCGGCCTGCGCCAGTTGGATAATGGCGTCGATGGTGAGCGACTCCCCGCGTTTCTCGGAAAGGGCGTGGACCAGGGCCGCATCGGTGGCGACGGTTTCCAGGCAGCCCCGGTTGCCGCAGCCGCACTTTCGGCCGTCGAGCTGCACGGTAATATGACCTAGCTCGCCGGCCAGGCCGCTGTGGCCCTCGAGAAGTTTGCCTTGATGGACGACGCCCAGACCCAGGCCATCGCTGATGTCGAGCATCGCGAAGTTTTCGAGATCCTTGGCAGCGCCGTACATTTTTTCGGCGAGACACAGGGCGTCGCTTTCCTGCACGACGCTCGTTTCGAGGTCCAGGCGTGCCTGCAAATCTTTACCGAGGGTTTGACCATCGGTCTGGTGTAGGTTGGGCGAGAGGACGGTTCGCTGTTCGGTGCTGTTGAGTAGGCCGGGGATGCTGACGCCCAGGGCGAGGATGGACGTTTTGAGTTCGGTCGCCGTCTCCTGGAGGTGAGTTACGAAGGCGTCGACGAGGTCGTCGTAGCGCGCGGGGGTGGCGAATTGGCGGAGATTCGGGTGCAGCGAACCATCGAGTCCGCTAGAGATGATTTCGCAACGCTGCGGCCCGACGACGGCGCCAAGCACCGAGACGTTTCGTCCTGCCAAACGCAAGACTTTGCCCGGCCGGCCCAACGGCGCCTGGCGAAACGGGCCTTCTTCGAGCAAGTTCGTTTCCAGAAGCGTCGCCACGGCCCGTGTCACGGTCGGGCCGCTGATGCC
The DNA here is from genome assembly GCA_038217425.1 of Gemmatales bacterium. Lineage (GTDB taxonomy): Bacteria > Planctomycetota > Planctomycetia > Gemmatales > Gemmataceae > JAIEPT01. The sequence goes on from JBBQPM010000308.1 coordinate 1,434, forward strand.
GGTGTGGCGCGTGATCTCCGCCCGCGACGAAGGACCGTGAAACTGGATCGCCGACAGGACTCGACGTTCGTTGATCTGGCGCAAGAGGGACGGCTGAATTTTGCCTATGTGCTTCATATCTTCATTGTAGCGAACCGGCCGACACAACCATGGCGCCTTCCTCCAGGCGGATTTCGCGGAGATTCACCCGGCCCGGGCACAATTCCGTTTCCAGCAAAATCTCGGGATCGATCTCGATGCGGTCGGAGACGATGCGCAGCCAGGGCGCCTTGCCGATTTGATCTTCAATGAGCTTCATGACGGCGCTGCGAAAGATGCTGACCGGCATGCCAAGGGCGGAGGCCTGATCGAGATACGCGTGGATCTTGCCTTGTTCGGCGCCGAGGCGCCAGAGCGTTTCAAAGCGGACGCGGATGAACATGGGATAATAGCCGGCGATGCGGATGCCTTCGGGCCGAATGTGCACGGTCAGGTCTTCGACGGGACTGTCGTCGACGTGTTTCTGTGCGATGGCCAAGAGGTCGGCGTCGGTCACGCGGAGCTGCAGGGACAACAATTCCATGACTCTTCATCCGAAATTCAGATGCAACGAGATTCGAGTGTCGGTATTTTAGAAACGTTGCCCGAAACCTCCATCCGAGAACTTCGTCATGAAACGCATCCTGCTGGCGCCGTTGGCCCTGGGCATCATGCTCGCCGCCTGGAAATTCACCCAGGGCGGAGGCAACTCCGCCGCCGTCACTCCCGAAGGGCTGACCATCGAGGTCAATGGTCGAAACCCGTGGACGCATCTGCGTCTGAACAATGATCCGGAAAAGTTCCAATTCCTGGTCGTCTCCGACCGCACCGGCGGGCATCGCGCGCGGATCTTCTCGCAGGCGGTCGAACAGATCAACATGTTGCAGCCGGAATTCGTCCTCTCCGTCGGCGATCTCATTGAGGGTTACACGAAAGATAAGGCGCGCCTTGCCAACGAATGGAAGGAGTTCCAGGGGTACGTCGCGAAGCTCAAGATGCCGTTCTTTTACGTGCCGGGCAATCACGACCTTTCCAATACCACAGAAGTCGAGGAATGGAAAGAACGGTTCGGCCGATCGTATTATCACTTTCTGTATCGCAACGTGCTTTTCCTGTGCCTGGCGACCGACGATCAAGGCGAGGACAAAGAGTACGGCCAGATCAGTATGGAGCAGGTCGAGTATTTCAAGAAGGTGTTGGCGGAGAACAAAGGCGTGCGTTGGATCATTGTCTCTTTGCACAAGCCAGTCTGGTCGATGGCGAAGTTCGAGCAGAACAACTTTCAGTTGATTGAAAAAGAGCTGGCGGGGCGCAACTACACGGTCTTCGCGGGGCACGTGCATCGCTATCAGAAGTTCGTGCGGAACGGGATGAACTATTATCAGCTCGCGACGACGGGAGGCGGCAGCCGCATGCGGGGCGTCGACTACCGCGAATTCGATCACGTGACCTGGGTCACCATGGGCAAGGAAGGCCCGGTGGTCGCCAATATTCTGCTCGACGGCATTCTGCCGGACGATTTGAAGCGTCCGGTGACGACGGAAGAGGGCGTGGCCCAGCTCAATCGCAAGCCGGTGCAACCGGTGAAGGGGAAGCTTTTCCTGGACGGAGCGCCGATGGCGGGGGCGAAGGTGACGTTCCTTCTGCACGATGAGAAGTCGAAGAAATACAGCATGGTGGCCGACGCGTTCGTGGATTCTGACGGGACGTTCACGCTGACGTCGTACAAGGCGGGGGACGGCGCGCCCGTGGGGGAGTATCTCGTGACGGTGGTGTGGCGCGATCCGTACTACGACGACGTCGGCTTGCCGGGCCGAAATAAAGGGCCGCTCAAATACACGGATCCGAAGACGACGGACTTGCGGGCGTCGGTCAAGCTGGGAGGCGCCGATCTCGAGTTCAATTTGACACGGTGATTTCCTCAGAGCCCGCGGCGCTGGCAAGGGTTGCTTACCTTGCTTGCGCTGCGGGCTCTGGGGCGATTCCCGCATTCTCAGAGCCCGCGGCGCTGGCAAGGGTTGCTTACCTTGCTTGCGCTGCGGGCTCAATTTCATTTACCTACGTAGATGCCAGCTCTCCTGGCCATACTTCTCACGGACCAACTCAGCGATTTGATCGTCGGGGAGAGCGGTCCGCGTGCTTGTGCAGGGCCAGGCTTTCAGCACGCCGTCTCGAAGTTGCGCCACGGTGAGCGGGACGTTGGTCACGAATGCTTCATGCGTGCGGCCTGCGCGGTACTCGGGCATGCGCGGCGGGGGCAGTAAGTAGCGCTCGAGAGCGGAAACGTCGAAGTCGTGCAGCAGCGTGCCGTGGTGTAGCACATGGCGACGCTTGCGTTGCTGAGAGTTGCCGGAGAACTTCTGCTCGCCCAGCGCGAGATCGCTGATACCCGCCGGCACGACATCAGGAAGAAGCGGCCGAAACGCGTCGGCGAGTCGGCCCATGATGAAGCGGTAGCCGGCGTGCAGGTCGGCGAGGAGCGGATATTTTTCGTAGGAAAGAACGAGGCAATAGAGGAGGCAGCCTGGTCCCAGGAGCACGGTGCCGCCGCCGCTGGAACGGCGCACGATGGGGACATGATCCTGCTGGCACGCGGGGACGTTGGCTTCGATCTGCCAGGCCCCGCCGGCGCCCATCACGACTGCGGGCCGAGGCCAATGCCAGAATCGCAAGGATTCGCCGCCCCCCGCCTCGGCCTGGAGGAGCAGCGCCTCGTCGAGGGCGAGATTCTCGGCCAACGTCGGCAGCAGAGCGTCTACGAGTTCCATGTTCGGCGCCTGGGTCACTCCTCCGCGACCGGCTCGACTTTCTCCGAGAGTCCCTTGAACAGACGCCGGCCTGTGCCGGGATTGTACGGCGTCCAGGCGCCCGTCCCTTGTCGATCGTCCTTGATCTCGCGGACGAAACTGTGGATCTTGGCGTCGAGATTATCGAGGTAGTGCAGCGCGATCGCTTCCGGCGTCATCGGCACGCGCGGGCTGCCGAACTCGTGCGTGCCGTGATGGCTGAGAATCATGTGCTTGAGCCGAAGGGCCAACTCGCGCGGGAACGGTTCGCCCAACAACTCCGGAACCTTGGCGATCTTCTCATTCAGCATCTCCACGCCGATCACCAGATGGCCGATGAGTTGGCCCTCGTCGGTGTAGCCGAAGACTTGCTCGTAGCTGAGTTCATGGACCTTGCCGATATCGTGCAGGAAGACGCCCAGCAGGAGCAAATCGCGGTTCACATCGGGAAAGAGCGGCAGCACGCGGTCGGCAGTTTCGAGCATGTTGACCACGTGCTCGAGCAGGCCGCCCAGGTACGCGTGGTGGTTGCGGATGCCCGCAGGCGCCTGGCTAAAGCGACGCGTGAAGTCGTCGTCGATCAGGAAACACTCGACCAGCGCCCGCAGGTAAATGTTCTCGACGCGCAGGAGCGTGCGCAGACGCTCGAGGAGTCGGCCCACATCCTTGTCGGTCTGCGGCAAAAACTCCTGCAACGGTACTTCATGTTTTGAAACGCGGTCGAAGCCCTGGAACAGAACTTGCAGAGATCCCTGAAAAGTTTGGACCTTGCCCTTGATGCGGAGGAAGTCGCCGTTCTCGAAACTCTTGAACTGATGTTCGTTGGCATTCCACATGCGGGCGCTGATGCCGCCCGTGCGGTCGCGGAGTTCAAGTTGCAGGAAGAAATTTCCTTGCCGATTGGCGCGGAGCTGTTTGTCGGCTACCAGGTAGACTTCGTCGAGATTGTCGCCGTCGGAGAGGGTCTGCACGCTGCGCCGGGTCATGAATCGTCCTCGGGAGAATGAATCCCATTAACATACTTGAAACGGCGACGGAAGGTAGCGGGGTAGGGGCGCGCCAATGGATTCTGGCGAGCCAGGTCGCGTAAGC
>JBBQPM010000309.1:0-5312 GCA_038217425.1 Gemmatales bacterium
TAACGGACAAACGTGGCGCGGCCGGTCAAGAACCCCATGGCGGACTCCTCGAAAAGGGGAAGAAGCACAAGTACGGTGCAGAAATGATCGGTCATCGCAGGGATTTTTGTCCAGTATCCAAGCACTGCGAAAGCAGCCAGGACTTCCTGGGCAGTAAAGTGTGACGGATATGCCGAGGAAGGTTAAGGGATGGGGCTTCTTGGTTCCGGGGAGGGTTGCAAGCGTGTTCTCACGGCGTCATTGAGGCCGCTTCCAGGTACTATGCGCAGCTCCGCGAGGTGTAAAGGACATCGGGAGAAAATAACGAGGTCAGCGTAAACGGACCCAGATTCCCAGGTTCGGGTCCCTTGCGAAAAGTACATTTTGTCCCTTGCATTCTCGGTCATGCTCGCCGATGATAGGGACTTCTCGAACCCTCGGAGCCCAGCCGTGTCTTCACCTGCTGCGAAAACGCTGCCGACTTCCATCCTGCACTTGCCGGGCGAGCTGGCCGAACAGGTCCTGTCGCATTCCCAGTCGGGGCGCGATGTCGCTCAAGAGTTCGTGCCGCTCGCCGAATCGCTCGAATGTGAGTTAGGTCAGCAGTACCTCCGCGAACGCGGCAACAATGCGTTCATCTCCGATTCGTCTCCGGTACCTTTCGTAATCAATAAAAATTCAGTGGTTCAAGATCGAATGAGGGATTGCAAAGAAACGCATGACTCGGCTCCATAGAGGGTTAGCAACAGCCCATCCATGGAGGGATGAATCATGCGTTTCGGAAGACACCATAAGGTTTCGTCTCGGCAGGTTCAAGAGCAGGCACTCCGTTTGCTGACCCCGGTTTTGGGCAACGAGGGAGGATTTCGTTGCACGCGTCTGTCCCTCCTGCAGGTCGTGCTGACCGCCGCCGCGAACATGATCTCCGTGTTCGGAGCCTGCTTGCGTCTGGGAACCATGTCCGATCAGACGGCGCGAACGGCCCTGCGCGACCGCTTGCCCAAGCGAAGGCAGATGCTCGAAGCCAAGCTCAACGCGGCCCTACGCGAGCCATTGCCGTCCAAGACGCGCCGACGTCGTCGCGCGCTGGCCATCGATCTGCACGAGATCGCCTATCACGGCAGCTCGCCGCGCAATCACGTCCTGCACAAGAAACCGCGCGCGGGCACCACCAAGTTCTTCGCCTACGCGACCGCCTGTCTGGTCGAGAAAGGACACCGCTATACGCTGGCGTTCACCTGGGTCAAAGCCAACGAGACGACGGTCGTCATCCTCCAACGGCTCTTGGCCGACGTGGCCCGCAGCGGCGTCAAAATCCGCCATTTGCTGCTGGATCGCGGCTTTTTCAGCGTCGCGGTCATGGCCTTCCTGAAGGCCCAAAACATCCCTTTCCTGATGCCGGTCGTCTTTCGCGACCGCAAGCCCGCCCGGGGCAAGAAGCACACCGGTTGGCGAGCGTTCTTGCGAATGCCGGCGGGCTGGTACCGTCACACCCATCGTCGCCAGGGCGAAGAAGTCGCGGTGCATGTCTGCGTGGCCTACAAAACGTATCGCCATCACCGAACCGCCAAGCGATGCAACAAGAAGTTGGTCTTCGCCGCCTGGCGCGTTGCGGGGGCGCCACGCGAGGTATGCCAGAAGTATCGCAAGCGCTTCGGCATCGAAGCGAGCTATCGGCAACTGGGACAGGCTCGCATCCGGACCAGTACCCGAGATCCGTTGCTCCGCTTGTTCTTCGTGGCCCTGGCGCTCTTGCTCTGCAACCTGTGGGTTTGGCTGCACGGCGAGTGTTTCGGCGAAACGACCGATCCGCACCACGCCAGCGACGCGAAGCGACTGCAGTTCAAGTGGCTCCTCGCCGCATTGGCTCTCGCCTTGATCATCGAAGACTGCGAAGCCATCGATCCGTTGTTGACGTAACCGTCGAACAAGCCGTGACCTATCGCCGAAACCTTTTTTTGAACCACTGAAATTGGTCGCTCTCCCGAAACGCCGCCGAAGTTTTCTTCGCCAGCCTGGTCGAAGCCGAAGCGGAAGCGCCGCTTGAAGAGACCCTCTACGTCCTGGAACTCGGCATCGGCGTCGGGCTCTTCGCTCGCTTCTTTCTGGACAACTTTCGCGATCTCTGCCTTCAGCACGAGAAGGATTACTACGACCGCCTCTGCTAGATCGCGGCCGATCGCTCGCAGCAGATGCTTATGGACGTCTTGCGGCACGGCGTCCTCTCGAACCATCCGGGTCGGTATCGCGCTCGGTTCGTGGACGCCATGGAACCGGAGGACGCTGCTGCGCGACGTCATGTTCGTGGGCCATCCCGGCAAGCTGCGCGGCGTCTTCCTCAACTACCTCCTCGATTGCCTGCCGGCCTCGATGCTGCACTGGACCGACGAGGGGACGAAGCAGCTCTGCGTCCGCACGTACCCGCCCATTGTAGCTGAGAATTTTTTGCCTTTTTCACCCCCTCCTGCGTAGGATGGAAACGCCTCCATGATGCACCCCTCGACGCGCCGCTTCTGATTTCACACTCTCTGATTCTCATCCGCCGCTGGCATGGCGCCAGCGGCAGCGGCAACCTTACAATCTCTCGGCTTCCCGGGGTGCTTCATGGTTGCCAGTACCGGCACGGTCGGTCTTGATCTGCCCTCCATAAAACGCGAGGCTCGGGCGGGCAATCTCTCCGTCGAACAACTCCTCGACATCTTCGAGCGACAGCATCGCGTCATGGCCAATCAACAAGCCAGCCTCGAACGTCTCGTCGCCCGCCTCGAAATTTACGAACTGACCGTTCGCGAGGAATTCCAATTCAACCGCTTCCATCCCGATGGCTCTTCCTCGTCGCCACCGCCCAAGTACAGTTTGGATGCCGAAGAGAAACGGCGAAAGCGCAAGCGACGCCAGCGTTCTTCGGGACGGCGACCGACTGCGGCCAAGTTCGCCGAGGCCACCCAATTCGAAGACGTGTATTCCGACAAGGTGTCCAAGAACGATGCCGACCCGTGCGCGAACGGGCCGTCTGGCGACTGATCGACAACAAGGCCGTGCTCGTCGGTTATCGCATTCACGCCGGGCCCGACGGCAAGGAACCGCCCATCCCCGGCGTGACGCCGCGCTGCGAGTATGGCGTTGAAATCCTCATCGTGCTCGCGTTTCTCGTCGATGTCATACGGATGTCATTCAGCAAGGCGTGCGAAGTCTTGCAATTCTTCTGCGAACTGCCGATCCAGAAATCGCAGGCCGACGCCTTGCTCAGACAACTCGCCAAGCACTGGCAAAACGAGTTCGAATCGATCTCCGCCTTGATCGCGTTCGCCGTCATGGTGCGCATGGACGAGACCGGTTGGCGGGTCGGCGACACGAAATGTTCGCTATGGGTGTTCGCCTCGCACTTGCAACGTTTGTACCTTTTCGGTTGCCGCAAGGATGACGCGACCCTCGACGACATTCTTCCGGCCGAAGCGTTCAAGGGGATCGGAGTGAGCGACGATGCGGCCGTGTATCGCGATCGCTTCGAGAAGGGGCAAAAGTGCTGGGCTCATCTGTTGCGCAAGGCGATCAAGCGGGCGTTATTGCATCCGCGCGTCAAGCGGTATCAGCGTTTTCTGGATCGCCTGTTGGAGATTTATCGCGACGGCAAACGAGCGGCGGCGGACCAACGGTTGGGAGAAGTAGGTCGGCAAGCGCGCGTGGACCAGTTGGAAGAGGCCCTCGATCGCCTGCTGCTGCCATACCTGGATCGCGAAGCAACAGAGCGGACGTCGCGGCACGAGCGTGACTTCATCAACTTGGTGCACGAGTTGGCGCGACTGAAGGAAGCGAAGGAGTTGTTCACGTTCGTCTTGCATCCGGAGTTGTTGGATGCGACGAACAACGCGACGGAACGCGATCTTCGCGGCTCGACCGCGGACCGGGACGCGGGCCGCACGAACAAGACGCCGGCTGGGGCGCATCGTCGCAGCGTGATTGTGAGCGTGCTGGAATCGCTGCGTTCGAGTTTGCCGGCGTTCAGGTTGCGGACGGTATTGGAGGAAGTGCTGCGTTGGATGCGCGAGGGAAAGAGCCTATTCGACGAGCAATGGGCGGAGATCGAGCCGAGAGTGCAGGCGGAGTTTGAGAAGTCGGACGCCGAAAATGAGTCCGGGTAGAAAATGAAGTCCGGAGAGGCCGGTCGGCACGGACATCCGAGAGAACCAAAGAAAGCAAGTCCGCTCAACACGGCTCCGCGGGGCCGAGATGGGCGGGGCGAACGTGCGCGCGGTGGGCTACAATGGACGGGTACGTCCGCACCTTAGTGGCCCGCAACGTCCGGCTCGCCGACTACACCGACATGACGCTCGAAATGCTCCGCCAGCGAGCCAAGTCGTCCGAGCCAGTCGCCAAGCAGGAACTGCTCGAAGTCTACGGCTTTTTCGCGTCCGAATACGACTATCGGCCCGTCGACGTCTCGAAGCTGCCGCTCGGCGATTTCGCGACCGAGGTCGCTCGCCGCAAGACCAAACGGTTGCTGCACAGCCACGGCGCCATTCGCTCCCTCGAAAAACTGCTCGCCATGCTCGACAATCGCGGAATAATTCTCGTCAACGACTACGGCCAAACGCAGACCAGCGACCAAGAAGGATTCGAGCATCAGCGGTTCGGCGCCTCGACCTTCGTTGGGGTGAACTTCCCACTCCTCAAGGAATATTTCGGCGAAGGCAAGTGTTCCGCGTGGGCGGAGTCGGCGGGCGACAGTCGCGGCATCCATTCCCGGCTTCTCGGCCATCGGCTCGGCAGCGACACGCTTACGACCTTCCACGAACGATTCAGCGACTCGGGGCTCGATCATTTGCAAGAGCCGCTGAACGGCTTTATCTTGGTCAGTCGAAGTCTTGGATCGCATTATGACCGCAAGCCCACTTCGACGCCGAGTGCCATGAACAATGATCAGCTCAATAACGTCACACATGGACAAAGGCCGCCAAGCTAAGAATCAAATGTATTGATTCCTCATAGTAAAGGTCTGAGTGAGCCCCTTCCACTCGATATCCAGCGTGATTGAATGCAGATGACGCATCAACGTTTACAATTTTCGCCGAAAATTCCTCGTCAGGGTATGAATGATCGAGTCCGGCCAAGGTAATCTTACGAATCAGTTCCTGTGGCTGAGTGGCCCCCGTGCATCCGATTCCGGTCTCTCCACCTTCTGAGTGCCGGTGCCATGTGCAATTTGCCCGGTCATATTTGGAAGATGTCAGAAGAATTGGCCCTCTTACTGGCTATCCGGAATAAATCCTATACGCAATGCGCACGAAGTGCGCTTTCGGTGGTTGTCCTGGAAAAAATTCCGGCATCCATGA
>JBBQPM010000310.1:0-5307 GCA_038217425.1 Gemmatales bacterium
GAATGTTCCACTGAGCGTCACTGATGTCGCTGCGATAGGGCTTCCGTGCCGGCGTCATGACCTGTCTCCTTGTTCAGGTTGTTGCCATAAATTTCTCCACCTGCAATCCTAGCGACATGAGCGGACTCCGGACAGCCAGTAAAAGCTGAGATTCTTAACATTGGGTGCGGCGCCGGCCGTGAGACCTTTAGCCTTTACGCTCTTGGCTACTCCAACGTAGTCGGCCTCGATTGCACGCCCGCCTTCATCAAACTTGGACGGGAGCGGGCCGAGTTGCAAAAAATCCCCGTGAAATTCGAATTAGGTAATGCACGAGAGTTGCCGTTCGCGGATGGACGCTTTGATCTCGTTACGATCTTCGAAAACGTCTATGCCCACATTACGCCCAGAAGGGCCCGCCTCGAATCGCTGCGCGAAATCCATCGCTGCCTAAAGCCCAACGGCATAGTGATGATCGAGGTGACATCCCTCGCCAACCGCCATCGATACTATGCCGCCATAAAATTGATGGAACTCGGCAGGTTGTTTTACAACCCGAATCGCCTGGAGAGAGGCGAAAAGTTGATGAGTCAGGCGAGTACGATGAAAGACTTGCCGCCCGAGAAGCTGCCTCGGTCGCACTGGTTTCGGCCCCGCGATCTTGACGAGGAGGCGGCGGAAGCGGGCTATCGCGTCATCCTCGCCAGCACCGTCGCGGGGGTGCTGCGCGATCCTCGGCAATCGTCTCGCAAAACACATAAACAGGGGCGACTTGTCTACGTCCTCAGCAAGGCGTCAGGACGCGGAAGCTCGCCGAGTTGACAGCTTGCAATTTTCGACATGCGAAGACCTCAGTAGCAGGCCGAGCAGCGTCCGGTGCGGAAACTTTTCCAAGGCCAAAATCAGAGGAGGTTCTTAGCTTGAGCGGCGAAATGAATGCGTGTGGGTCCCGAAAATGCCGAACTGGCAGTCACTGGCAGATTGCATGAGAGATCTGGCCGTCGACGCCAAAGCGGTGATGGCATCAAAGTGGTGATCGGCCGAGGCAAAGAAGTGCCGAAAGCGTCGGAAGCGGACGCAATCTTGTGGGATTCCCAGGTGGGCGCGCACCGCGAACTCGACTTGGGCGATGACGCGGTTCACCCGGCGCGGCGATAGCGATGATGCAGGCCGCCGACCATCGGAATCGAGACAACCTTTCCTTTGTCGGGAGGTTCAATTTCGCGTGGATCGGGACTGTTGGCATTGAGCGACCTGTCGCATGTAGCGCTGTGAAAGTAATCGCGGAACTCGCGAAGTAGGCGTTCCAGATGCCGCTCGCTCAAGACATGCCCGTTCGAGTTAGACTTTCACTTTGCTACCGACACTTTGGCCGTTTCTCGATCAACGGTCACGCGGGAGTTGGCGGCCACGCCGGAAGCCGTGACGACGTTGCCTCCGGGGAAAGTGACGCGAACGTCGCACGTTTGTCCTTGCCCCAGGCCGACGTGGACCGGAGTCGCGTCGGCGTGCGCTTTCTCGGAGAGGATCGGGCGAACGCCTTCCTTGCCGAGGTCGCCGGCACGAAACACCTCGATGACCGCGCCCACGGCATACGGATTCGGGGCTGGCATCCGCGGCGCGACCCGGACGTAATTGCCCGACCCCTTGGTGCGATTCATGTAGAGGGTGATCGACTTCGTCCGATTCGTACCCCCGCCGCCGCCGATCGCGAAATCCATTCGGCCGTCGTTGTCGAGGTCGGCGATCACGATGGCGTTGTTATCCCAGCAATCGTTCAACGAAAACAACGGAGCGAGTTCGCCGTTGCCGCGGTTCTGGAAGACCGCCGCCAGACCCAACCGAGGATTCGAGACGACAAGGTCGGGTCGGCCGTCGTTGTCGAGGTCCACGCGATACGCCCGCAGGAGGTAGGGGCCGCGTTTCGTGAGGAAGTCGGTGAGTTTGCACTCAACCCGCTTGAACTTTCCCGCGCCGTCGTTGACGTACAGGCCGCTGTCTTTCTCCCCGGCGATCAAGATTTCGGGCCTGCCGTCGCCCGTGAGATCTTCGATCATGATCGGAGCGCCTCCCGGGGGCAGACCCATTTCTTTCGTCCGATCGAACAGCTTGCCGTCGGCGGTTCGCAGGAGATATCGGCCCAGGTAGTGCCCTCCGTACCCGGCCGAACCTTGCACCACGACGTCGTGGAGCCCGTCGCCGTCGAGATCGATCGGCCGAGGATCGTAGCCGAGCGTGTCGTAGCCGATCACCGCGTGCGTCCAGAATTCCAGAGAGAAGAAACGCGTGGCTTTTTTGATCGCCTGGAGTTCTTCCACCAAGCTCGGCGGCATTCCGTCGGGAATGGCGAAGCGAGGTTTGGTATCGCGGCGAAACGCGCGGGTTTCGGGCACGTAGTAAAACTGCCCAGTGGACCCGCCATCGACGTCGAGATAACCGTCGCCGTTGAGATCGACGATTTCACGCGGATGCGAAAGCGGCGTGAAGAAAGGCTTGCCGGACGAGACGAATTTCTTGCCCCCCACATTCCAGGCGGAGACGGCGGGCGATTCGTCCGAGAAGCCGGCGATGTCGAGCCAGCCGTCGCCGTCGAAATCCCAGATCCAGGGCCGATCGTCGGCTCCGGGGAGTTGGCGATTATCCAGCCCGAGTTCCGTGGTCACGTTCGCAAAAGCGATCTTACCGGACTCCTTGAAGTGCGACTTCATGACGATGGACCTCGGCACGCCATGATGCGAGGCAATGAGGTCGATCGCGCCGTCGTTGTTGAAGTCGATGCCGCGCAAACCCCAAGGCCACCAACCGTGGCTTTGCTTCCCCGGCCCTCCCTGCCGGACCATCTCACTGTCGTACCACGTTTCCAGTATCGCCTTCAGCCCGCTCTTGTCGGCCGGGACGATTTCGAACTCCACGTCCGCGGCAAAACCGTTGGCCGCGATGGATAGCATTGCAGCAATTCCGAAATGAACGATCTTCATGGTCTCACCTGGCTGTAGCCGAAAGGTCCGTTTTTCGATTCTCACCGCTTGAGCGTTCCGCGGACAGTGACGCTGCCGTTGCCGACCACGCCGATGCCGATCATGACTTTGCTACCGCGGGAGGCGGGTTCGCTCTTGATCAGCGACGAGACAAAGGCAGCCCGGCTTGCGGGGTTTCCCGGTTCCATGATCTGCCACTTCTGCCAGTGAGCTTTTTCGATCAGGAAGTCACGCCACGAGTCCGGCTTGAAGTCATACCGGTACGCGCCGCTGGTGTGGTCGGCGGTTTCGTACAGCAGCGCGGCAAAACCGTCGCGCCACTTGGGATCGACGTAGCCAAGACGAATCTTTCCCTCGCGGCTGATCGCCTTCACGGCAAAGAGGGGGCGTGATTCATCGGTGGCCTTCGCGCGGACGCCCCACAGGTTGCCTGACGACTCAACCGGAATCCACAGGTAGGCGGGTTTGCCATCCTTCGATTTCAATGAGGCCCCTTCGCCGGTGACGCCGACCACGAGGAGATTGTCGTCGCGCGTGTACCCCTTGATTGCATCCTCCGAGGTGAACTCAATATCGAGACCTGTGTACTTGATAGCAGTCGTGTCGGAACCGTTGGCGAACCCGACGTAGGCCGGCGCCGCGGCGGAATTGAACGACTTCTCGGCCTTGACTTCGTCCGCCGTCAGGGGGCGAAGTTTCACATCCTTGAACTCGTACACACAGGTGTCGAACAGCTTGCGTCCGACGAAACCGATGGCGACGGCGCCGCGCTGGTAGTCGTTCGTGCCCTGCCAGTCGTCATAGGCTTCGGCCGTCCAGGTGCTTGGCTCGGGCTTGGCCGCGGGCCAGATTTTTACCTTCAGGATGGAACCGGCTGCGCGAAGCCTCACCTTGGCCCAGCGATCCTTCATCCCCGGATGAGTTCCCTGTGCGACGGCAACGTCCTCGGCTTCGTCCATGCGCCGTAAGATGACCTGCCCCAGCATACCCCACCGCAGGTAATAGCCCTTTCCGCTGCCGAGACGGAAGCCGACGTGCAGGTCGGGGAAATCACCATATTTCTTCAATGGTTCGTCCTGGAACCATTTGTACTCGAGCGTCAATTCGAAGTCGTCGTTGGATCGGGGCCAGTCGCGGTCGGTCGCCCAGATCATGCCGACGCTGCTAAATACTCCGCCTTTGGCCTTCGCGAAGAACGGAGCCCCGAGGCCGCACCGACCCACCAGCACGCCGTCAACCAACTTGAAATGCTTGTCGAACGGCGCCGTGTAATCGCGCACATCTCCGGGCCTGGGAGTGGGGTACATTTCCCACTCGCCCGCATGGCCGACGCCTGCCAAAGCCATGATCGACAACAACCCCAAATACACGCAAACTGCGCACGGCCTTGACATCACGGCTCCTTGAAGAGTGCCGACACCATTATCCTTGATTGCCATCTTATCGATATGGGAATCTCCGGCGGCTGGATTCAATTCCAGGACTTGCAACCCCGGGTAGCCGTAGCGCTCGCTTCTCGTCATTTTCGGTCGCTTCCGCAACGTTCGCTCGGGAGCTCGCTGTTGCTCTCACGAGCATAAACGAGCCGCGCGAGGGTCGTCAAGAAGATTTGAGATTGAGGCTGGTCAATGGGTGAGCAGCTGTTACTTGGGTGGGATTTTCGGCGTTGGTCGTGGTAGGCTTAAGTCGGCGAGTATTCCACGCCGTTTCTTCACAAAGGGAGTTGAGCCATGGCACATCCGCGTCCGTCCGATCCGACCCCAACTCGCGAACAACGCATCGAGGCCGTCATGAAAGAGATTCAGCCCAAGCTCGAGCAGATGGCGCGAGCATTGGTCGAGCGGGCGGTCGATGTTCCCGAGGCCCAAGAGTTCGGCGCCATCGATTTCGAGTTCCGCGACGCGGGACAACAGATGGTCAAAGAAATCCGGCAAGCCAGTGTGGCGAGCCGGAAAAAAAGGGCTACATAGGGTGTAGCATGGCGTGTTCATATTGCGATTATTCGGCCAAGTTTCATTCCTATCAGCAACGACGTATCTTGACCGTACATGGCGAAGTCCGAGTGTCCCGAGCCTACTACTACTGCGGCCGATGCAAGCAAAGCTTCCTCCCCTACGACGATGTTCTGGGACTCGTTGACGAGATCAGTCCGGGCTTACTGGCTGTCCGGAGTCCGCTCATGTCGCTAGGATTGCGGGTGGAGAAATTGATGGCAACCACCTGAACAAGGAGACAGGTCATGACGCCGGCACGGAAGCCCTATCCCAGCGACATCAGTGACGCTCAGTGGAACATTCTCGCACCGCTGTTGCTAGCCTTCGAGGATCGTGTGCGACCCGGTCCCGAACGC
>JBBQPM010000311.1:0-5304 GCA_038217425.1 Gemmatales bacterium
CGCGACCTGGCTCGCCAGAATCCATTGGCGCACCCGCTCCGAATTTCGCGGGCTCTCGGCTTGACGGCGTTTGCGGGGACCGTTATGAAAAGGCCTTCGCAAAGGGGCCGATCATGAAGAAACTACTGGCCTGGACGTGTCTGCTGGGCGTAACGGGCTGTGCAGCGGACGATTATTACCTGCAGGAGGGTCCGCCGCCGGCGTACGTGTCGGCGGCGCCGTATGTTCCGCAGGGTTCTTGCGGAGCGCCGCCGCCGGCGCTGGTACAGACCGCGCCGCCTCCGCCGATTGTTACGGTGGGCGGGAACGCCACGCCGCCCCCGCCTCAGTGAAGCAACTTCGTCTTGCCAAAAAATTCGATTCCGCGTATTCGCTTCGCCCCGGGGGAAGAAGAAGTCTCGGCTTGGGGGAAGTCACATGAAGTTCCGCATTCGCCTGCTCCTGAGCGTCGCCGCCCTGACGCTCGGCTCCTGGCATCTCGTGCAGGGGCAAGCGCCCGCGCCGCCGCCGGTTCCCGCTGCCATCCCCGCGGCGCCGGCGGCAGCGCCCAAAAACATCTGGTCGTTCTTCTGTCTCACCGAAGAGCAGCACGAGAAGTGTCGCAAGCATTTTTGCAACTCGTTCATCGGCAAATCGCTCGGCGCCATCCTCGTGCCGATCAACGCCTACGCCGGCGGCAACATTACAGGTTGTTGTCCGCGGCCCGACCAGGCCAGGCCTGAAGATCTCGCCAAGCCCGCCGACAGTGCCGGCGGCGCCGCGGCGCGCATCAAGAAAGACGAAGAGGACGCCAAGGCGCGCCGCGCCGACGTCCGCTATCTCGGCACCGTCAACTGCCGTCGATATCCCGAAGCGGAGAAGGCGCTCATCAACGCCCTGCGCAGCGACGCCAACGAATGCGTCCGCTGGGAAGCGGCGCTGGCCCTCTCCAGCGGCTGTTGTTGCACGAAGAACACCGTCGAGGCGCTTCGGCTCACGGCGGTCGCCAGCGACAAGGACGGCAATCCGCCGGAAACGTCGATGCGGGTGCGGAACGCGGCGATCATGGCGTTATCGGTGTGCGAGATTCGCGTGCCGCCGCAGACGCCCGAGCCGCCGGAGCTGCCGCCGGTATTTCCGCCCGATCCGAAGAAGGCGCCGGAGAGTCCGGGGCCGCTCACGTTGGGGACGATCTTCCAGGCGCCTGTGCCGGCGCAGCTGGTGACGCTGCCGCCAGCCGCCCCGATGCTGCCGCCGATCTTGCCGGCTCCGCCTCCGACCGCCGCTCCCGTGCTGCCGCCGCTCTTGCCCGCTCCGCCCCCGACCGCCGCTCCCGTGCTGCCGCCGGTCTTGCCGGCTCCGCCCCCGACGCTGTCGACTTCGTTCACCGGGGTGTTGCCTGCGCGGACGGAACCGGTGACCTCGTTGCCGCCTCCTTCCAAGACGAAAGTCTCGCGCGGTCTTTTCGATCTGATGAGTCGTCCCTTGCAGCGGTGATTCGATGACCCAGTCTCTCGCCTTCGTCAATGCCACGCTGATCTTGCCCGGCCGACTCCTCAGCGCGGGCAAGCTCTTCGTCCGCGCAGGGCGGATCGAGTTCGCCGGGCGCAAGCTCAAGATTCCCCGGGACGCCCAGGTCGTCGATCTCCAGGGCGATTTCCTGGCGCCGGGGTTCATCGATCTCCACGTGCACGGCGGACAGGGACACGATTTCATGGACGGGACGGACGCGGCGTTTCGCGCCGTCTGTCAGGCCCACGCGCGGCACGGCACCACTCGGCTCTTGCCGACGTCGACCGTCGCACGGCACGATCAGATCCTCGCATTTCTGGAGTGCTGTCGACGGGCCAAGGAAACGGGTACGGGAGGGGCTGCCGTGGTCGGCGCCCATTTCTACGGCCCGTATTTTTGGCACGAAGCGAAGGGTTGCCATCCGGGCGAGACGCTCAGACCGCCGACGCCCCGCGAGTTCGACGCCTACCTCGAATATGCCGACTGCATGACGCGCGCGACGGTGGCGCCGGAATTGCCGGGCGCCGCCGAGTTCGTGCGCGCGTGCCGCGACCGAGGCGTCGGCTGCAACGTCGGCCATTCCTACGCCAGCTTCGAACAGATGACCCAAGCCCGCAGCTGGGGCGTCACGCACGTCGATCATCTCTTTTGCGCCATGTCCGACCGCGCCCGCATGCGCCTCACGCAGACCTATCCCATGCGCGGCGGCGTGATGGAAGCGACGCTGCTTGCCGACGAGCTGACGACCGAAGTCATCGCCGACGGCAAGCATCTGTGTCCGGAACTTTTGAAGCTCGCCTACAAGTGCAAGGGGCCCGATCGCCTGGCCCTGGTCACCGACGCCAACCGCGCCCTCGACATGCCCGACGGCCCCTATATTTTCGGACCGCTCGACGGCGGCGAACCGATCCTGCGCCAGGACGGCGTCGGCGTCATGCCCGACGGCAAGTCCCTCGCCTCCGGCGTCGTCGGACTCGATCACGCCATAAAAACCTTCCACGAACTCACCGGCGCCCCCCTCCCCGAAGTCGTGCGCATGGCGAGCCTCACCCCCGCACGCATCGCCGGCATCGACCACGAGACCGGCAGCCTCAGCGCCGGCAAACGCGCCGACCTCGTCGTGCTCGACCCGTCCTTGGCCGTGCGCCGCGTGTATCTCGACGGAAACCCGATCTCCCCTCTACCCCCGGGAGAGGGGTTGGGGTGAGGGGGAACAATCTTGATCCCGGGGTTTTTCCCTCACCCCTGCCCCTCTCCCGGGAGGAGAGGGGTTTTCAAATGGACCCTAAGGAAAGTGTCGGCACTTCAACCGGTTCGCACGTCGCATACAATCGAATCATGGAGGAGCACGATGCGAAATAAGATCGACGCCGACGCCCTGATTACCGACCTCACCGCGGCGCAGCGCTCGGCGGTCGAATGCATCGATGGCCCCGTCCTGGTCATCGCCGGCCCCGGCTCCGGCAAGACGCGCGTCATCACCCGCCGAATTGCCTACATGCTCGCTCAGGGCATTCGGCCCTATCAGATTCTCGCCATCACCTTCACCAACAAAGCCGCCGCCGAGATGAAACGCCGCGTCGAAGAAATCGTGCCGGGCCAGGGCGTCTGGATCTCGACCTTCCACAGCTTCGGCGTCCGCATCCTGCGCCAGTACGCGGACCGTCTCCAGCTCGACAAGAACTTCACCATCTACGACATGGACGACCGCAGCCGACTCATCAAGTCGGCCCTCGCCGCGTCCAGCATCGACAGCACACGCTTCTCCCCCGACTCGATCGGCGGAGCCATCTCCAAAGCGAAGAATCAACTCCTGACGCCGGCCGCCTACGCCCACACGGCCCGCGATTTCTTCACCCAGGTCGTCGCTCAGGTCTACGTCAACTACGAAAAGAAAATGCGCGACGCCAGCGCCCTGGACTTCGATGATCTCCTCTACTGGCCCGCGCTCGCGCTCAAGAACGATCCCGAGTTCCGCAGCGATCTCGACGCCCGCTTTCGCTACGTCCTCGTCGACGAATACCAGGACACGAACAAGGCCCAGTACGCCATCGCCCGGCAACTTTCGCAGGACTACCAGAACCTCTGCGTCGTCGGCGATCCCGATCAATCGATCTACAAATGGCGCGGCTCCGACATCCGCAACATCCTCGACTTCGAACGCGACTTCCCCAGCGCCCAGGTCATTCCGCTGGGCGAAAACTTCCGCAGCACCCAGGCCATTCTCGCCGCGGCCGACTCGCTCATTCGCCACAACGTGCAGCGCAAGGCCAAGGATCTGACGACGAAAAATGCCGCGGGCGCGCCGGTCCGCATCCTGCTCTTCGAGCACGGCCTCGAAGAAGCCGAGGGGATCGTCAAACGGATCAAGGAGGAAGTCGCCGAGGGCAAGCACATCTACCGCGACTACGCGATTCTCCTCCGCATGAACGCCCTGACGCGCAACCTCGAAAGCGCCTTCGTCCGCCAACGCGTGCCGTTCCAGATCGTCCGCGGCCTGGCGTTCTTCGATCGCAAAGAAAACAAGGACATCCTGGCGTATCTTCGGCTTCTCATCAATTCGCGCGATACGATTTCCTTCTTAAGAATCGTGAACGAGCCGCCGCGCGGGATCGGCAAGACCTCGCTCGACCACCTGGTGGAATACGCCGAGGCGCGCGAGATGAGCCTGTGCGCCGCGGCCGCCGAGGTCGACAAGATTCCCAGCATCAAGGGCAAGGCCGCGACGAGCCTGAAATTCTTCACCAAGATGCTCGCCGAGCTGCGCGAGTATCTCGTCGCTTCGCCCGATGAAGTCATGCGTCAGGTTCTGGAACGGACCGGCTACCGCAAGATGCTCAAAACCAGCGACGATCCCGACGATCAAGAACGCCTGGCGAACATCGAAGAATTGATCACCGCCGCCCATCAGTTTCATCTGGAAGACGAGACGCGCACCATCGCCGACTTCTGCGAGAACGTCACGCTCACCAACGACGTCGACGGCTGGGACGAGAAGAAAGACTTAGTGTCGGTGATGACGCTGCACGCGGCCAAGGGGCTCGAGTTCCCGGTGATCTACATGCTCGGCATGGAGCAAGGGATCTTGCCGCACGAGCGGAGCATGGGCAAGGAAGAGGACGTCGAGGAGGAACGCCGGCTCGCGTTCGTCGGCATGACGCGGGCGCGGGATGAGTTGTTGCTGACGCGTTGCCGGATGCGCGAGTTCCGCGGCCAAACGCTGTACGCGGTGCAGAGCATGTTCCTGGACGAGCTGCCGAAAGAGGTCGAGGAGATCGATCTTTCCTCGAGCCAGCGACATCGGCCGAGCCAAAAACTTCGCAGCGAGACGAGCAGCGCCGCACGCGGCTGGTACGACACCGGCGTCTTCGATCGCAGTCCGAAGAAGACGCCCGAGGCGGCGACTCCGCTCGCCCTCGATCCGAATGCGGAGATGAAGAAGTATCACGAAGGGATGTTGGTGCAGCACGATCAATACGGCGTGGGACAGATCACGCTGGTAAGCGGACACGGGGTGTTGCAGAAGATCAAGATTCGCTTCACGACGGCGGGAGAACGGACGTTTTTGGCGCAGAAGGCGAAGCTCGCGATCGTAAAGGGAGAGTTGGAGGATTAGAGCGGCTCGCCAGATGCCGTGCAAACGTGAGCCGCTCTGGAAAAATGGCGCGGTCGCTGCAAAGCTTGGCGATTGGCTAAGGCGAGCGGCCGACGTGAGTCGGCCGGTATAGCATTCCATTCGAAGATCCGATCGCAACCGCTCAAGTACACGTACTCACGTCGGCCGATATAGCATCCCATTCGAAGATCCGATCG
>JBBQPM010000312.1:0-5212 GCA_038217425.1 Gemmatales bacterium
TACCGGTAGGGAGACTCCGAATTAGGCGAGCGGCCGACGTGAGTCGGCCGGTACGTGTGCTTGAGCGGTTGCGATCAGATCTTCGAATGGGATGCTATACCGGCCGACTGACGTCGGCCGCTCGCCTTAGCGAATCGCCAAGCTTTGCAGCGATTGCATTTCTTCCGAACGCCATTAGCGTTTTCCGCTCAAACGATGAAGCACTCTCGACCATGAGGCGATCGTTTACTCGAAACCGCCCTCCCCCAGCGAGGCGAGTGCCGAACAGGATTGGGAATTCCCGGAGAGAGGGAGCCGGAAATCAGAAACTTGTCTTCGTGCGTGTCACGCCGCGCGCGTTACGTGGAGCGCCTCGGGCACGCTCAGAAGGGCCAGCGACAGCGTGTCGAAGTCTTCCTTTAGCCGTTGCAACGTCTCGGCCGACTGCTGACGCAGCGTCTGCGCCGTCTCCGCTTCTTGCTGCAAACGGGCGTGATGCGAGATCGCCTGGGTCGCCTGGTAATCGAGTTGGAAACGCTGCTCCGCCGCCGTGCGAGCGGCATGCTGAACTTCTTCGAGCACGCGCTGCATCTCGTGCATCCGCGTCTGCAGCGTGACGATTTCTTCCCGCAACGCGTTGCGGTCTTGACCGATAGTGCGCAAGATATTCGCGTTCTGCAGGAGCCATTTGCGGCGGAGTTGCTCCACCCGTTTAATGACCAGCGGATCCTGACCGATCGACTGTTCCGCGAGGTACGCATCGAGCGCGAGTCGTTCCTCGGCCGAGCGCTGTTTCTCTTGCTCCAGCGCTTCGAGCCGCTGCAAAAGTTCGATGCGTTTGTTGGTGAGATCTTCGACCAGCCCGGCTAACTCTTTACGGTCGAGCGCGAGCCGATCGAATTCTTGCTGCCAGTTGGCCTGGCAACTTTCCTTGAGTTGGCCCAAGGCCACGATGTTTTGATCGACCAGTTTCTTGCGCGCCTTGACCTGCGTGAGGAGCTGACGTTTCTCGATCTCCCAGTCGGCTTCCTGCCGCACGAGCTGCGCCTGTTTGCCGACGACCTGGTGATGCTCGCCGACGATCTCCTCGTGCTGCTGGCGTAGGGTTTCTTCGTATTCCTCGATGGACGCCTGTTGCTGGACGGCGCCTTCGCTCGATTTGAGAATCTCGTGAGCGAGCGACTCGATGTCGCGGAGATATTCTCCGCGTTCCGCCTCGAGTCCGATGAGGAGCCGTTGAAAACGCTGCCAGAGATCGGCCAGATAGCTCCGTTGATCGGCGAGTTCGCGGGCGGTTTGCTCTTGCTCCCGCTGCCGTTCTGCCAGGATCTCCGGCGACGTTTCCGACGTCTGGGGATGCAGCCACGCGAGGCCCGCCTGCAGGGCGAGTTCCGCGGGAGTCATTGCCGCAGAGATCGGCCGGCGCTGATCGAGGCCGATAATTTGCTGCTGACGAGTCTCGAGCAACAGCCTCTGATTCGCGATGCGGACGTTGATCGTCTCGAGTTCGCCAAGCAGCTCCGTCTTTTGCTTGCTCCAGGCAAGCTTCTCCTCTTCGACGTGTTTGTGTACGGCCTGGAGTTGTGCGGCAAAGGTCTCCGCGTCGCGCAGCCGAACTTTGAGAGCCGCCCGTTCCCGGCCGCGGCGATGTTTCCAGCGGTATTGATCGAGCTTCAGCTTCGCCCAAGATTCCTTCAGATGATTCTTGCCGAGTAAAAAGTCGGCGTTGAACCGGAGCCGTTTGGCCTGAAGGGCGTCTTGCCCCGCTGAGATTTCAAGTTCGCGTTTCTCGAGCTTCGCCTGGAGCGCCCGCAGCTTTTTCCGCGTTTGTCGAATGGTGCGATACTCGGCCTGCCAGCGCTCGCGGAAACGCTTCTTGAGATGCGTCTGCAAACGATCCAGCCGGGTCCGCTCGATGTCGTTGATCTTCTTCTGAGCCAGGACTTGTTTCTTGACGTCGGAAAAATTGCTGGCCAGGGCTTCGACGAATTGTTCGGTCTCGATCCGCTCCCGTTTGAGGGCCCGGCGCTCGGCCTGCGCTTTCTCGGTAAGACGCAGCAGATGCGACTTGCGGTCTTCGCCGGCGATGCTGAGCCGATCTTCCTGTTTTTGCAGATCGGTCCGCTTCTCCTCGAGGGTCGATTCCTCCTCCTGAAGCGCGGACCAACGAGCGGCGAGCGTGGCGATCGCGCTGAGACCTTCCGGTTCCAACGCAAGCGGCCGCATCAAGCGAAGGGGATCCATCCCAAATCCTCTAAAGATGACAATCTCCCCTACTTCATCGGCCGCGGACGACCTCGCTGTGCAGGGCGAACCTGTAAATTTGAGTTCGCAGCCGTTAAGCCGGGTAAAACGGGAGGTGGCGAACCTGGCATCCGGGCGTAAGAATGCGTGTATGAAGTTCTTCTTCTTCCACCTCATGTCCTGGCCCCACCTCCCAGACGACTTCGATCAGAAGTACGATTCAGCCTGGGTTTGGCTCCCCAATTCCCTCTACGACCCGGTCAAGGGACACGAACTCTACCGCGAATACATCGACACGCTCGCCTACGCCGACGAGCTCGGCTTCGACGGCGTCTGCGTCAACGAACACCATCAGAACGCGTACGGCTTGATGCCGTCGCCGAACGTGATCGCGGGGGCTCTGACGCAGCGAACGAAGAAGTGCAAGATCGCGGTCATCGGCAACGCCTTGCCGCTGTACAATCCGCCGCTACGCGTGGCCGAGGAGTTCGCGATGCTCGACGTGATGTCGGGCGGCCGACTCGTCGCGGGCATGGTGGTGGGGGGCGGGCCGGAGTATTTCGCGTATCAGATCGACCCGACGACGGCGCGCGAGAAGTTCCGCGAAGCTCTCGATCTCATTCTCAAAGCGTGGACGCATCCGGGGCCGTTCCAGTGGCACTCGAAGCACTACTTCTTCCGCTACGTCAACCCCTGGCCCCGTCCGTTGCAATTACCGCATCCGCCGATCTGGATTCCCGGCGTCGGCAGCGCCGAGACGATCGAGCTGGTCGCTCAGCGCCGCTTCAGCTACATGGGAATCCCTTATTATCATCTCGACGTCTTTCGCCGCGTCTTCGGCCAGTTCCGCGACGCGTGCGCCCGAGCCGGTTATGAGCCGCATCCGGAGCAGATGGGCTGGGGCGTGCCGATTTACGTGGCCGAGACCGACGCCCAGGCGCGCCGCGAGTACGAGCCGCACCTGTGGTACTTCGTACGAAATTTACTGAAGAACATCGGCCTGACGCCGCCGGGCTACACATCGGTGAAGTCGGCGGCCGCAATTCTCAAGAACAACGATGCGTTCCTCTACTATCAGAAGACGTGGGCGGACATCGAGCGCGGGACGTTTGCCATCGTCGGCAGTCCCGAGACGGTGCGTCAGAAGCTCGAGCACTTCCAGAAGGAGTTAGGCGTGGGGGTGGTGCTCACGGGCTGTCAGACGGGGACGCTCCCGCATGAATTGGCGCGGAAGAGCATGGAATTGCTGGCACGGGAGGTTTTGCCGAAGTTACGCGGGGTTTAAGATTCGGCGGCCTGGAAGCTCATTGGCGGAGAGTCATAAAAGTAAGATATTGCCAGACGAACTACGGAGGATTGCGTGCAACCCATTTTTCTGCTGACCAACGACGACGGCGTGAATGCCGAGGGCATCGCGGCATTGGCGCGCGCGGCCCAGACTTTCGGCGAGGTCATCTGGATCGCGCCGTCGGCCAACTGGTCCGTCTGCGGGCACAAGGTGACCACGCACGAGCCGATTCGTGCCGAACGCCTCGAGCACGGCTGGAAGGCGGACGGCACCCCTGGCGACTGCGTGCGACTGGGGATCGCGGAATTGGCGCCGCGAATCACCCATGTGATTTCGGGCATCAACCACGGCGGCAATCTCGGCGCAGACGTCTTTCATTCGGGAACGGTCGCCGCGGTGCGCGAGGCGGCGCTGCACGGCCGGCCTGGCATCGCCTTCTCGCACTACCGCAAACGCGCCCGCGAACTCGACTGGAACCAGGCGACCGAGTGGGCTCGCCGGGCGCTCGACGTGCTGCTGAAGCGTCCCTGGCAACCGCGCACCTTCTGGAACGTCAACTTGCCGCATCCCGACGCCGGCGACCGGGAACCCAAGCTGGTCGACTGCCCGCTCGACCTCAGTCCGCTGCCGCTGCAGTTCCGCGTCACGCCTGAGGGGTTTCTCTATGACGGCAACTACCACCTACGTGCCCGCGAGCCCGGCGGCGACGTCGACGTTTGCTTCCGCGGCGACATCTCGATGTCGCCACTCGAGTTATAATTTCTGCAACCGGCGAGCGGGGGACGTAAGTCCCCTGGTACGTGGACCCAATGCAAATCTCGTTGTTTCCGATGAACGCCGACGTACCGGGGGACTATACCTCACGCGGCCAAGAATGAGGCCGGATTAAAGGTCTGGAAATTATGAGTCATTAAAGATTGCGACTTCTCTCGGGCAGCTTCTCGGTCAAGATGCGCGACAGTAAACGCAGCGGGACGACTTCGTTCCAGTTCAGCTCGACCGAAGTCATCTCCATGACCGACGCGGTCTTTTCGAATTTTGGCGATGCGCGTCTCAATATCCCTGCCACGGACAAGGTTCGCCTGGCCAAGCATTTTCGCGAGGTCACGCCGGGCAACTGGGGCTTTTTAGCGCCGCAAATCAGCGTGAACGCCGATTTCGAGAATAAATACTCGGAAGTGGCAGTGTCGCTGCACTATAGCACCCAGGTGCCGGTGGCGCTGGATTTCAACAAACTGAATGCCGCTACGCGGGTGGCTCGGCAGTGGACGCCCGTCGGCAGCGGTAAGGAGCGCTACCGGTACGTGTCACCGTGCTCCTTCGGCACGAATACCGCCAACGTCATGAATACCGGCTCGGTGTTTCATGAGCACCATGCGGTGACGCTCTGGGACGTGGTGAATCACTGCCTCAAGCCGTTCAACATCAGCGCCAGCGACCTGATGATTCACGTGTTGCCCAACAAGGATCTCATCCCCTGGACGCCCATCCCGTAAGTAGGGGCCTACGCAGCACCGTTCGCCAACCGGCATCACCCAAGGGTAAGCTGTCTTATACTTACAAGGAGACGCCGATGAAACATGTTGTTGCGACGACGCTGGCGATTCTGCTGATCCTCGCTGGTCTGTCGGGCCACGGTTTTGTGCCGGCTGGCGGCACGGCCAAAAAAAAGGACCCATCGACATTTGGCACTGAGAAAGG
>JBBQPM010000313.1:0-5205 GCA_038217425.1 Gemmatales bacterium
CGTGCTCATCCCCGAAGTACTCAAGCCCTGGATGCGCGGCAAAGACCGCATCGCCTCCCCCATTCCGCCCGCATAGCGAACACCCAGGGATAGCCATCCCTGGGCTTTCCTTCCGACCTTCCTATATCCGGAGTTCTCCAATGCGTCGCCTCCTTGCTTGCCTCGCGATATTCATCTGCGCCGCCAGTGCCGTCGCTCAGGAACCGCTTGAACGCATTGTCTTCGGCTCCTGCAATAGCCAGGAGAAATCGCAAAAGTTCTGGGATCCGATCGTGGCGCTCAAGCCGAACCTCTTCCTCATGTGCGGCGACAACATCTACGCCGACACGCAAGACATGGCCGAGATGAAACGCATCTACGGCAAACTTCTGGCCGAGCCGGGCTTCCAAAAAGTCAAGGCGATGTGCCCGATCCTCGCCACCTGGGACGATCACGACTACGGCAAGAACGACGCGGGCCAGGAATATCCCAAGCGCGAAGAATCGCAGCAGATCCTGCTCGACACGTTCGATTACCCGAAGGATTCGCCGTTGCGCACGCAGAAGGGGGTCTATCACTCGAAGATCTTCGGTCCCGCCGACAAGAGCGTGCAAGTGTTGATGCTCGATACCCGTTACCACCGTAGCACGCTGACCAAGCGCGGCAAGTTCATCCCGAACCTCGGCCCCTACATTCCGACCACGGACAAGACGACCACGGTGCTCGGCGAGGAACAGTGGAAGTGGCTCGAGGGAGAATTGAAGAAGCCGGCCAAGATCCGGTTATTCGTGTCGAGCATTCAGGTGGTTTCCGAGGATCACGGCTGGGAGAAGTGGATGAACACGCCGCACGAGCGCGATCGGCTCTTCAAACTGCTCAAGGACACCGGAGCCGAGGGAGTCATCGTGTTGAGCGGCGATCGCCATCACGCGGAACTCTCCGTCATGGACGCCGGGCTCGGCTATCCGCTCTACGATCTCACCGCCAGCGGCTTCAACTTCGGCAACCAAAAATGGCGGCTGCCCGAACTCAACAAGCACCGCGTGGCCGTGCAGTTCTGGAACAACAACTTCGGCGCCATCCTCATCGACTGGTCGAAGGAAGATCCGCTTCTCCGGCTGCAAATCCGCAATGACGACGGCGAAATCGCCATCAACGATCTCGTGCCGCTCAGCGTCCTCAAAGCCGGCTCGCTCAAGACCCGGGCGTCGACCGCTTCGGCCCCGCTGCTCGTCAACGGCATCCCCTTTACGTCCAAGCTCGGCAAGGAACTTCTGGGTAAAAGCGTCAACCTCACCATGACCGTGGCGGCGACCGGGCAGAGCAAGAAGGGAGACTTGGTCTTCCTCAACTCGACCGCGGACCGCATGGCCGACGACAACTTCACGATCGTCCTGAACAAGGGCGTGCAGGACGGCCTGAAGGCGCTGGGCATTGCGAATCCGAAGTCGACGTACGAGGGCAAGGCCATCCGCGTGCTGGGCGTCATCAGCGAGTTCAACAATCGGCCACAGATCGTCGTGGCCGATGCGAGCAAGATCACGCTCGAGAAGTAACGCTACTTCTTGCGTTTGGCAGCGGGCTTCTTGGCAGCCGGCGCTTTCTTCGCCGCGGGCGCTTTCTTGGCGACGGGTTTCGCAGCG
Organism: Gemmatales bacterium; assembly: GCA_038217425.1. GTDB lineage: Bacteria > Planctomycetota > Planctomycetia > Gemmatales > Gemmataceae > JAIEPT01. The sequence continues at coordinate 1,623 of JBBQPM010000313.1, forward strand.
GCTTTCTTGAGGGGCTTCTTGACAGCGGCGGCGACTTTGGCAACGGCTTTCTTCGCCGCCGACTTGACCTTGGGCGCCTTGGCCGATGCCCCGGTACCTGCGACGCCGCCCACGATGGCGCCGACCGCGGCGCCGAGCGGGCCCAAGAGCGATCCGGCCGCCGCGCCCGCGGCAACGCCGCCCACTGCGCCTAAATCCGATCCTGTGTCCTTCGACGCCGCTTCGGGTTTCTTTCGCGCCTTTGCCATCTGATGTGCTCCTGGTTTGTCGCTGCCTACTTCACCCATTTGCCAATGTGCCATTCTTCAAACTTCGCCTGCGGCCCTTGCTGCAACATCGCCCTGGTATTGTACGCCCGGAACGTAAACTGCCGGCTCGCGTCGTAAGGTTCGACGTAGCTCTTGTTGCGTGCGACCTCGGTGAAATAGAATTTCACCGCCCCTTGGCGTGCGTGATGTTGACCCGGACGCCGTGATTGTATGCCCGGCCGCGTCGTCATCAATCCTGCCGGCTAGCATCAGTGTTTGGTAGTGGTTCGTTCGCCCAAAAGGGAAAGGGCCCAGGCCTGTTGCGGCTCGGTCACGGGCGCGGGACACGGTGCGCCGTAGCGCAGCCGACGCGCGAATCGGCCGCGCTCGTACGCCGTCGCGAACACCGCAGCCAGGTCGATCATCACGTCCGCGTCGGGCGCTCGCAGCGGCACGGGAAGTCTTGGCAGCGCCTGCTCGAGCGGCCAGGCGTAGACCTGGCAATCGGGCCGTGCTTCCGCTCGTGCCAGCAGATAATAACAATCGCCCGCGGGCAACGGCTTATCCATCGGCACGCGTTTGCCCCCCAATAGTAGATCGAGTTCGACCAGATGCACGTTCTGCCGCAGAATCCCGTTGCGTTTGGAAAGATACTCGGTGCGTCCCGGCGCGTTCTTGTTAGCAGGCGACAACAATTCGAGCACGGCGACCAAGCTCCGTTCCGGGCGATGCAGGATCTCGATGTACGCCTCGCGCGGCCCCTCCCACAGCGCGAGCGGAACGGTGACCGGTTCCAACGTCGCCACCCCAGACCTCGAACTTACGGCGCCTGTTGATAATTCGCTGCCAAGGATGCCGACGTCGGGTTTGATCAACTTCCGCACGTCGGGATCGGTTTCGACGAGGTAAACGCGTTCGTCGATGCCCGCTTCATAGGCCTCCGGCAACGCATCCGCAATCGCCTCACGCCAGTAGTTGACGAAAGTGTTGTGGAAGTCGAGCCAAAAAGCGGGATCTTCCAAAAAGGGATCCATGCCGGGAAAAGGAGAAGCCATCGGGTGAACTCCAGCCGAATCGAGTGCGTCCGCTTCATTGTCGACGTCGACTGCGGTAATGTCAACGCGGGGCTCATTGACTCGGCGAACGTGCTCGTAAGATATTCCGCATGCAACCAACAACCCAACGCCTCCGCGCCGGCATGGTCGGCCTCGGCATGATCTTCGACGAAACCTATCGCCCTTGCTTCGAGCGTTTGCGCGCCCAGGGGCTCTATCGCCGTGAGTTCGGCGTCGTCGACGTGGCGCTTGCCGGCGTCGCCAGCCGCACCGGCGCCCGCGCCCAGCGCTATATGCAGGACGGCAAGCTCGGCGCCTTCACGAGCTTCGCCGGCGCCGACGCTTCCGACCAACTGCTGGCGAGCGGCGTCGACGTCGTTTGCGTCGCCACGCCCGACGATCGCCATTTCGCCACCGCCAAGGCCGCGCTCTCGGCCGGCAAGCATGTCCTCATCGAGAAACCGTGCGTGCTCCAGTTGCAGGAACTCGACGAGCTCCAGGCCCTCGCCCGCAGGCACAACGTCCTCGCCAAGGTCGTCTATCACAAGCTCGCCGACCCCGATCACAAGAAGCTCCGCACCCACGTTCAGACCGGCGTTTTGCAGCACGTCAACAACGGCTACTGTTCACTGCTGGAGCCGAAGTCGATCAGCGGCAGTCAGTTTGCCGAGTGGATCGTGGGCCGAAATCCCGGGACGTACGTCGCCTGCCACTACATCAAGCTCATCGATTTCAGCTTCGCGGGCGATTGGCGTCTGGCCCGCATCTCCGCCAACGGCCAACGCGGACTCGTCGGCCCGGCGACCGGACTAACCTGGGACTCCGTGCAACTGCAGATGGTCTACGCCTACCCCGACGGCCGAGAGGCGGCGTTCGACATTCACACCAGCTGGGTGACGCCCGATAATTTCCTCGGCTACGTCGAACAAGAGGTGCAGTTCCGCTTTGACAACGGCGTCTGGAACGCCCACCAGCGCAAGCGCGGCGTCGAACTCACCGTCGAGGGGCGCTCTCCCGGCGAGTTCAAATACACGCCCAACTACCACTACAACGGCACCTTCATCGAGCCCTGGGGCCAGTCCACGCAGCGCGGTTACGGCATCGAAATCCTCGAGCGGTTCTTCGAAGAAGTCGCGTTCGTCGAGTTCGGCCCCGGCGCGCGGCCCGAGCGTTTGCAAGCGATGCAGGCGCTGCGCTACAACGACGTGGCGGCAGATCGCAACACCGTCGCCGTCGTGCAGGCGATGGAAGCGATCTTGCACGAGCATGCGCAGGGCCGACCCGGCGCCGTGGTCGAAGTGAATGGGACGGCGGGGGGATTAGTGCTGCGCCTTCCCGGCGTCGCCGAACCCAGGATCCTCTACGCCGGGAGCGTCTGAACGTAGCGAGCGATGAGGAAGCCAAAATAAGGAAACATTAAACATGCTTGTCGCCTTTTCAGGCGTTCGAGCGATGCGTGGCTTGTCCTCTCACTACAAGTAGCGGAAAATGGCGCCAACAGAAAGCATGCCTGTCCCTTTAGGTCTTTTTCCTTTAGTTCTTTCTGGTTCCTCGACTTCGAGTTCTCTTACCTCAGGAATCTTGGTAGGATAAATACGAATTGTAACCGACTCAGTTTATCTGCCAGCACAATAGGCCAGCGTGCATTCGAATAAACACATTCGCGAAGCGATCGAATTCGCAGTCGCGCACGGCTGGCGACTGGTGCGATCCGGTTCGCACGCGCACGCTTGGGGAAGGTTGTACTGCTCGGCACAAGTGCGCGGCGGATGCATCGTTACAGTTTACGGAAAGCCGCGCGTTCCGGAAAATCACGCCGAGTATATTCGTCGTCGAGTTGTCGCGTGTCCGCATTGAAGGAGCTTTACATGAAAACCTACGAATTTGATCTGGTCTTGACTGAGGCGTCGGAAATAGCGGACGAGCAGGCAAACGCGCTGTTCGCCGCCGGATGCGACGACGGCACGCCCGCCAGTTGCAATGGTCGCGCTTGGGTCCACTTCGACCGCGAGGCGACTTCCTTGGAGGAAGCGATTCAGACCGCCGTCGCGCAAGTGCATTCTGCAGGATTTCGGGTTGCCAAAGTCGAATTGGACGCAAATTCAGCAGCAACTTCGAGCGCCGGCAAAGGGGGCGGACTCAATCCTGTTCGGCACGCTATTTGCGCCATTGAAATATAAATGTACAGTATTGCGCTCCCGACGACAATCGCGCATCTTATTGTTCATGGAGCCGGTTACCCCCACCCCTGAACCCAAGATCCGCGAAAAAGATATTCGC
>JBBQPM010000314.1:0-5069 GCA_038217425.1 Gemmatales bacterium
GATCGGGCCAACAAGTACATCAGCCGGCTCTTCATGGACAAGTTCCTGGGCATCGAAGTGCAGCCCGAAGGTTACATGGAGCTGTGGCGACGGGTGCTCTTCGTCGTCTTCGCGATCATCAGCTACGTCTACCGCTGGGTCGTGACGTTCGTGATTTTGTTCTTCACTGCGAATTTTCTCAAACCGTACAAATTGGAAATCATCAGCCAGATGCTGATGGTGGTCTCGCTGGGGTCGATGATTGGTTGGCCGACGTATCGGCTCTTCAAGAATCTGGCGCGGCGCGGGAGGTTGCCTGACATGAAACAAGGTCGCGTGCTCATGACGCTGGGCCTGGCGGGATTCGTTCTGCTGCTGGTCGGCTTCTTGCCGTTGCCGGTGAGCCGAATTCGTTCGCAGGGGATCGTGCAGTTCAAACACGAACAGGTCTACGTGAAAGTGATGGGCCGACTCGACGAACTCGAAGTGCGCGAGTCGCAGCGCGTGGAGAAGGGCCAGGTGCTCGCCGTCTTTTCCAATCAAGAGAAGGAACTCAGCGGCATCAAGTGGAAAGCCGAGCGCGACCTCAAAGCCAAGCTACTGGAAGAGTTCCGCAACAAAAAAGGCTTCCTCCGCGACGAAAAGGAGAAGAAGGAACTCAAGGAACGCATCGACCAACTGCACAGCGAGGTCGAGATCCTCACCGGCAAACTCCTCGGACTCGACAAGGAAAAGAAGGATTTGCAGATGCGTTCCCCCATCGCGGGCGTCGTCATGGGGCTCCCCGAAATCGACGAACAGGGGAAGTCATGGGACAAGCCGGAGTATCCGTTCACAACCATCGGCAAACCGGGGGAGGTGCGCATCCTCATCCCGATCGAGCCGGCGGATATGCAGCTCTTGCACGAGAACTTCAAGAAGGGGATCAAATTCCTGGACGCGACCATTCGCGTGCAGGGCCGGGACAGCAAGACCTGGCGCGGCCGGCTCTCGGCCGAGAAGTTGCCACGCTCCGAAGCGAAGGAGATCCCGCTGGCCCTGTCAAGCAAAGGCGGAGGCTCGCTCGCCGTGAAACCCAATTCACCGCAAGGGCACATCGTGCCCCAGAGCCAGGTGTACCTCGTCGTCGTCGACATGCTCGACCCCGACGATGCGATCGCCAACGGTTCCCTGGCACAGGTGAAGATCCACTGCGAGTACCGCACCATCGCCTGGTGGCTATGGCGTGCGATCTCCGCGACCTTCGATCTGGGTCTGCTCTAACGGGAGCAAGCGCTTGCCCCGTTCTCTTGTCGAGACGGTTGGTGCAGGGTCATCGCGCGGAATCAAAATGAATCGAGCCGGGACTTCGAAGCTTTCGCTTCGTCCTCCCGGCTCGGTTCATTTCAATAGGTGCCGATCAGCGGTGCATGTCGTTGTCGATGTACGGCCTGTCGGCCGCCAACCAACCTCGATAAAACGCGAACCCTGCCAGTGCGGTGATCGCGACTAAGACAATAAAGAACTCCATAATTCTAACCCCCGAAATGGGCGAACGTTCCGTCATTACGGTTGATTCTGCCGAGTAACGAGTAAGAACTGTTGCAAAGCATATGCCGAGGCGGAAAGAATTCGTCGCCAGCTACCCAAATTGCCATTCTTGCGTTAAACCACGTGGTTTCGCGAGAAGGGAATTGCTGCCCTTTGGGAAGTCGCATTCGCGTCAAAGCGGCAGACGCAGGGTGAAGGTGGCCCCTCGGCCCACGCCCTCGCTTTCGGCGTGTACCGTGCCGCCGTGCATCTCGACAAGCCGGCGCACCAGCGCCAGGCCGATGCCGAGCCCGCCTTGCGAACGGTCGAGGTTGTGATCGACTTGCGTAAAAAGTTCGAAGATGCGTGGCAAAACCTCCGCGGGGATGCCGACGCCGTTATCCTTGACCACGACGACGACTTGCGTGAGTTCTTGACGAACGTCGATGGAGACGTGCCCTTCCGGCTCGGTGTACTTGGCGGCGTTATTGAGCAAGTTGGTAAAGACTTGCGCCAGCCGAACGCGATCGCCCGTGACGCGGATCGGGGTTTCGACGCCGGTCACGCTCACCGTGAGCCTGGCTTTGTCCAGGATCGGTTTGCTGATTTCCAGCGCCGCTTCCAGGACGTCTTGTAGTTTCAGTTTTTCGAGGCTGAGATTGAGTTTGCCGCGGGTGATGCGCGAGACGTCGAGCAGGTCGTCAATGAGCCGAACGAGCTGGTGAACTTGCCGCTCCATCATTTGACGGGTTTGCAGCATGGCTTGCGGATTGTCGGCCGAGAGGCGCATGATTTCCAGGGCGTTGCGGATCGGCGCCAGGGGGTTGCGCAGTTCGTGGGCCAAGGTCGCGAGGAACTCGTCCTTGCGCAGATCGGCCTCGCGCAGGGCGGCATTGGCGCGGGCGAGTTCCTCCGTTCGCTCTTTCACCTTGCGCTCGAGTTCCGCCTCGTAGCGCTTTTGCTGCAGGGCGTAGCGCAGAGACCGCTCGAGCAAGGTGGCGTCGAGCCGGCTTTTGTCGAGAAAGTCCGCGGCGCCGCCTTGCATCGCCGCCAGATCGATCTCGTGCACCACTTGACCCGTGAGCAGCACGACGGCTCCCGCACACCCCTTGCAACGCGCCTCCGCGAGCAAGTCCAATCCGGTCTTCTCGCCCAGTTGATAGTCGAATAGATAAAGGTCGTGCTCTCCCGCGCAGATCGCTTCGAGCCCCGCCTCGTAACTGGAAACCCAGCTGAGCTGAAAGGGGTTACCCGGGATCTCCGCGAACAGCGAGCGCGTGAGGACGTAATCGTCCCGGTCGTCGTCCACCAGCAGCACGCGGATCGGCGCTTCAGGAATTGTCGTTCCCATTGTCGGGAAGCTCCACGATTTCGAGCCAGTATTTTCCCAGCGTCTGCACGGTTTCCACCAATCCTTCGAACGTCACCGGCTTGGTGATGTACGAGGCGGCAGAGAGGTTGTACGTTCGCAAGATGTCCTCCTCCGCCTTGGAAGTGGTGAGGATAACCACGCGGATTCGGCGGAAACGGGGGTCGCTCTTGATTTCCTGCAGCGCCTCTCGGCCATCCATGCGCGGCATGTTCAGATCCAGGAGGATCAGGCCGGGCCGGGGCGAGCTCGCGGGATCGACGTACTTGCCTCGGCGGTTGAGGTAATCCATGAGTTCGACGCCGTCTTCCACGAAACGGAGGTCGTTGGCCAGTTTGGCCTCGACGAAGGCGTCGCGCGTCAGTTCGCGGTCGTCGCGGTCGTCGTCTGCCATCAAGATGGTGATCGGTCGGCTGGGATGAGTCATGCCCTTTTCTCGGCTAGGGTGGGTAGATCGACGTAAAAGATCGCGCCGGCGCCAGGTTGGCTGCGGGCTTCGATCGCTCCTCCATGTCGCTCTACTATCTTACGACAAATAGCCAATCCGATGCCGGTTCCTTCATATTCGCCCCGGCCGTGCAGGCGCTGAAAAACCTCGAAGATTCGGCTCACGTACGTCTGCTCGAAACCGATGCCGTTGTCGGCAAACGACAGACGCCAGCCGACGCTCGCCAAGGGGGGCGGATCCCGGTCCGCGGGGATCTCTGCCAAGTTCTCGGCCCAGACGCGCACGGCCGGCGGCACTCCCGGCTGATGAAACTTGAGCGCGTTGCTGATCAGATTCTGAAAAAGCTGCTTCATCTGCAAGCCGTCCGCCAGGATGCTCGGCAACGAACCGAACTCGATCGTCCCCTGAGACTGTCCGAGGCGCACCTCAAGCACGTCGTAAACTTCAGCCGCGACGGCATTGAGGTCTACGAGCGCAAAAGGTTGACCCTTGGTCGTCACGCGCGAAAAAGTGAGTAAATCTTCGATCAACGTTCGCATCCGTCCCGCAGAGGAAAGCATGCGGTCGAGATAATCCCGGCCCGTCTCGCCCAGCTCGTCGCGGTACTTCTTCGCCAGTCGATCGCCGAACGCCTGGATCTTGCGAAGCGGTTCCTGAAGATCGTGCGAGGCGACGTAGGCAAACTTTTCCAGTTCCTCATTGCTGCGGCGGAGTTCGACGGCTACCGGTTGTTCGCGTTCCTCCGCCTTGGTGCGATCGTCGACTTCGACGACCAGGGCCGCAATCGCCTCGTTGAGTTGCGACGTTCGCTCGGCGACTTTTTTCTCGAGAAGGTCGGCCTGCTCCAGACGATACGCGACTTCTTCGCGAGTTTTGTTGTATAGTTTGAGTTCGATGGCTTGCCTGCGCAGAAATTCTCTGCGAACGAGCACGAAGGCGGTAAGCGTCATGCCGATGGCGATGCCGCCGCCCAGAAGTCCTGCGACGATGGTGGTGCGATACCCGCGCCGCGCCACGTCCGCGCGGCGGGCGAGGAGATCGTCTTCAAGGAGGTTCATTTGGTCGAGCACTTCGCTCACCCGGTCCATCAGCATCTTGCCCTCGCCGGTTTCCATGAGCGCCTTGGCTTCCGCAACCCCTTTTTCTTTGCTAAGGAGGATGGAATTGCTCAAGAAGCGAAATTTGGCCGCCGTGAGTTTGGACAATTGGGCGACATGCTCTTGTTGCTGCGGATTGTCCACAGTCTTTTGCCGAAGCGATTCAATCTGACGTTCCGCTCGATTGACCGAAAGCTGGTAAGGGGCTAGAAATTCTGTGTTGCCCAGGATGAGGAAGCCTCGAACCGAGGTTTGCGCGCTGACGACGGTATGCTCGATCTCGGCGAGATCCAGCTTCACCTGGTACGTGTGCTGCACCTTTATGTCGTTGGCGATGAGAGAATTGACGTTATAGCTGGTGACCACAAGATTTCCTGCGAGCGCGACCAGGGCGAGCATCCATGCCAGAAATAGATAGAAATTGCCGAAAAACTGCATAGGAGCGTTCTCGAGCGTGTGCGAACCGAACCTGCGGTCAACTGCAAATACCGCGCCATGCTGCCGGCATTCGCGACGACTGCCCGAGATGGGCGCGCCAATCCTTTCCGGCACTCATGCGGCATTCCAGTATGCGGCCCATTGGCTGCTGTAGTTGAGACAGCAGAGTTCGCCCATTTTGTTGGCGTTCTCCACCTTCCAACGGGCGCCCGTCTGTTTCAATCGCTTG
>JBBQPM010000315.1:0-4987 GCA_038217425.1 Gemmatales bacterium
GACACGATGTCGTATTTAGTTCGAACGTCTGGCCAAGCCCGTTCTTAAGCCGGCTCAGCGTCTTCGGACACGATGTCCCGATCACACTCTTCAAAACCCTTATTGGAATTGGCGTCGCTTCCTTGCCGCTCGGTTCCGTAATGTCGATCCATTGCGAAAGGAAGCGGCTGCCCCCGTAGACATGCGGACTTCCTGGTCTTTCGAGCGACTCACGCCTTCTTTCGCAGCTTCTGTTCGGGGTCGTAAAGTTTGATCGACCCCGGTGACGCCGCACCAACCGGCATGAGCGCCCTCGTCTCGGTCATCATCTTGATCGACGTCAGGTAACGCTTCTGAGCCGACTCGACGTGCTTGAGGCGGAAGCTCGCCTGAGCCAGCGAACTCCCCTCTGCGCCCGCAGATGCGGTTTCCAGATATTTGACCTCCATCCAGCACATGATCACCTGATCGACCAGCATTCGCTCCAAGCGGGTAGGATGCTCGCCGCCAAGATCAATCTTCATCTCCGCGACCGTCCGCTTCATCGACTCCACCGCCAACGGATTGTCGGCGGAAAGGAGTGCAATCCAAGCACGCTCGGCTACCGACGACAAGTCGCCTACATGCTGCCAGACCTCGGGATGGGCGTCCAGAATTTCGCGAATGAGCGGCAAGCCAGTGGGGTCGCCGCCCTGCGCTCGTTTTACGAGGTCCGCCAGCAAGGCTTTGACCGAAGGCTCAACGGGCGGGCCCGACTGCGCCGTTGCGGACTCACACGGACTGCTTGAGGGCTTTTCTTCCATTACGCCATATCCTCCAACGATGGCGACGTAGGCGATGAAACCCGGCCGCCAAAAGGGACGCCGTAGCGAGCAGATCGCACACCCGGCCCAGTTCCTCGTTCAACGCCACTGCCTCCGAAATTTGGTCCTGGAGCGCTCTATGAGCCTCCCTGGCGGCCTTCCGTTCGGCCTGATGCCGAGCGACCAGGGCGGCAGCGAGTTACTCCCGCCGCTGTGAGCGGTGCGTATATGGCGTTGCAGTTAGAGATTCCCAGAATTAACTCAATGCCGTGTCGTGCTTGCTTTCTCATCCACTTTTGGGACGCAACAGCAGCAGACATCCGGAGCTGCGCTCGATGAAATTAAGAAAGCTGACCTTCACTAGCCCCGACGCCGGGTCTCCCAATAACACACCTTGTTGGTCAAGTCGGAACAGGACGGCGAAATGGCATTGATCCAGGTGAGCAATGGCCGGAACCGCGACAAAGGGTAACTGATTCGGTTGAATGCGGACCGCTTCGCCTTCCAGCGCGAGCGAGCGAGCCGCTTGCAATAGCTCTAAAGCGGTAAGTCCGCGAGGTCCAATTGCGATGCGACTGCGGAGTCGTCAACGCTGGCGGGCAGATCGAAATAATGGGCGAGCATGGCGAGCGAGGCCGGGCCGCAATCTGTCGTCTCGCGCTGACCGATCCAACGAATCTGAGCAGGATGTTCCAGACGATCGGCAATATATGATTGTGCCGCGGAGTTGCCGCTGGGTTGCTGAGGCCGAATGAAATACGCCCGTGGCAAAGCCAAACACCGCGCCGGCGTCAGCGAAACGGCCAACGGCGCGAGATGCTGCCCGAGGATGGCTTGCGCACCGAACGAATCACCTGGCCCCAGATGCTGCACGGCCTCGGGCGAAGAGCCGATTTGCACTTCACCTTCCTCCAGAAAAAACCACCAGTCTTCGCAAAGGCCCGGGGCCTGCAACGTCCTCATCGCGCCGACTTCGAGCGAAAGCAGATGCGGCTTCATCGCCAGAGCGGAGGTCTCCGACATGAAACCGAGATAGGACTGTCCGCGCAAGTAGTTGAGCAATTGATGGAGCTGCAGCCAATTCTTTAATCGCGACGCGCCGGCTAGAGACTTTGCTAGCCAATCCCGTACCGCCGACAACGGAAATTGGGCGACCGTCGCCGCGCTGGCGGCGCGGCAGGTGACCGTGTTGAGATACGGCTTCACAAGTGCATATTCGCCGAAAAGCTGACCCGGCTGAAGACTCCCGTGCATGACTTCTTTGCCTTCGCTCGACCGACGCAAGACCCGCACTCGTCCTTCGAGCAGGACATAGCCCCAGTCGCCCGCGGAGCCTTCTTGAAACAACGTCGTCCCCAGCGCGACCTTTACGGTCTGGCCGCGCAGAATCCAGTCCTTAACCAATTCGAGGGGAGGCAGAGAAAAAAGCGGATAACGTAACAGCGCGTCCAGCGGATTCATTGCAAAAAGTCCAGAAGCGGCGCCGAGAAAGGCGCATCGGCCAGCGTCTTCGCCAGCCACTCTTCGTAGACCTCTTGGGCGATAAACGTAGCAGTATCTCGATCGAGTGTGGCAGGAATTCGCTCTTGGACCGCCAACAGATAAGACCCGCTCGCGTCGCTGAAAGGTTCAGGCTCGGCTTGGGCTAACGCCGGCTGGAACAATGCGGGGTATTGCAACCGAAACAAAGGGCCGACTAATCCGCCGGCCTGACGACTTGCATGGGTCGAATGGCTGCGTGCGAACGCCTCGAAAGAGGCGCCCTCGTCCACGATTTGCGTGTGCAGTTCACGCGCCAGATCCTCCTCGGCCACCTGGATCAGGCGGATCTTGATGCGGTCGTAATCGGCTGGGCGCTGTTGAAAACGGGACGGGACGCCTTCCCGCCCGACGTGATCTTTGAGCTTTTGCAACAGCAGGCTATCCGTCAGCACCGTCTCCAGATCGTCTAGCGTCATTCGTCCTTCGTGCAGCCAAGCATGGGTATCGGCTGCCGACGACAAGTTTCGACGCCGGCGAAAAAGATCGGCAGCGTGCTGGAGTTCCGTTCCTGCCACGCCCAGCCCGAGCGCACGCGCCTTTTCGATCAGGAGGACTTCCCGAACGGCGGCTTGCAATCGCAGCAACAGCCGGCCGCGCCGATGATCATCACGGAGGAAATCCAACAGCGACAGTGTCACCCCGCCCAATCGGGCGACAGGGATGCCGGGAATGGTCAACATCGTTCCTCTGCTCTGGAAATAGGAGCCTTCGACCAAATGTCACTGGAGGGCAGTCCGGGTTAACCGAGACGCACTTGGGCGGCGACGATCTGCGCGACCAATCCGCTCGCAACCGACTCCCAGGCGCCGTCGAGCGTGTTTTGGATGGACGATTGCAGATCTTTCAAGGCGTAGTTGATGGCTTTCTCCTTGATGTCGCCAATGAAGGGCACCTGATCGAGGACCGTGGTTACTGGAAATGCCACCAAGAGGACGTCCAGCGTGGTCTTGGCGATTTTGCGGAACACTTCGCCGAGGCCTCGGTATTCGATGTCGAGCTTGAAGTCTTTGACTTCTCCCCCTTCGATTCGAAACGAATACGTCACCAGATCGTTTCGACCGACGCTCAAGTGGTGTTCCAGAACGCCGTTGTATTCGACCGCATTGTCGGAGATGCGATTGGATGCCATTTTCTGAGCGACGAAAGTGTGGTCGAAGACTTTGACCTTATGGGAGCCCATTCCGCCTCTCAAGGATCCGTCGACGAGTTGCTGGAGGCCGTTGGCGTTGCCGATGCCGAAGTTCTCATTTGCCGCGATGTCCATGGCCGATTGATAGGTCGCCATCGCGGCGAATTCCTGGACGAGGTATCTGGCGATATCCTTGTAACTGCCCCCGCGTACGAATTCTTCCAGACGCGGCACGAGGAGGTCGCTGGCGACGTCAAGGATCTTCTTATGGCCGAACATCATGTTCACGCCGCCGAAGAGGAAGGTGGCGGAAATGGCGGCGCGGGCGATTCCGGAGAAGCCCCCTTGCGAAAACTGAATTTGCGGATTGCCGACGATTTGGCCGTTCTCGACGCGGATCGAGTAGTCGATCATGTCGTTGCCGCCGCTAATTTCGTGTTCGATGCGGCCTTGATAGGAGATGCCGGCGGCATCGATGCTTTTTTGGGCGTGGTGAATGTGGAACTTCTGCCCCTGGATCACGATGTCCTTGGTGAGGGGCCCGCGCAGGGCGGCGCCGACGGCGACGCCGATCGCGGCCATGTCGGCCTCGGAAAGATTCTTCGCCAGCATGACTTTCTTGATTTCGTCGATGCCGTCGAGCATATCAAGGCCGGCGCCGCCGTCGAGCTGGCTAGTCGTGCTCCCTCCCGTCAAGACGTCGTCGCCGCCTTCGCCGAAGAGTTTATTCGTCCCCGCGTTTCCAAAGAGTCGATCGTTGCCCGCGCCGCCGCGCAGCGTGTCGTTCCCCGCGTCCCCATACAAGAGATCGTCGCCTGCGTCGCCGAAGAGATTGTCGTTGCCGTCGCCTCCGTAAAGGGAGTCGTTCCCATCGCCAGCGACTAGTGTGTCATTGCCGGCGTCGCCGACCAGCTTGTCGTCGCCCACACCCGCAATGAGGCTGTCATTGCCCGCGCCGCCGCCAAGGAAGTCGTCGCCCGCGCCGCCGTCTAGCGCGTCGTTGCCGGCGTCGCCGAAAAGTTCATCGTTACCGTCGCCGCCGACGAGCGCGTCGTTGCCGAGGTCTCCGTAGAGGACGTCATTGCCCGCTTCCCCTTTGAGAGAGTCGTTGCCGTCGCCTCCTTCGAGCATGTCATTGCCGAGGCCGCCCAGCAGGATATCGACTCCCGCATCGCCTGACAAGGAATCGTCGCCGTCGCCGCCTTCGAGTTGATCGTTGCCCGCGCCCCCGCGGAGTTCGTCGTTTCCTCCGGGTCCGAAGATGATGTTGTCGCCGTCGCCGATGAGCAGGTCGTTGCCGTCGCCCCCTTCGAGCCGATCGCGGCCAAGGCCCCCGCGCAGTCGGTCATTGCCAGCGTCGCCGCTGAGGAAATCGTTGCCTTCGTTGCCTTCGACTATACCCCGCCCGGCCCAAAATGAGGTCTTTTCTCGGCAGCGGGTTTAGGTTCTAATGCTCCCTTCTGGATAATCCATCGGAAGGGAGGCCAGGGATGGCTAAGTTGACGTTCACCGAAGCGGATCAGCAGGCTCTCCA
>JBBQPM010000316.1:0-4887 GCA_038217425.1 Gemmatales bacterium
ATGTTCCACTGAGCGTCACTGATGTCGCTGCGATAGGGCTTCCGTGCCGGCGTCATGACCTGTCTCCTTGTTCAGGTTGTTGCCATAAATTTCTCCACCTGCAATCCTAGCGACATGAGCGGACTCCGGACAGCCAGTTAGCGGCCGATGTGCAGGCCGAAGAAGTTCAGGTGCGGGAAGAACTCGTCGCGATGGCCGGCGAAGCCGAAGAAATGCCCGCCGAAGCTGAAGTTATGGTGGTGGTGAAAGTTATGGTTGTGGTGGTGAACGTTGTGGTTGTGGTTAGGAGCGGTGGGCGGAGCGTTGTTGCTTCCCTTGCCGTTTCCGAAAGCCTGCGGAGCGTTGGTGCTCCCCTTGCCGTTTCCGAAAGCCTGCGGAGCGTTGTTGCTCCCCTTGCCGTTTCCGAAAGCCTGCGGAGCGTTGTTGCTTCCCTTGCCGTTTCCGAAAGCCTGGGGACCGTTGTTGCTTCCCTTGCCGTTTCCGAAAGCCTGCGGAGCGTTGTTGCTGCCTTTGCCGTTGCCGAAAGCCTGTTGGCCGTTGTTGCTCCCCTTGCCGTTGCCGAAGCCTTTGCTGGATTGCGACTTGCTGGAGCCCTTGGACTGAGCGGCGGCGGGAATGGCGAGGGCGAGGACGCAGGCGGAAGCGGTCAGGATTTGGAAGAAGCGGTTCATCGAAGTCTCCTTGGCTGGCGGGTTTAGTGGTTTACTCGGGAGGTCGTTCTCCTTCGTTACACCACCAGATAGCGGCGACTTCGGGCCGCGTGACAAGAAATGCGAAAAAGACTTCGAACGCCGTTCGTGGGACTGTAGAATAGCGCCAGGAGGATCCGGTCATACGTTGACGGTCTGCCACGTTTAGCCGCCGACTCCTGTCGGCGCGGACGTGGGCCGACGGAGAACATGACCCACATCAGCACATTTTCGCGCCGACAGGAGTCGGCGGCTAAACGATTTCTGCGTAACCATCCGAATGTTAAGTGGTCTAATCATGCAAATCCGACTCACTCTCCTCCTCTTGGTTTTCGCCTCGGCCCTCTTCGCCGACGGGCCCGCGGATAACATCCCGGCCAAAGTCCGGCGTATTCCGCCGCCGGGCGTCAAGATCCCCGACGCCGACCGCGCCAACCTCACCCGCGAACTTGCCACGCTCGGCAAGGCGATTGACGCTCTTGGAAAGAACGAACATCTGCCCGATGTGCAGATCTATTACAACGCCGTCCGTTACGCCCTCGACTATGACGAGTTCCACAAGGAAACCGAAGTCAAGAACGCCTACGAAATGCTCAAGGTCGGCGGCGAGCGCGCCAGGGCGCTGGCCGAGGGCAAGACCCCGTGGCTTGCCCAGACCGGTCTCGTTCCGCGCGGCTACGTCTCCAAAATCGACGGCTCCGTGCAGCCCTATGGTCTCGAGATCCCCAAGACGTTCGATCCGAAGAAGAAGCATCGTTTGGATTTCTGGTTTCATGGCCGCGGCGAGACCTTGAGCGAGCTGAGCTTCCTCACGCAGCGGAGCAAGTCGCCTGGACAGTTTCACCCGGCCGATACCGTCGTGCTGCATCCCTACGGCCGCTATTCGAACGCCAACCATTTCGCCGGCGAGATCGACGCCCTTGAAGCGCTCGCGCATGCCAAGAAGCACTACCCGATCGACGACGAGCGGATCGTGGTGCGCGGGTTCTCGATGGGGGGCGCGGCCTGCTGGAACTACGCGGTTCACTACGCCTACAAGTGGGCCGCCGCCGCCCCCGGCGCGGGTTTTTCCGAAACGCCCGAGTTTCTGCGCGTTTTCCAGAGCGAAAAGTACGAACCCGCCTGGTATGAGAAAAAACTCCTACGCCTCTACGACTGCACCGATTGGGCCCTCAATCTCACCAATCTCCCCACCGTTGCCTACAGCGGCGAGAACGACAAGCAAAAACAAGCCGCCGACATCATGGCCCTGGCCATGAAGAAGGAAGGGCTCGACCTCGTCCACATCATCGGGCCCAAGACCGGGCATGCCTACCATCCCGAGGCAAAGGTCGAGATCGAGCGCCTGCTGGACCCCATCGTCGCCAAGGGTCGAAACGCTTATCCCAAGAAGATCCGCTTCGTCACCTACACGCTGCGTTACAACCGCAGCTTCTGGATCCGCATCGACAGCATGGGCGAGCACTGGGAACAGGCCCGCGTCGAAGCCGACTGGGAAGGCGATCATATCGACATCAAAACCAAGAACGTCGTCCGCCTCACCGTCCTCTTCGACAAGACGCCGCTCCCCGTCGGCAAGAACTTCACTGTCACCCTCGACGGCAAGAAGTTGCAGGCCATCGTCAAGCCGACCGCGGACCCGGCCGACGGTTCGCTGGTCCATTACTTCCACAAGAAGGAGACCGGCTGGGAGAACGCGATTCATTACAAGGATCCGCAGAAGCTCGAAAAACGGCACCTGGTGCAGGGGCCGATCGACGACGCCTTCATGGACAGCTTCGTCATGATCGCGCCCACCGGAACGCCGATGAACGAGAAGGTCGGCGAGTGGACCGCGGCCGAGATGGAGCACGCCCTCGAACATTGGCGGCGACAGTTTCGCGGCATCGCCCGCGTCAAGAAGGACGTCGACGTCACCTCGGCCGACGCGCTGGCGCACAATCTGATCCTGTGGGGCGATCCGAGCAGCAATGCCTACCTTCGCAAGATCGCGGACAAGCTCCCGATCAAGTGGACGAACCGGGGCGTGGAGGTGGGGAGCAAGCTCTACGAGCCGGGCCAATTCGTGCCGGTCCTGGTGTATCCGAATCCGTTCGCGCCGAAGAAGTACGTGGTGATCAACAGCGGCTTCACCTACCGCGAGTACGACTACCTGAACAACGCCCGGCAAACGCCGAAGCTGCCCGACTGGGCGATCATGGACATCGCGCAACCGCGGACGACCCGGCACGCGGCGGGGATCGCCGACGCAGGATTCTTCGGCGAGCGCTGGGAGCTGCGGTCGAAGTGAAGCATAGAATCGGATATGCTGCACGCGGTCAAGAATGATGAAAGCCCAACGGGTGAGGTACTCCGAACCCTTGGGATGAATCCACGCGTTGGCCGGATCACAAGGGTTCGGTTTACCTCTCTTATTGGGCTTCTCGACATGCCAGCGCCGCCTCAGGAGACGATGGTCGAATTTGTGCGTCGGGCTCGCAGCGAGTTGCAAGCAGCCGGGCACAGGTTTTTGAATGACGAAGAAGTGACAGCCTGGCTCGAAGAATTGCGTGCTGACGATAACCGCATCGAAGAAATTTATCGTCAAATCAAACTCGGGAGCATCCTGCCATGACGAACTTGACCTCCGGTCGCCGACTCACGCGCCGCAGTTTGTTGCGAGGCGCCGGGGTGGCGATGGCGCTCCCCTGGCTCGATGCCATGTCGGCCCTGGGCAGCCCGGCGCCCGCCCGGCCCCGACGCATGGTTGCCGTCTGCCATGATATGGGCCTTTTGCCGCAGTTCTTCTTCCCGACCGAGGCCGGACGCGATTACGCTCTCACTCCGTATCTCGAGATCTTCCGCGACTTCAAGAGCGACTTCACCGTCTTCTCCGGCGTCTCGCATCCGCAGGTCGACGGCGGACACGCGGCCGACATCTGCTTCCTCACCGGCGCCCCCCACCCCGGCCGCGGCGGCTTCCGCAATACCATCTCGCTCGACCAGTTCATCGCCCAACGCGTTGGCTCGCAGACCCGCTTCCCCTTCCTCAATCTCCTCATCGGACACGAAACGTTCCAGAGCCTCTCGTGGACCGCGAGCGGCGTGCGCATTCCGCCGGAACAACGCCCCTCCGCCGCCTTCCGCCAACTCTTTCTGCAAGGCAACCCCGCCGAGATCGCCCTGCGTTTGCGTCAACTCCGCGAAGGCCAAAGCATCATGGACGCCGTCGCCGACAGCGCCCGCGGTCTCGAGCGCCAGGTCGGGCCTCAAGATCGGGCACGCCTGGATCAATACTACACGTCGGTCCGCGAACTCGAACAGGAACTCGTCCGCGCCCAGGAGTGGGAGAATCGCCCCAAGCCGACGGTGACGGCGACGCTCCCCGTCGACATCACCGACAATAACGACACGCCCGGCAAGAGCCGACTGATGTACGACGTGGCCCGGCTAGCACTGGAGACCGATTCGACGCGCGTCGTCGCTATCATGGCGCAGGATCAGCATTCGACGCATCTCATCACCGGCGCCGACAGCCATCACGCCCTCACGCATCACGGCAATCGCCCGGAGGTGCTCAGCACGTTGCGGCGGATGGAGGAGAACCAGCTCACCGCGTTCCGCACCTTCCTCACGGGCCTGAAGAACGTGACGGAGAACGGCGAGACGCTGCTGGACCGCACGATGGTGTTGCAGGGCGCCGCCATGGGCAACGCCAACTCGCACTCGAACAACAATTTACCCGTAACGCTATTCGGCGGCGGCTTCCGGCACGGGCAGCACCTGGTCTACGACCGCCAGCGTAACCTGCCGCTGGCGAATCTGTACGTGTCGATGCTGCAGCGTCTGGGGTTGGACGTCGAGCGTTTCGCGTCGAGCACCGGCACGATGCGTGGGCTCGAGATGGCGTGATTATCGGCCACTCGCTGCTGCTGCGACAAACCGTATTTTCGGCCTGAAAGGCCGACTCTTCTAGCCCAGGCCGTGAGGCCTGGGCAAGATTTCATGCGTAATCTCGACCCTGTAAGGGTCGCTCGACAGCAGGCGTTCGAGACGAACGTCCCCTACAGGGCCGAATACAATTAACGCCGTATCCCAGGCCTAACGGCCTGGGCTATATTGCGAGCGGCCAAGAATGACGGACCGGAACATGGCGAGCGGCGCGGCGTAAGCCCGCCGTGCATGCACCGAAGCGTTTGCAGGGTTCCACGGCGGGCTT
>JBBQPM010000317.1:0-4839 GCA_038217425.1 Gemmatales bacterium
CTCCGCTTCACGCTGCGCGGTCTGAAATTCCCCGTCGCCGCCGAGCGCGTTCGCGTCCCGCCTCGGCGCAAACAATTCCCAAACCCGAAGCGACTCCTTGCAAATTTCAGCCGAGAGCAATCGTCGTGCCGAACAGGATTGTGCCTGTCCCCTTTTTTGCCTTCTGTCCCCTTTTTTGCCTTCTTTTTTGCCTTTTGCAGGAACGATTCATGACTGAGCAACAGTTCTGGGACCTGATGAAGCTGGTTGACTGGAAGAAAATCGGCAACGACGACGCTGTTGTGCGGCCTCTCGTTAAGGCGCTGACCAAGCTGCCTGAAGACGAGATTTTCGCTTTCGACGATCTTCTCGCCGAAAAGCTTTACGCTCTCGACACCGAAGCGCATGCTCGCCACATGGGAGAGTACTCCTACAAGGGCGAACGCGAGCATTTTTCAGTGGACGAGTTTCTGTATACGCGGTGTGCCGTGGTAGCCAATGGAAAGGAGTGCTTCGAGGAGATTTTGGCCGATCCGAATCAGTTTCCCGAAGACGCCGAGTTCGAGGCGATCCTTTCGGTGGCCAGCACTGCCTACGAAAAAAAAAACGGGAAGGAGTATCCCCACTCGCCAGCCACGAGCTACGAGACGTTCAGCAACAAGAAAGGCTGGCCGGCCCCACAGAAAAAAGGCCGCGGCTAACCGCCTTATGGCCCAAAAGGTTGACGGACGTTCCTTGGACGCAAACCGAATTCTGACTTTTCACTCGTCACAATCGGTAAAACCGCTCCGAACTGCTTGCAAGCGTACCGTTCTCGAGCCGCATCGGCTCAGTTAGAAATCAGGTCAAAAGCCGACGGTCGGGCCTTTCGCCGCAGTCCCTTGTTCTTCCGGGCCGATCCGTGCTCGCAAAGAGATACTATCCTGACCCTTTTTTCTTTCCTCCGCTGCGTTCCCGTCATTGCAGTAACTCCCGAATCGGCGTCACGTTGGAATCTTGCACGATGCGCACCGGTCGGCCCTCGGGGCTCAAGTTGTTGCGCGTGAAATCGATACTCAGGATACGGCAGATGGTGGCCATAAAATCCACGACGCTGATCGGCCGTTCGGCGACGGCGGCGGCGGTTTGATCGGTACGTCCAATAACTTGGCCGCCGCGGATGCCGCCGCCCGCGAGCACGGCGCTCCAGGCGCGGGCGTGATGGTTTCGGCCGCCCCCCGTGGTGATCTGCGGCGACCGACCGAATTCCCCCATCCAGACCACGAGTGTGTGTTCCAGAAGATTGCGGTCGCGCAGGTCTTCGATGAGCGCCGACATGCCCGCGTCGACTTGGGCCGACAAAGTCCGAGTACGCGGGAAATTGTTCACGTGCGTGTCCCAGCCTTCGTTGCCCTGCCCCATATTCACTTCGACGAACGAAACGCCTGCTTCGACGAGTCGGCGTGCGAGCAGACATCCCTGTCCGAAGCTTGCACGGCCATACCGGTCGCGCGTCGTCGCGGACTCGCGGGCAAGTTCGAATGCCTGGACCTCACGGGCCCGCATCATGCGCACTGAGTTTTCCATCGTGGCGAGGTGTGCTTGGCCGGCCGGCGCCTGATAGACCTGGTGGAAGGATCGGTCCAACTCGCCCAGAAGCTGAAACTGCCGCTGAAAACGCTGTGCATCCACATTCGCGGCGAGGTTTTCCACGCCGCGCGTCGGGTCGGGAACGAAGAGGGGTTGATGGCGTGTATTCAGGAAGCCGGCGCGGACGCCGTCTTGGGGACCGGGGCCGATCACGGCATAATTCGGCAGCGGGAAGTCGCCGCGACCGATCTCTTGCGATGCGATCGCCCCCAGGGCGGGGAACGAGATTCCGCCGGCGCGATTTTGGTAACCTGTGTGCAAGTGATAGGACGCAAGCTGGTGGTCCGCCTCTTGCGTGCTCATGCTGCGCAGGATCGCGGCGTGCTGCAGCAGTCGAGCGAAACGCGGGAAATGCTCGCTGATCTGAATGCCCGTCGCCGACGTAGCGATCGGTCGAAACTCGCCGCGCACCTGGGTCGGCGCCTCCGGCTTCAGATCGAATGTGTCGAGATGGCTTGGGCCGCCCGTCATCCACAGGACGATGCACGATTTGCGGCGACCGCCGACGTCGGCATCGCGAGCAGCCAAGGTTGGCAACCAACCGCAAAGAGGGGCGGCTCCCAAACTCACTCCCGTCGCCTTCAGGAAGTCACGGCGTAGCATCATTGCACTCCCATTAATGATTCAACGAAAACTCGCTGCTATTCAGCAGCGCCCAGACGATTTCCGCGTACAATTGCTGACGCTCGGCGCCCGGTTGCTCCAGATACTTCAGCATCCGCACGCTTTCCTCCGCGTTGGGCCGGCGTGAAAGAACTCGCAAGTAGAACCGATCAACCGCTTGCGCAGGAGTCGCTCCCGGTTCCACCATCTGCTTCGTGATAAACGCCTCGCTGCGCGGCCCCAGGAACTGTCCAGAATTCATCAAACGCAGTGCCTGTGGAATGCCCCGACTGTAGCTGGTGGGATCGACTTCGCCTTCGGTTCGGAAGAAGGCCGCGAACTCAGTTCGCGGATTGTTTATCGGTTTGCCGGCCGAACTGCGATTGCCGACATTGCCCGTGGATACGACGAGCGAATCGAAAAGCTGCTCAGGCGTCAAAACCTTGACGAGCATGCGGCTAAACAGCCTGTCGTCCTTCCCGTTGCCGGCGAGCGGCTTGCTCGTTCGCTGGTATGTCTCGCTCAGGCTGATGGCGCGGCACAGATACTTGAGGTCGAGGTCGTTGGCCTTGAACTGTTCCGTCAGAGCTTCCAGCAATTCGGGATGCGAAGGTAGATTGCCATCGTGCATGTCATCCACCGGATTTATGAGACCGCGACCGAAGAAATGTCCCCACATCCGATTCACCATCGCACGGGCGAAGAACGGATTGTCGCGAGAAACCATCCAGTCAGCTAGTGCCTTGCGCAGAGACTGGTCAGCGCCCGCCTTAAACATCGCGCCGCCGAGAAACTGCGGCTCGCGCAACATGGCGGCCTCCGGCAGTTTGCGCGGGTCGACGTTGGTTTCCGCGATGGCGGTGAACGCGATCACTGGCTTGAGTCGCTGGATCTGGGTGAAAAACGCGGCCATGCCCCAGTAGTCACTTTGCTTCCATGCGGCGAAAGGATGATTGTGGCACTGAGCGCAGTTGAGTCGAACTCCAAGGAAAGAACGGCTCGTCAGATCCGTCATCTCTGTGACGGATAGCGTAAAACGGCCTTTCAACATGTACGTGACGGCGCCGTTTTTATCCTGTGAACCGATCGCGGTGACCAAGTCGTGTACGATCCGGTCCCAGGTCTGCGTCTGAAACCCGTGCTCCAGCCAGTCAACCAGGGCCTCGGGCTTGATGCGCTGATTGGCATTCGCCGGGTAAAGATGATTGTGCCAGATGTCGGCAAAGTTAGCCGCATAGCGCTGACTGCCGAGCAAGTCGTCAATTAACCTGGCGCGTCTGTCCGGGGCGTTGTTCTCCAGGAAGGCGCGAGCTTGATCCACCGTGGGAATGACGCCGTGAATATCCAGATAGGCACGACGAAGGAATTCGGCATCGTCGGTCCGCGGCGAGCATGGAATCTGCTCCGCTTTCAATCGCTTTTCAATGTGGTCGTCAATCAACCGTGCAAGCGCAACGGCATCCATCTTCTGGGCTTTCACCCTGGAAGAAGGTTCGCTGGCGCGGCCCAGGCCCACATTCGCCATGGAACAGGGCAAAAAAAAGAGGGCCACGATGTTGAAAAGCCTCATGACTTGTTCCTCGAATCGATTTTCAGGCCAACAACTCGACGAAGATACTCTCGTTACGCAATTTGAGGTGTCTTCCAGCATACAGTATCGCAATGCCGATCGCAACAAGAAACTCGCGACCCCGGAAATGTCAATGCGTCAACGCCCATGGGCCACCACGGCGACGACGATCACCCCCGCGCCCGCGGCCTTCAGCGCGCGGGCGGCTTCGCTGGCGGTGCTGCCGCTGGTGAGCACGTCGTCGACCAGCACCATCGTCTGTCCCTGCAAGATGTCTTGCCTGAACTTCCTTCGTTTCGCGCTTCTGGATAGAATGAACCGAATGGAGCAGCCTTATGAATAGCCTCGAAGCCAACACAGAGATGGACCCCGCAATGAAGGCCAAGATGCAAGAAGCCTGCGACCGCGTTTCTCAGCGCGAACGAATCGCCCCCGAGGAGCGGAAGGCCGCCGCCGCGAGAATCGATCGCCGACGCGAAGCGAACGCCAAAAAGCTCGGCATTCAGAACGTGGCCGTCGATCTTGTCCGCCAAATCCGAGATAGCCGATGAAGTATGTTCTCGATTCCAGCGTGGCGATCAAAACGGTCATCCAGGAAGTGGATTCGGACAAAGCCCTTCGTCTACGCGACGACTACAACGATACGATCCACGACCTAATCGCCCCGGACCTCTTCCCCACGGAAATCTGCAATGTGCTGATGATGGCGGAGCGTACGGGCAAAGATATTGCAGGGCGACGCGGTGACGTTCTACTCGGACTTCGTTCTGGATCTACCCGCCTTATACGATGCAATTCCGCTTCTGTCGCGAGCGCTCGAACTGGCTCAGCGATTTCGCCAGACCGTTTATGACTGTTTGTACGTAGCTCTCGCGGAGCGCGAGGGATGCGAACTGGTAACCGCCGACGACAAACTAATTAGGGCGGTGCAGCCGAGTCTGCCGTTCGTCATTTCGCTTTCAAGCATGCCTTGAGTCGATTAACGGCACCTATTAACACTACAGCGCTATCTTCTCCCCTCTCCCTCCGGGAGAGGGGCGGGGGTGAGGGGAAATAGC
>JBBQPM010000318.1:0-4816 GCA_038217425.1 Gemmatales bacterium
AACAACCGCAGGTAAGCCGTGAAGGCCGTACCGAGCACCAACATCTGATCAGGCGTCATGCCGCACCTCCTTGTTGTCAAGGAGGTTATATAAATACTCAGTCAGCTGACATCAGCTGATTTAGCGCTGTAGAATTAAGCGCCTCGTGCTTCATGGCTTGCACGAGCAAACTCTCTCCTGGTTTGCCCGCTACGATCGCCGGGCCGCTCACGCCGCCCCGGCGCAGGCCATCGCGTGAATCGAGCAGCAGCTTCCCTTTGATCTTGGCCGCCTTGGCCGAGTGGCATTCGTAGCAATGCTGGACCAGGACGGGCCGGATTCTGGATTCGAAGAACTCCGCTTTCCTGGCATCCTGTGGCTGCGCGTGCGCCAGGATGGGAGAAAGTGCGATAAGCACAACCCCGAAAAAACCGGCCTTCCCAAAGGAGTTCCACCAATCGCTCATGGGATCGCACCAAGTCCGAAATATGGGGAAACTGTTCGCTCTCGCGTGACTTCAATTGTTCACGGCCACGAACTTCTGAATGCGTTTGCCGGTTCCCTCCGCCACGTAAACCGTCCCCTGCGAATCGACGCAGACGCCGTGGGGCAGAATAAATTGCCCCGGCTCCGTTCCCTTGCTCCCCCAGCTTGCGAGCGTCATCCCCTTGATGTCCAGCTTACGGACGGCGTTGCCGGATCCGTCGGAGAGGAAGACGTGCTCCCCTTGGTGCACGAAGAGCCCGTAGGGGGTGCTGATATTGGTCCATTGCGCGAGGTACTTGCCCTCGGCGTCGAAGACCTGGACGCGCTTGTTCGATCGGTCGCACACGAAGACCTGATTGGTCTTGGCGTCGTAAAAGATGGCGTGCGGCAAGTTGAAGTCGCCCGGCCCTTTGCCGCGCTTGCCCCAGGCGCGAAGGAACTTGCCCACCTTCGAGAATTGAACGACGCGGGAGTTGCCGTAACCGTCGGCAACGTAGACATCTCCGTTGGGAGCGAAGGCGATGTCGGCGGGGATGTTGAATTGCGTATCGCTTTCGCCCGGCTTTCCCTTGGTCCCCAGCGTGAGCAGCATCTTGCCGGTCGGATCGTACTTGACGACGATGTGATGGCCGCGGTCGGTGGTCCAGACATTGCCTTCCGGATCAACGCGGATGTAATGCGAGGACTTGACGAGTCCGGCGCCCCAGCCTCTGATGAATGCGCCATTCTTGTCGAAGACGGCGATCGGCGTTTTGCCGCCGTGGTAGATGTAGAGCCGATCGTTGGCATCCGTCGCGACGCCGGTAATGTTTCCGAAAACGAAGCCGTCGGGCAACTTCAGACCGCTGGGCACCGCGCGATACGCGGGTGTTTTCGGTTCCTGGTTGGCGCGTCCCAGAAGGACGGCGCCGACCAGCAGCGTCAACGAGGTCAGACAGAGGAATAACTTCTTCACGATATCTCCAGTGCTCAGCCGACCAATTCCGCGATCGGTTCACCGTTGGGCAGGAACGGGATCGGGCGGCCCTGCGGATTGACGAAGGCGCGATGATGGTCGATGCCCAGGTGGCGATAAACCGTGGCGAGAACGTCATTCGGATGTAGTGGACGGTCTTGCGGCCGTTCGCCGCGGGCGTTGGTCGAGCCGACCGCCTGGCCCATGCGCAGGCCGCCGCCCGCCATTAGAACGGACATGCTGCTGGGCCAATGATCGCGACCGCCGCGATTGACCCGCGGCGTGCGGCCGAACTCGCCCCAGGCCAGCACGAGCACTTTGCGATCGAGGCCGCGCGCGTACAGGTCTTCGATCAGCGCGGTGACGGCGCGATCGTAGGTCTGGGCCCGCTGCGGCAACTTCTGCAACAGGCCGTCGCCATGATCGTCCCAGCCGCCCATGCCGATGCCGACGAAACTGACTCCGGCCTCGACAAGACGACGCGCCAAGAGACAACTCTGGCCCCACGCCTGGGCGCGCTCGACGCTGGCGCCGTAACGATTGCGGATCGCGACTGGCTCTTGGCTCAGATCGAGGGCTTCGCGCGCCGCCCGACCGGTGACCATCTCGAAGGCCTGGCGTGTGAAGGCGTCCATCCCCTCCATCATGCCGCTCGTATCGACATCACGCCGCATGCGATCCAGGGACGACAAGAGCGTCCGGCGATTTTGCAGGCGGGACAGCGATAACTCTGCCGGCGGAATCAACGCGGTTGCGCCGTCACTGGGGTTGGCGGCAAAGGGATCGTAGGCGCTGCCGAGGTACGCGCCGCCCCCCACGTCCCCCTTGAAGATGCCGGCGGCCGGCACGCAGACATAGTGAGGCAGACCGCGCCGTTCCTCTTCGCGCGACCTGGCCACGATGGCACCCACGCCTGGATAAAGAAAGGTCCCCTCGTTCGTCCCAGGCGGATGCGGATAACCGGTGTTCAGATTCTTGACCGCGCTGCCGTGGCCGCTCTCCCGGTGCGCGACCGAGCGAATGACGGCGAGCTTGTCGGCGATCCGCGCGTGCATCGGCAGCAGTTCGCACAGGTTCATGCCAGACACTTTGGTCCGGATTGTCTGGTACGGGCCGCGATACTCCACGGGCGCGTCCGGCTTGGGATCGTAGGTCTCGAATTGCGAGGGCCCGCCGTCGAGCCAAAGCAGGATGACTGCCGTGTCCGACGTCGTCCGACCCTCAACCTGATCCTGTGCTCGCAGCCGCAACAGGTCCGGCAAGGCCAGGCTGCCCAGTCCCAGGGCGCCGATTTGTAGCAATGAACGGCGTGAAACCCCTTCGCAGGTGCGCGAAGGCGTGCGGAACAGGTTCAACATCACAAGTCCCCTCTCAATGATTGAACAAGAATTCCTTCGTATTCAGCAAGGCCCACAAGACATCTTCATACGCTTCCTTGCGATTGCCGCCGGCAGTCAGAAACCGCTCCACCGTTTGCAGTTCGTCGGCCACGGGTGCGCGGGCGTAGACCCAGAGGTAGATCTCCTTGACTTTCTCCGCAACAGGACGTGAGTCCATTGCCAGCTGGGCGGCGCGGCCGGTTTTGTCCTTGAGCTTATTGTGCAACTCGGTCGAGCCGATGAGATAAAGACTTTGCGTCAACGTTGCGGCCCCGCTTCGTTCGCATTCGCACGCGGAGCTGCGCTCGGGTTTGCCAAACGCCATCAGCAACGGCGTCTTGACGGATTCGTCCGGCAGCTCGATCGCTCGTGTGACATTCACCTTGGCGGTGATCCCCCCTCCTTTTGCCCCCTTGGGGGAGGTGAACTTGAGTTGAGCGCCGGTCACCTGATCGAAGGCATCGAAAAGCACTTCCGCAGGCAACCGCCTGGGATAAAAGCGAGCGTGGCTTTGCTTGTCCTTATGATTGTGCTGGTTCGGGATCGACGACATCTGATAGGTCTTGCTCGCGCAAATGGTCCGGATCAGATGCTTCAGATCGAACTTGTGCTCAAGGAAATCCCTGGCAAGCGCGTCGAGGAGCGGTTCATTGCTCGGAGGATTGCTCACGCGCATGTCGTCCGGCATGTCCACGATGCCGCGGCCAAAAAAATGAGACCAGTAGCGATTGACGATGGCCCGGGCGAAGAACGGATTATCCGGCCGCACCATCCAGTCCACCAATTTGTGGCGTGGGTCCTCCGACGTGGGCACGTCGAGTTCCATGCCGTCGAGAGGCCGGGGTTTCGCGTAGCTCTTTCCATGAGGGCCCGTGACCGAACCGCTGTCGCGCAGCGTCAGACGCAGATCATTGGGGCCGATCTTCGCCTTCGAATTGACCTTGGGGTTCTTGGGATTGACGAGTTGCACGCGGGCGAAGAAGGCCGCCAGGCCCCAGTAGTCGTCCTGGCTCCATTTTTCATAGGGATGATGATGACACTGGGCGCACTGAATGCGCGTGCCGAGGAAGACCTGCGCGGCGTCATCGACGAGCGCCTCCGGCGTGCGCAGGACGACGTACCAGCCGACCGGCGGCTGGGCGCTCGCGCCGTTGAAATCACCCGTCGCGGTGAGGATCTCGCGGGCGAACCGGTCATACGGCTTGTTCTTGGCGAAGCTGTCGGTCAGCCAGGTGTGCAGGGCCTGCGTGCGTTCCGCCTTGCCGCCGACGCCGACGATGCCGTCACGCTTGTTGCGCAGGATGTCGCCCCATTTCAGGGCAAAGTAGCTGGCGTAGGCAGGTCGCGTAAGCAAATCGTCCACCAGCCTTTCGCGTTTCCTGAGATCCGAATCAGCAAGAAACTTCTCAGCTTCCTTCGCCGTTGGCAACGTTCCCGTGATGTCGAGCGTGGCCCGGCGGAGAAACTTACTGTCGGTGCACAGGTCGGATGGCGGCAAACCGAGCTGCTTTAGCCTGGCATGCACGTGTTCGTCGATGAAACTCGCCGGCCTTGGAAAAACGTATTTTTCGAGCGGCGCATCCTGGGGAATCGTGGCCTGGAATACACCGACGTGGCCCAGGTAGCGTACCATGATGGCGCCGTCGCCGGGCACATCCAGCGTTTCGACGAAGCCGCCTTCCGCCACACTCGCGATTTCTGGGTTGTTGCTCGAATACTCGGCATCGCCGGTGACATCACGGCGGGAGCCATCGCTGAGCAGCGCGGTCACGGTCATCTGCAACATCGATTTGGCCGGCGCCAACCGATGTGCCGGCGCAATCGTCAAGCCAACGACTTTCGGGTCCGTTTCGTTGCCGAGCGGCGCACCGCTACGAATCCAGCGCAAGATCGTTTGGTAATCGCGCGAATCGGCACTCAGGCGTCGGCCGCCGCCGTGAGGCATTTCTCCGGTCGGCTTGCGCAAGAGCAAGCTGACCTCGGGCGCGGTGATAACGATCCGTCGGCCGCGGGCTTC
>JBBQPM010000319.1:0-4775 GCA_038217425.1 Gemmatales bacterium
TGGTCGGGAAAGGTACAACGAACGGGCACAGGACCTGGCATAGCGGCCTCCTTTCCTTGCCGGGGTTTTTTCGGGATTCATCTCCTTATACCAAAAGTCTATCCTAACCCGGACGTTATTTGTGAAACGGACCACTTAGCCTGACGCGACTGAGCCGCAATCGTAGAGTAAGCGGCCTCGCTTGCTCACTCCGCAAAGGCAAGCGAGGCCGCTTGCCCTACGAATCTGCGGCAACAACTTCTCCGCTCTTCCGGAGAAGTTCCGAGGAAAGAACCTACGGGCCTATTGAGCTTTGCGAGGCTTGAACAGTGGATTGGGCGTTCTACTCTTGAACTCGAAAAGGGTCCAAGGACGAAACCAACCTCCGGAAAGCAAGAGACGCGTGTTTTCTTTATCTTCCTCAATCCGGAAACTCCACGTTTTTCCCTTGTAAGCAAATGACCCATGGCCACGGTGCCACAGGTCGTTCTCGGAAAACACGAGACTCGACCCCTGTACGAGCATCGCTTGCTTGATTTGCTCGCTGACCTTTTCTTTGTCGGGACTTAGCGCCCTCAGCCTCGCGAAAAGGCGGTCGCACTCTTGCGGGGACTGCTTGTGCACTCCCGCTTCGTTGACTTCGTAAAACGGAATTCCTCTATCGTATTTCTCATAAACGTAGAAGCGGTCGTCGAGTGCGAAGGTGTTGTAGAGATTGGTGCTGAAACAATAGATTGCCGTCAGGGGCAAATTGTACAAGACATTCTTATCCAGATCGTACAAGATGCGCCGAACCGGCTCGTGATTTTTAAATAGGCATTCTTCTACCTCGATGAAGAAAACGCACCGTGTTTTCGTGGCGATTCCTTGAACGCTCGCCACTCGATTGTACATCCACTTGCCGAAATCCGGGTGGGATCGGGTTGGATCCACCATATCGCGGCAGCCGAGATTCCCAAGGACGATGCAAAGCATCAGGAGCCGACACAGGTTTCGATGCGTCATGATTCGTCCTCCTCGATTGGCACGCGGCCCGCCGCTCGGAAGCGACGGATAGACCTCATTCCTTCAACTTCGCGATCCATTCGCGGATCAACTCTACGGCCTGCACGTCGACGAGCCGGGTCGCCAGCGGCGGCATCGTTCCCTTGCCGCGATGGTTGATGCGCTGCAGCAAGATCGAACGCTCGGGATGGCCCGGCGCCACCAGTAAGGCTTCCTTGATGCCGAACGTGTCGTGCAGCGGACGGACGTTGATCAGGCGCATCTTCTCGAGCGGCGTGTGGAAGGCGAGTTCCATCGCGGAGTTGCCGCCGCCGGCTTCCACGTGACACTGGGCGCAGTTGCTGTGCAGGTACGAACGGACCCGCAACGTCAGGTCGGCCGACTTGTCCGCGGGATCGACCATGCTCACGTACTTGTCGGGCGTCTTGGGCAGGAGGTGCGACTTGGCGAGCCCGCGCTGGCCTCCCAGCGGGCGCGGCAATGTCTTGACTTCGGGGATCCATGCGGCGTCCTCGAAGTAGCCGAGCCGTTCGAACATGGCGAACTGATTCTCCGGCACGCCGTTGTAGTGATGCACCTTGTTAAGCTGGCCTTCGGTGATGCCGAGCACGAAATTCGCGGCCCGGCTGTGGCAGGCCATGCACTCGGATCGGCTCGGGTAACGCCAGGTAAACTTCTGGGCGCCCGCCTTCGTCTGGAGCGTGAAATCGCGATCTCGGCCCGCGTCCCCCACGAGATGGCCTTCGCTCTGGTCGTCGTTCCATTCGTAGGAGTAGCCGAACCATTCGCCCTTTTGCTTGGTGAGGAAGCGCGTCTCGATCCAGCGTTTGCTCGCAGGATTACCGGGCTCGGTTTCGATCGAGAACGATTTGACAATGACGGTCTCGTCGGGGAGATTCCAACCGCGGTTTCCCCCCATCTTGAGCTTCTTGTCGCCGGGGATGCCGAGCCAGCGTTCCTTTTGGGCCCCGTCGGACCAGAGGACGGAGTTGACGGAGTAGGGCACGAGCGACGACTGCATCACATGGCCCTTCACGGATTGAAACAGGCCGCTGTCGCTCAGTTTACGCGGGAACGTATTGGGGCGATCGTCCCTGGGCGTCGGCACGAGCGTGTGGAACGTCCCCTCGCGCTGGTAGTCGGCGATCACGATCTCGCCTTTCGTGTCGACGCCAATGTAGCTGATGGAGAGCTTGGTGTCGGCAATCTTCTTGTGCGAGAGAATCTTCGTGCCGTCGTGCTTCACGGCCCACATGTATCCCGTCGAGTAATCCGCGTACAAATAGTGGCCTACAAGCTCGGGATGCTTGGCGCCGTAGTAGACGCAGCCGCCGGTGAGCGATCGGGCCTCGGAGTGGTGATGCTCGACGGTCGGCTTGACGATGGGGGCAGGGGCCTTGGCGCGTTCCAGGTAGAACGGCAGGCTCCCTTCGGTGACGCTCCAGCCGAAGTTGTCCCCCTTGTTGACAAGGTAGGCCTGCTCGGTGACGTCCTGGCCGTTGTTGCCGACCCAGATGTGGCCGGTTTTGTCGTCGATGCACATACGCCAGGGATTGCGGAAGCCAAGCGCCCAGGTTTCGGGGCGGGCGTCTTTCAGGTTCACGAACGGATTGTCCTTGGGGACCGAGTACTGCTTCCCTTTCGCGGGATGGTCGACGTCGATGCGGAGGAGTTTGGCGAGGAGCCGGGTCATGTCCTGGCCGGACTCCCAGGTATCGGAATCGCTGGTGCCGTCGCCGCTGGTGATGTAGAGCATGCCGTCGTGGCCGAAGACGACGGCGCCGCCGTTGTGGCCGTCGGAGACCCAGCTGATGATCTCGACGGCGGAGTCGGGGTCGATGGCGTAGGGGGCTTTGGTCTGCATCGTGTAGCGGACGACGCCGGTGCGTTTCTCGACCTTGACGGCGGCTTTCTTTTCTTCCTTGGTCTCGGCCTTTTTCTCTACCTTGGTCTCGGCCTTCTTTTCTTCGAGCTTCTTGGCGTCGCGGACGGGGCCGTTGTTGCCGAGGTAGATGTAGCCGTTCTCGCGCCACCTGGGATGGAAGGCGATGCCGTAGGTGGTATTGTTCGGCGTGAGCGCGGGCTCGAGTTTGACGATGTCGGCCGAGTCTTTCATGTGATAGATCGTGCAGAGTCCCGAACTCGATTCGGTGCACACCGCGAGCATCTGGTCGGCGCCGGGGATGGGATGCACGGAGAGCGGAAACTTCATGGCCAGGTTCGGATAGACGCGCTGGATCTGAAACGGCGGCGGCGGCTCCGGCGAACCGATCACCTTCGACGTCGTCATCGGCACGCGCTTCTCCAGGGCGCCTTTGCCCGGGGGCTGCTGCACGAACTTGAGCGCCGCGTAGTCCTCGGTCGCGTGAAAGTCGGCGGCCTTGAGCGGGGCGCAGGTGGAGAGTTCGAATTTTCTGCCGCCGCCGTTGGGGTAGTCGTAGCGGCACAGGGCGAACTTCCAGGTTTCGTTCGGCGCCGGCCTGCCGCCGGTGCGCATGAAGTCGGTCCAGGGAATCTTGCCCTCGACGGACCAGCCCTTGTCTTTGTCCTTGTCGTCGCCCAGCGTGCCGTGCAGGATCACCTGGGACGCGACGTGGAAGTCGCCGTCGACGAGGTATTTTTTGAAGAGCTTGAAATCGCGTTTGGGGACGAACATATCGAGCACGGCTCCGGCGGCGTTGACCTGGAACTCGTAGTAGCCGGGCTTGTCTTCCGCGGGCTTGAAGAAGAGTTCGAAGACGTCGTTGTCCCAGAGTTGGCCGTCGTGCTCCTTGATGTCGGCGAAGAGGTCGGCGTCCTCCATGTCGGCGAAGAAGTAGAGGTACTCGCGGTCCCAGAGGAGCTTCGCCTTGGTCGCGGTCTTCGAGGCGCGGGCCTTCTCCTTGAGCCAGGGGAGGTAGAACGAATCGATGGTCTGGGCCTGCTTCCAGGCGGCATCGTCGCCTTTGCCGTCGATGACGACAGGCGTGTGCGCGAAGCGGCATTCGATGGCGGTGGGCGGGGGTGGGAAGTTTTGCGCGAACGACGGCACGGCGGCCAACGCGAGAATGAACAGCGACTGCTTCATGACGGTTCCTTAATGAATTTCATTTAGCGCTCGCGTGATCCGAGCGCTAAACGAAACGATAACAACTACGCGGTCAACCCGCCGATGGGGTCGGCGTTGTACACGTGATGCGGCCGCCCCAGGACGTCGAGCCACTGGGCGTCGCGCGGCAGACCGAGGGCTTGATAGATGGTCGCGGCGAAGTTTTCGGGCGTCTGCGGGGCGGTCGCGGGGAAGCCGCCGTTCTTGTCGGAGGAGCCGATGACGGTCCCGCCGCGGGTGCCGCCGCCGGCGACGAACAGGGATTGCACCGCGCCCCAGTGATCGCGCCCCGGCAGTCGATAGAACTGCGGCAAGCCGCTGATTCTCGGCGTGCGGCCGAACTCCCCCGCCATCACGATCAGCGTCGAATCGAGCAAGCCGCGCTGGTCCAGATCGTCCAGGAGCGCCGAGACGCAGCGGTCCATCGGCGGCA
The DNA here is from genome assembly GCA_038217425.1 of Gemmatales bacterium. Taxonomy (GTDB): domain Bacteria; phylum Planctomycetota; class Planctomycetia; order Gemmatales; family Gemmataceae; genus JAIEPT01. The sequence goes on from JBBQPM010000319.1 coordinate 4,506, forward strand.
GCAGTCGATCCTTGAGATTGGGGAACGCGTTGCCATGAGTGTCCCAGGTTTCATTTCGGCCCAGGTTCACCTGAATCATGCTCACGCCCGCCTCGACCAGCCGCCGCGCCAGCAGGCACGACCAGCCGAACAGGTTTCGGCCATACGCATCGAGCAGCTGCGGGCTTTCGGTGCCGATGTCGAACGCCGAGCGCACCCGCGGCGACGTCAACAGCGACCAGGCGCTGGCGCGATGCTGATCGAGCGAGCGCGTCGCCGCTGCGTCTTCGA
>JBBQPM010000320.1:0-4711 GCA_038217425.1 Gemmatales bacterium
ATGTTCCACTGAGCGTCACTGATGTCGCTGCGATAGGGCTTCCGTGCCGGCGTCATGACCTGTCTCCTTGTTCAGGTTGTTGCCATAAATTTCTCCACCTGCAATCCTAGCGACATGAGCGGACTCCGGACAGCCAGTCAGTGCTTGAGGGCGAAATGGCCGCGCTCTGCTATCTGGAAACGGGACGCGCTCCCCTTGGTTTTGACTTCGCACGCCAGAGCGGCGTACAGCGTGGCTTGCGGGGTCAGACCGTTCGGCGACGTCCAGTATTTCTGGGTCGTCATCGCCTCGATCATCTGGGTGCAGTTCAGCGGCACGCCCGCCTCGGCCAGCACTTTGGCGGCCGCGGCGAGCCCGCTCAGTTTCTTGGTCTTCGCTTCATTCGCGGGCGTCGCGGTGACATGGCAACGCCAGCCTCGTCGATGCTGATCGCCCCCGGCATGTTCCGTGCGAACGCTCCTGCAAACCGCAAGAGTCACCAACCCGCCTGCGGTGCGATTGGGCACCGCCCGAGTCTCCCTGGAAATCGGACTGCGCATCCGCGAGACCGTCGAGATAGAAGTTCGACTCTTGCAGGTCGAACGACGAGCTTGCCAAGCGCCATGAAGAGAGACGAAAAGCGTCGCAAGGGAGCGCCCTCCGGCCCCGTTCTTCGAGCGGAAGCGTCCCATTGACCCCCGTCTTCCGCCTCGCTCCAAGAATAAGCGATAGTGCTTATCGCGGCCGCAAAATCTACGGACGACTACCGAGAAAAGTCCGGTTTCATGGGAATTAAGGGGAATTAAGGGGAATTAAGGGGAACTTTGCGCGAATGGACCCAGTCTGTATCAATTGGGTCCATGTGTTCCGGAAGACGTCGGCAACGACGGTATGATCGCAATTGTGATGGGGGTAAGACGTTCCCGCAAGTTCCAACTTCCCGCGCCGGCCCCTTGAACGGCCCCGATCGGTTCCTCGCCACTCCTGGTGACCGTGTAGATCTCGTTTTTTTTCCTTTCCGGCGACTCTGAACTTTCCTGAGAACCTGCTAGGGCAACGTTGTTCCGGTCTAGAAGTTCAGTAGGCTACATGAGTGGTTGCTCGTCGAGAAACGAACCTGACGAACAGATGTTTCCCAAACGTCGCTTGGTCGAGAGATTTATGGCCAAGAAGAAAGGCAACGGTACCTCTACCAATCTCGGCTTGGAGGCCAAGCTCTGCTGTGGCTCCGGCGGTATGTTCGTCCAATCGGGGAAGTTCGTCCTCGAACACGGCGGCCGCCTCGGCGACACCAGCATTTATGGCCGGGAATCGACTTCCACCACTCTCCGCCTGGCCCTCATGAACCGCGTCATCCGGGGGAGCGAGTCGAAGTTGGACGAGGAGATGGCCCATGCCTGAAGCCCCGGAGGACAAGGCTCGTATCGTCATCGACGCGAAGCTCGTCGATGCCGGCTGGATCGTGCAGAATCGAGAGGATCTCGACCTGACTGCGGGCAACGGCATTGCCGTGCGAGAGTTCCCGATGAAGTCCGGCCACGGTTTTGCAGATTACCTTCTTTACATCGATCGCAAAGCCTGCGGAGCCGTCGAGGCCAAGGCGGCGGGAACGCTCAGCGGCGTGGAAGCACAATCGGCCAAGTATTCACTCGGACTTCCCGACAACCTGCCGGCTCACCATCGTCCGCTGCCCTTTCTGTTTGAGTCGAACGGAAAGGTCATCTACTTCACGAATGGCCTCGACCCCAAGCCGCGTAGCCGACAAGTCTTCAACTTTCCGCGGCCCGCAACCGTCGCCGAATGGCTCGATGAGCCCTCCACCCTCCGCGCCCGGTTTTTGGAACTGCCGCCCGTCGACGTAACGGGCCTGTGGAAAAAGCAGATCACCGCGATCACAATGCTTGACGAATCGCTCAAGGCCGCCCGTCCACGAGCGCTCATCCAAATGGCGACCGGCTCGGGCAAGACGTTCACCGCCGCGAATGCTGCGTATCGACTGTTGAAGTTCGGCGGGGCGAAGCGCGTCCTGTTCCTCGTCGATCGCGGAATCCTCGGCAAGCAGACCGAAGACGAGTTCGCCAACTTCACCCCGCCGGACGACACCCGCAAGTTCCCCACGCTCTACACGGTTCAGCGGCTCAAGAACAACTCGGTCAATCCCGCGGCCAAGGTCGTCATCACTACCATCCAGCGCCTTTATTCCATGCTCAAGGGCGACGTCGAGTTCGACTCCGCCAACGAGGAAGGGTCGAGCTTCGACACCGCCAAGCCCTGGAAGGGCAAACCGCCGGACGTCGAGTACAGCGCCGCCATCCCGCCCGAGTTCTTCGATGTCGTCATCGTCGACGAGTGCCACCGGTCGATCTACGAACTCTGGGCCCAAGTGCTGCTCTACTTCGACGCCTTCCTCGTCGGGCTTACCGCCACGCCTGCCGGTAAAACGATCGGGTTCTTTAACAAGAACCTCGTGATGCAGTATCCGCACGACGAGGCCGTCGTCGACGGGGTCAATGTCAACTTCGACGTCTACCGCATCCGCACGCGCATCACCGAATCCGGCGCCACCGTGAAGGCCGGCGTCGCTTCCAGCGAAGTTTACGTCGACAAGCGGCATAAGCTGACCCGCGCCGAGCGGATCGAACTACTCAGCCAGGACCTCACCTACACCGCCAACACGCTCGACCGCGACGTCGTCGCCGAAGACCAGATTCGCACCGTCGTTCGCGAGTATCGCGACAACGTCCTCAAGCAAGCGTTCCCTGACCGGCAGGAGGTGCCCAAGACGCTCATTTTCGCCAAGGACGACTCCCACGCCGACGACATCGTCCGCATGATCCGGGAGGAGTTCGCCGAGGCCAACGACTTCTGCGAGAAGATAACGTACCGCACCGGTTTCACCCGCGTCACGAAAAAGGTCTGCAACGAAGACGGCACCGAGTCCGATGTCGTCGACTGGGTCAAGACTTCCAGCCTCACACCCGACGAGATCCTATCCAATTTCCGCAACAGCTTCCACCCACGGATCGCCGTTACCGTCGACATGATCTCGACCGGCACGGACGTAAAGGCGATCGAGTCCGTTTTCTTCATGCGCAACGTCAAGTCGGCCGGCTTCTTCGAGCAGATGAAGGGCCGCGGCGTGCGCATCATCTCGCCCGACAAGCTCAAGGCCGTCTCCCCCAGCGCCAAGTCGAAGGACCGCTTCATCATCGTCGACGCCGTCGGCGTCTGCGAACAGGACAAAACCGACTCTCACCCGCTCAATCGACAGCCAACCAAATCGCTCGATCAGATCCTCGAATACGTCGCTCAGGGCGGCACCGATCCCGATGCCCTGACCACGCTCGCCGGCCGACTCGCGCGGCTCCAGCGCAAGTTCTCCGTCGAACAGATGAGCGAGCTCAAGACGCTCGCGGGCGGCAATGGCTTTTCCGAGCTCGCCGCCGATCTGCTGAAAGCCGCCGACCCCGACGCCCAGATCGAGAAGGCGAAAGAGAAGTTCAACACCGCCGAACCGACCGAGCAGCAGATCAAGAAAGCAACGGAGGAGCTCGCGCAGGCGGCCACCACGCCGTTCATGAAGGCCGCCTTCCGCCGGCGCATCCTCGAGATCCGCACGCAAAACGAACAGACGATCGACCGACACACAATCGATAGCGTTCTTTATTCCGGCTTCGACGCTGCCGCCCTCGATCGGGCACAAAACCAGGTCAAAGACTTCCGCCAGTGGATCGCCGACCACAAGGACGAACTCACCGCGCTGCAGGTCATCTACTCCGGCGTCAAGCCCCTCAAGATCTCGCTAAAGGATTTGCGTCTGCTCCAGGACAAACTCTCCATTCCGCCGCTGGTCGCGACGCCCACCTTGCTCTGGCGGGCGTTCCAAGCCGTCGAGGGAAACACGGTCAAATCGCTGGGCGGGTCGCAGTTGGCCGACCTTGTCAGCCTCGTTCGCCACGCGATCGAGCCGACGATGACGCTCGAACCCTATGCCGACGTCGTCCGCCAGCGCTACGAAGCGTGGATCGCGGAAAAGAACTCGACGTTCACGCCCGAGCAGCGCGAATGGCTCGACCGCATGGCCGAGCACATCGCGACGTCGCTGGAGATCACCTCGGTGGACTTCGAGGACGGCTGGTTCGGCCAACACGGCAGCCTGGGCAAGGCCCACGCGCTCTTCGGCAATCAACTGCCGTCGCTGATGGATGAACTGAATGTGAGGCTGGCGGCATGAGCGAGGGAAATGGGAAGACGCTGCCGAAAGGGTGGGCGAGAGCACCGCTCAGTGACTGGTTATTGCCGACGCCAACCATCAACCCCAGGGCGCGGCCATCTGAAACGTTCTCTTACATCGACATTGAAGCGGTGGACAACCGCCTTCAACGTGTCGATATGCCTCGAGATATCGTCGGGGCGGATGCGCCTAGTCGCGCGAGGAATGAAGTTGTTGCGGGCGACGTGATCTTTTGTCTCGTACGGCCATATCTCAAGAATATCGCAATCATTCCGAGTGGTCTGCGATCACCAGTCGCATCGACCGCGTTTGTTGTATGCCGTCCGGGTACCGGGATGGAGAGCCGGTTTCTATGGAACTATACCTCACGCGGCCAAGAATGAGGCCGGATTAAAGGTCTGGAATTTATGAGTCATTAAAGATTGCAACTTCTCTCGGTGCTCCGTGGAAGTCTTTGCCAAGCATCCGTCAATTGCTCCCCGGAAGCCTTCGAATGTT
>JBBQPM010000321.1:0-4646 GCA_038217425.1 Gemmatales bacterium
GCTGCTCCCCGGCCGCGGCTTCTATATCTGGGGCGGTTACGCGAACCTGGGAAACTATCCTCCCGTGCTGAAAGCCAACGGCCTCTACTTCTCGCAATCGATTGTGTGGGATAAGGAACACCCCGTTTTGACGCGTAAGGACTTCATGGGGTGCTTCGAACTCGCCTTTTACGGCTGGAAGGAGGGCGCCGCCCACAAGTACTTCGGGCCCAACAATGCCTTCGATCTCTGGCACGTCAAGAAGGTCAACCCGCAGAGCATGGTGCACTTGACCGAGAAGCCGGTGGAGCTGGCCCGGCGAGCGCTGGAGTATTCGTCCCTCCCCGGCGAGAACGTGCTGGACCTCTTTGGGGGTTCGGGATCGACGCTGATGGCCGCGGAGCAAACGGGTCGCAAGGCGTTCCTCATGGAACTGGATATGCCGTACTGCGACGTTATCGTCCAGCGCTGGGAGACCTTCACCGGCAAGAAGGCCGAACGCATCCCCGCCTGCGGCACGACGTCGGGCCCAGTCGCGACGGCAGCGACGAGTTGTGCGTAGCGTTCGCGAACGAGAGACGCCCCACGTGGGGGCGTCGTGGGCGATGTTCGACGAGGGGGCTTAGCCATTGAGGACGAAATGACCGCGATCGGCTTTCTGGAAACGGGACGCGCTCCCCTTGGTTTTGATCTCGCGCAACAGGGCGGCGTACAGCGTCGCCTGTGGGGTCAGGCCGTTGGGCGAGGTCCAGTAGCTATTGGTCGTCATGGCGTCGATCATCTGCGTGCAGTTCATGGGCACGCCCGCCTCAGCCAGCACTTTGGCGGCTGCGTCGAGAGCGCTCAGCTTCCGGACCTTGGCCTCTTGGGCGGGCTTTCGGATTACCATTGGGGTCGTCGCTGCCGTCGGCGGCGCTTCCTTGGCTTCCTCGCTGGCCTTCTTGGCGTCTTGGGGCAACTCCCCCAGTACCAACGCGGGTGGCATACCCTTCAGAGCGGCTGCGTGCTTCTTGGCTTTGGTCTTCGGGGTCTTCTTGTCGGACATGATCGTGCTCCTGGCGCCGGGTTCGCGCTCGCGCCGCAAACCAATGCGGACGCTCCGAGCGCACCAGCACAGTTACCTCGCTTCGGCGACGACATCCAGGCGATTCTCAGCGATTTTCAGCGATTGTGTAGGTTTTGGAACGAGATAGGAGCTGGAGCGACTGGAGGTTCACCATGACCGAGAAACAACGACGGAAACCCCATGCCGATGAGACGCTGCTGATGGCCTTGGCCTGCGGCGCGACCGTCGAAGAAGCCGCTACGAAGGCTGGCCTCTGCCGAAAGACCGCCGCCAAGCGCGTTGGCGAGGCCGCGTTCCAGGGTCGTCTCCGCGATTTACGCGGCGACATGGCCAAGCGAGCGTCCTCAATGCTAACGGCCGCCGGTATGTCTTCCGTGCGAACGCTCTTGCAACTACAAGAAGTCACTAATCCGCCCGCGGTGCGTTTGGGCGCCGCACGAGCCGCCCTGGAGATCGGTCTGCGCATCCGCGAGACCGTCGAGATGGAAGATCGACTCTTGCAGGTCGAACGCCAACTCCTCGCCAACCCGGCCCCGACGCCCACGTACGGCATCTAACGCGAGAACGCCATCAATGGCCAAACTTCAGCATCGCCGCCTTTGCCGCATCGAAGAGCAAGTTCGCGCCGTGACGCAAATCGAACTGGGTTTTGTCGGCATCGACGTTCATGGCTGCATCGTCGATGACGGTCGGCCGCTGATCGCGCCCTGGCTCGGCAAGCATCATTCGCTGGCCCCGGGGCCGCTCAAACTTATCCTCACCGGCGCCGGCTCCGGCGAGCGCGTCCTCGACCTTACGCGTATTTGAAAGCAGGGAATTCGATGCGGAAGAACCACCATCATCGCCTCACGGACCTCGAGCGGCTCGCTCAGAGTCGCTGCAAGCCGGAACCGGGCTGCCCCTTCCAGTTCGCCAGAGCCGAGGTCGCCTGGATGGAAGGGCGCGGCCCCAAGCCCAAAGAGCCCGAACTCGTTCCGCCCCATACCCCGGAATCGTGGGCCTCGCTCCTGCGGCTGGGACGAGGGTTCGCACGCGGTAAAGCCACGCCCGACATGACCCCTGCCGAAGTCGAAAGGCTCGATGGTACGCTCCGGGCGATCCAGCGTTCCGCCGACCGCGTCGAATACGAGAAACAGATGGAACTTGAGCGGGAGGCTCGACGTGTCTAGCAAGCAATTTGCCAAACGTCTGAACCGAATGGAGCATCTCGCGCAGCAGCGGATGCCGCAGCCGGAGGCGACGAACGGCTTCACCCCCTTCGAGTACGTCGCTGCCGAATACGCCTGGAACGTGGGAAAAGGTCCGCCGCCGGTACTGCCGGATTTTACGCAGTGGCCGTCGCCGCTGACGCCTCTCTGGTACGAACAGGTTCGCATGGTGCGGAAATACTATCCCGACGAACCCGACTCCGTTCTCCATCCCGAGGATGCGGACCAATGGCGTCGCATGAAAGAGGCCCAAGCGCGAGCGGATGCGGAGTGGGAGCAGATCCACGAACCCCTGCTCCGCGAACTACGCGACGCGCCTCCCCATGCCTCGCTCGCCGAGAAAACGGATTTCCTTCGACGCAAGCTTGCCAAGCGCGATGAAGCGAGACGAAAAACGTCGTAAGGGAGCGCCGTCCGGCCCGGGAGGCGACGTCTGCCAACGTAAGTTCCCTGTGTAACATGCGGATGCGATACAGCCGGCTTCGGGGGCTTCTTGTCGGACATAGTCGTGCTCCTAATTTCATCCAGCCCGTTCTTTTCTTTCGGTGATGGCGGGATGCCGCGGCGCCTCCTCGGCGTTGAGCGCGATGTAATGCGTCCACTGCGCGGGCACCTCATCCTGATGGAATATCGCGTCCACTGGACATTCCGGCTTGCACGCCTCGCAGTCAATACACTCATTCGGTTCGATATAAAGCATCGTCTTCCCCTCGCGGAAACAATCGCATGGACAAACCGTCACGCAGTCGGTGAATTTGCAACCTACACAGGGTTGGGTCACTACGAAAGCCATGAGTTTCTCCTTTACATCGGGGCCATAAGGTCTTTCCAGGTACATGCCCTTCGCGTCGAGAAAAGGACATTCGCGAGAAAATATTTGTTAGAATTTACAGAATGACTGATCCCTCGTCAGCGGAACTGCTCGACCGCTATCGCAACCAAAATCCCTCGGCAGCCGAGGAGCTTTTCCATCGGTACGCAGATCGCCTAGTCGCATTCGCACGTAGTCGACTTTCTCACGCACTTTCGGCGCGCGTTGATCCCGAGGACGTAGTCCAGTCCGCGTATCGCAGCTTCTTTCTCCTGGCACGTGACGGCGATCTCGTATTGCGCGAGCCGGGCGATCTCTGGCGATTGCTGGTACGCATCACGCTTCGAAAGGTGTTTCGAACCGTCCGTCGGCATCGCGCGGAGTGTCGATCCATTGACCAGGAACAGGCCTGGTCCGCCGAAATCGAAGCGGGCATTGGGAGTCGGGAACCAACCCCTGCTGAGACGGTTGCGCTTGTCGATGAACTTCGTGGGTTACTGGCACCTTTGAACCCGTTGCAGCGTCGGGTCATCCAACTGCGTCTCCAGGGAGAAGAGGTGGAGGCCATCGCGCAAGCTGTTGATCGTTCGCCAAGGACCGTGCGCCGTACCCTAGCCGCTCTCGGGGCGGAAATGGAGCGTCGCCTGTTCGAGTTTTCACATTTTTCCGATGAGGGACTTCTTTCGTTCAGCGATGTGATACTACAACGGCAGATTGGGCAGGGAGGCATGGCGAAGGTTTACCAGGCCCGCTGGAAAGGCAAGGATGAACTCGTAGCGGTGAAGTTGCTGCGACGCAAGCTCCGCGACTCGGGCTCAACAGCCGACCGGTTTCGTGAAGAAGCCGCACTTCTGGGAAAACTCCGACATCCGGGCATCGTCGCTGTACAAGGCGTCGGCCTACTTCCCGACGGCGGAATATTCCTGGTGATGGAACTGGTCAACGGTTCTGATTTATCCCGCCAACCTCGGACCGCTGCCTCGACGGTACTTCGCTGGGTGTTTGAAGCCGCGGAGGCAATTCATTATGCAAACAGTTTGGGTGTCATTCATTGCGATTTGAAGCCCAGCAATCTTCTTCTAGACCGAGATGGACGAGTCCGAGTCAGCGATTTCGGCCTTGCCCGCTCGCTTGCCGACTCTTCCGGACCGCAAGGCGGTACGACCGGGTTCATGGCCCCAGAACAGCTCGACCCGCAGGGCATTGTTTCGGCAAGAACCGACGTCTTCGGCCTGGGCGCCGTTTTGCAAGTTTTGTTGAAGGAACGTACGCCGGAGATCGATGCAGTGATTGGGCGTTGCCTCGCACCCGACCCCACGGATCGATTTTCTTCTGCGGCGGAGTTGGCCGCACACCTTCGGCTTCTCGCGCGGACATAGACCGGCGACTTCTACCTAATAAATATAACTACTTAGCATGTTCAACTCGGGCAGAGGGACGATCACTGGCTATCCGGAATAAATCCTATACGCAATGCGCACGAAGTGCGCTTTCGGTGGTTGTCCTGGAAAAAATTCCGGCATCCATGACCGATGTCTTGGCACGTGCTTGTGCTTCCTGCTTGGATCCTCATTGATTTGTT
>JBBQPM010000322.1:0-4608 GCA_038217425.1 Gemmatales bacterium
CCTCCGCGAGCGATCCGTGGTCCCCGCCGGGGTACCCGACTTCCGATGTGCGGCCGACAACAAAACGAGCGTACCGATAACCCGCCGCGCCCTGGCGGCGCTATTCGCAGGGCCCCGCGCGGCCGCGGCGGCTAAACGAACGCAAACTACGCGTTATCCAATTTCTTCTTCGCCAGCGTCAAACCCTTGCTCAGCACTTCGGTGGCCGAGGCAGCGTCCAAGTTCGCCAGAACTTTGAACGCCTCGGACATCACGCGCTTCACGTCGGCGCCGGTCACCTTGATCTTGTCCGTGTCCGCGTTACGCGAGACTTCTTCGTAAAACTCGTTGAGATTCATGTGTCGCTCCAAAAAGAATTCGGGTTTGGATCGCGTCAACCTATCAGCAGACTCGTGACAATTCAACCGAAAACGCTCCAGATTCGATAGAACACTAGCATCCCTCCGCCTTCCGAAAGGATCTCTCCATGCCCCGTTTCTTGCTCCTCGCGTCGACTGGCGTCACGTTCGCCATCGTCCTTTTCGTCGCCGGCGTGCAGCCTGCCAGCGAGGCGAAGTATCAACTCGTCCCCGCCGGGCTCCAACTCCCCGACGGCTTCGCGTTCGGCGAAGTCACCGGCCTGGCGTGCGACGCGCAGGACAACCTCTACGTCTTTCATCGCGGCAAACAGCCCCTCGCCGTCTTCGACAAGACGGGCAAGTTCCTCCGCGCCTGGGGCGACGGCGTCGTCAAAACCGCCCACAGCGTCCGAGTCGATCCTGACGGCAACATCTGGACCACCGATCTCGGCACGCATCAGGTCATCAAGTACGATGCGACCGGCAAGATCCTGCTGACCCTCGGCACGAAGAATCAGGCCGGCGAATCGCCCACGACCTTTAACAAACCCGCCGACACCGCCTTCGCCCCCAACGGCGACGTCTACGTCGCTGACGGTTACGGCAACTCCCGCGTCGTGCAATTCTCCAAGGACGGAAAATTTGTGCGTGCCTGGGGCAAGAAGGGCAAAGGCCGCGGCGAGTTCCACCTCGTGCATGCGGCGGTGTATGACGCGAAGGCGGACCGTCTGTACATCGGCGACCGCGAGAACAAACGCGTGCAGATCTTCACGCCCGAGGGGAAGTATCTCGAGGAATGGAACAACACCGGCCATCCGTACGGCATCGCCTTATTCAAGGGGGATTTCTTCCTGGCCGACGGCGTGGGCAGCGCGGTGCGCAAGATGGATGTACGGGGCATGATCCACGCCCGCTTCGGTAGCAAAGGCCGCGAGCCCGGCGAGTTCGACTTGCCGCACGGCATCAGCGTCGACTCGCAGGGCTCGATCTATGTTTCGGATGTGAAGGGCAAACGCGTCCAGAAGTTCGCCGCGGCGAAGTGAGCGAACACCAGCATCGACAAGCCCTGGGGTGAGGTACTCCGAACCCCAGGGATCCAGCGCCCGGGACGTTTATCCCCGGGGTTCGGAGTACCCCACCCCGGGGCTTGCCAAGGTCAAGCGTCCGGCACGAAAAAACATCGCCCGATCGTCATTTCTTAGCCGAGCCCCAGACGCGGATGGCGCCGTCCAGCCCCCCGCTGAGCAGCAGCGAACCGTCGGCGCTGAAAGCCAGGGCGCGCGGCGTGTTGGTGTGGCCGGACAGAACCTTGTGGATCTTGCCCGTCTTCACGTCCCAGATGCGGATGTCGTTGTCCCCCTTGCGGATGTTGTTGGGAAACACGCCCGTGACGTCGACCTGCGTCGCGGTCATGAGGTATCGGCCGTCGGGAGTGAACGCCATCGCGGTGATGCTGCTGTCGTGGGCGAGTTGATGGACGTCGGCGCCGGCGTCGAGATTGATGACGCGGACCGATTTGCCGAAGGTCACCGTGGCCAATCGTTTGAGGTCGGGGGACAAGGCGACGTGGCGCACGCTGTCGGGGTGGTCGAATTGGTGCAGCATCTTGTTGGCGGCGAGATCCCAAACCTTCGCCTGACGGTCGTTGCCGCCGGTCGCGAAGATCTTTCCATCCTTGCTGATGGAGAAGCCGTTGATGAAGCCGGTATGGACCTTGGTGACACGGGCGGCGAGGTTGTTGTTGGGATCCCACAGGCGGACGTCCCCATCGTCGCCGACGGAGAGAAGTTTGCCGTCGGGGAGGTAATGCACGGCCCGGACGTAGTCGGCATGACCCGAGAGCGTCCGCAGCAGCTGGCCCGAGTTCACGTCCCAGACCTGGATGGTATTGCGGTTGTTGCCGACCGCGAGGAACTTGCCGTCGGGGGAGAACGCGAGGCACTGCGGATCGTTGAACTGGTTGGCGCCTCCCAGCGTCTTGCCCTGGCCGAGGCGTTTCAGGAGTTTTCCCTTGGGTAAATCCCAGAGCAGCACTTCTTCGTTGAAGCCGTACGCGGAGGCGGCGAGTTTGCCGTCCGCGGAGGTCGTGATGAAGTGGGTTTCGTTGTGTACGAAATCGAACTTACGCTGTTCGTAGGCAAAGTCGACGCTGCGGGCCTGCGTCTTCACCCCCTGAAAGAGCGGCGCGAGTTCGTCGAGGTTCTTCTGCACGATGTCGACCTCGAGCCCTTTGACGTTGGGGAGGGCTTCGCCGTACCAGAAATAGGCCCGGGAGAGAATCTGCGTCTTGGCCTGGCCCGCTTCGGTCTCGGCCAACTTCTTCCAGCCGCCCGCGAGCGCGATCTGCGATTGCCCTTTCGAGGGATTGAGCAGTTCGACCTCGGCCAGCTCTTGCCAGTCCTTGCTGCTGCACTTGGCAAGATGCGCGAGGCCCTTTTTCCAGTCGTTGCGGACGAGGGCGAAGTATTTGCCGACCTCGAGATGGGAGGCGCCGTCGTCGGGGTTGGTTTTGAGTTTGGCGAAGGCGGGCTTGACGCGGTCGTATTCCTGCTTGGCGAAGTCGATGCGTGTGAGCGTGCTCTTGGCCTGTCCGCCAAGCTTGAGGTCGCCGGTGGTCTTGGCGGCGACGAAGATCGTTTGAGCCATCTTCTGGGCGAACTCGTGGCGATCGTCGTTGAGGGCTTCTTCCACGAGAGGAAAGGCGAGTTCGGAAAGTTTCCCGGCCGCGGGGAGCCCGTCGAGTTTGGGCGCCGCCTGGGTGAGGACTTCGAGGAGCAGTTGGCCGCGGTCGACGGTATGGTGCAGGGCAATCTCATCGACGGCCTCGGCGGCGGTGGAGACGTCGCCGGCGCCGGCGGCGAGACCCTTCACCAGCACCAGGGCCGCGTACCGCAGCGCGATGTTGTCGGTCGTTTCCTTGGCCCGCGCGAGCAGAAACTTCCCAAACTCCGCCGCCTCTTTGGCGTCGGCGCGCTTGTCGAGCTTCGCCTTGTAAAGATCCTCGAGGATCTCCGACTGTTTCTGCACCGTCTCCGCATCGGGTACGGGCAACGTCTTGGCCCCCTGGGCGAAGGCGAAGGGCGTCAGGGTCAAACAAACGAGCCAGGCGGCGATCCAGCGTACGTTCATCGAGATCTCTCCTTCATGCGAGCGCATCGGGGCGGGTTGAGAGTTACGTCAGGTTCCTTAATAACCGTGCGCACGACGCGGATCAAGAAAAATCGGGCCGGGTCAGTAGGATCGGACGGCGACGGGGCCCGCGGCATGACTGGCCGCCTCGATCGCCAGCGACACGGACATCGCCGCGAAGACGTCGTCGGCGCCGACCTCCGGCTCGGTCTCCGTGCGGATCGCTTCGATGAAGCTGAAAAGCAAGTCGCCTTTGTGGGCGCCGGGATACGTGGTGACGACGCGCTCGTACGGAACGTCGGGATCGCGCGAACGGTAGAGCCGGGCGTCGGGCCAATCGTTCTGATACGTGGCGGCAGTTCCGAAGACGTGCACGTTGTGGAAGTGGGGTTTGACGCAGCCGAAGTTGGCGCTGATCTTGGCGACGGCGCCGTTCTCCAGCTGAACCAGCGATATGACCATGTCGTGATTCTGGAAGCTCGACCCGGCCGAGGCGATCTGGTTTCCCAGGGCGGTGACGCGGAGCGCGCGCTGGCCGGTGAGCCACAGGACGAGGTCGATCATGTGGATGCCGCCGCCGTGCATGACGGAGTAAAACGGCAGCTTGCCGCGCCAGCCGTCGGTGAGCTTGTGCAGTCGGCCGTAGTGATAGTCGGCTTCGATGAGGAAGATGTCGCCGAGCGTGCCAGTGCGGATCCAGTCGCGCAGCTCGAGGAAGCGCGGGCTTTTCCGCAGGATCAAGTTTGAGGAAATCTTGAGCCGCGGCCGACGTTTGAGCGCGGCGCGAATGGCGACCAGTTCGGCTTCGAGCAGGCAGATCGGCTTCTCGACGAAGACGTGTTTGCCGTGTTCGAGCGCCATCACAATCTGTTCGCAGTGAACGTCGTCGAAGGTGGCGATGGAGACGACGTCGATGTCGGGATCCGTGAGGAGCGTCCGGGCGTCGCGCTCGAGGCGCAGGTGCGGATACTTCGCCCGGGCCATGGCGAACTTGTCGTCGGCGCAGTCGCACAGGGCGGTGACTTCGCAGGCGGGGTGGCGCCCGAATCCGGCGATGTGCTGTTCGCCCACGCCCAGGCCGATGACGGCGGCACGCAGCTTGCTCATCGCGACGCCTCCAGCGTGAGCAATTCTTCGAGGC
>JBBQPM010000323.1:0-4585 GCA_038217425.1 Gemmatales bacterium
GACTGACGGCGCCGAACGATCTCTGCTTCGACCGGAAGGGACGTATCTACTTCACCGATCCCTGTTACGGCGGCAAGCCCAAAGATGCGCAGGAACGCTTCGCCGTCTACCGCATCGACGTGGACGACGCCAATCGGGTGACGCGCGTCATCGACGACGTCGATATGCCCAACGGCATCTGCATCTCCCCCGACGATAAGACCCTCTACGTGGCCGACAACGCGCCGCGCAAAAACGGACCGCATACGCTCATCGCCTACGACATCCTCCCCGACGGCAGTTGCAAACGGCGCCAGGTCCTGCACGACTTCAAGGAGGCACGCGGCGTCGACGGCATGGAATGCGATACCGCCGGCAACATCTACGCCACGGCCGAGAGCGGCGCCAAGACGGGCGTCTACATCTTCTCCCCCGAAGGGAAGCAGCTCGGCTTCATCCGCACACCCGAGACGGCGACCAACTGTGCGTTCGGCGACAAGGATCTGAAGACGCTCTACATCACCGCCGGAACGTCGGTCTACAAGATCCGCGTGAACGCCGTCGGTTACCTGCCGTATCCGAAAGTGCCGTCCGCCTCGACGATCGGTTGGCTCGACTTCGCGCTCCCCAAGGATCTCAAGTCGGCCGCCGTTTCCGCGGACGGCGAGACCATCGCCTGCCTCGTCGCCGTCGTCGATCCGAAGACGCTGAGTGCGAGGGATGAGTTGTACGTCGTCCCCATGAAGCAGGGCGATCCGCGCAAGCTCGCGATCGAGGCGGATACCGCCGAGAAGTTCCTGTGGTCGCCGACCGGCAATGATCTCGCGGTGATCGGCAGCGTTCGGCTCCCGGACCAAAAGAAGTCCGAGACGTACCTCTGGGTCATCGACCTCGGGGGCCAAAGCAAGTTGCGGATCAAGCTCGAGCGGAGCAACCACTATCTCGCCCACCAGGGAGCGAACCTCTGCTGGTCCCCCGACGGCAAGCAGCTCGCGTACCTGGCGACCGATGCTCCGACGCCGAGCGCGGAGGGGCCGATCGTCGTCACGCGCATCCAGTACAAGACGCGGACGTCGTTCTCTGACAATCGGCCCACGCACGTCTGGATCGCGGACGTCGCCTCGGGCAAGACTCGACAGTTCACGCAGGGCCGATTCGACGAGCATTCCATCGACTGGTCGCCAACGGTGAAGGAGATCGTCTTCTGCTCCAATCGCGAGGCCGACCCCGATGCGAATCTGAACTACGACCTCTTCACCGTGCAGGTCGAGACCGGCGCCGTCAAACAGCTCACCAAGACCGCGGGGAGCGAAATGAGTCCCGTTTTCAGCCCCGACGGCAAGGCGATCGCTTACACGATGACGAAGCGTCCGCTGACCACCATCGACAGCGTGGCCGAGGACGATCACGTCTGGGTCTGGGACGGCGAGGCACGCGAGTTGGCGGCGTCGCTCGATCGGCGATGCAGCCAGCCGAAGTGGGACCGCGACGGTAAGAGCGTCGTTTTCCTCGCCCGCGATCGAGGCAAGAGCCTGATCTTCCGCGTCCCGCTGACCGGCGGCGAGGCGGCACCGTTGTTCGACGTCACCGGCATGGTCGGCAGCTTTAGCATTCCGCGCGCAGGAGATCGCTGGGCCTGCGTCCTCGCGTCGGCGTCGGCGCCCGCCAGCCTCTGGACGTTTCGCGCGGACGGTACCGAGTGGCTCCGGCGCTGGCGTGTGAGCGACCGCAAGGGCATCGATCCGCTCGAAGTCAAGTTCAAGAGCTTCGACGGCACGCCGGGGCACGGCTGGCTCATGTTGCCCCCGAAGACCGAAGGCAAGGTCCCGCTCGTGCTCAACGTTCATGGCGGGCCTCACGGCATGCATGGGCATCAATACTCCGTCGTCAATCAGATGCTGACGGCGAATGGCTTCGCCGTCCTGCTTCTCAACCCGCGCGGCAGTTCCGGCTACGGCCAAAAATTCAGCGACGGCTCGCTCAACGACTGGGGCGGCGGCGATTACAAGGACCTCATGGCCGGGCTCGATCACGTTCTCGCGCAATATCCGCAACTCGATGCAGAGCGGCTCGGCGTGATGGGCGGAAGTTACGGCGGCTATATGACGATGTGGATCGTGACGCAGACGCCTCGCTTCAAGGCCGCGGTCCCGTACGCCGGGCTCAGCAACAACATCAGCTTCTACGCTACCAGCCTCTACCAGGACCTGATCCACGTCGAGTTCGGCGGCAAGCCATGGGACCGCTACGAGATCCTGTGGGACCGCTCGCCCATGAAGCACATCAAACGGGCATCGGCGCCGTCGCTCATCCTTCACGGCGAAGTCGATTTCGACGTCCACATCACCCAGTCCGAAGAGTTCTATACCGGCCTCAAGCAGCGCGGCGTCGAGGCGGTCTTCGTCCGTTATCCGGGCGAGGGGCACGGAGCGACCGATCCGAAGCACCAGAAGGATCAAGCCGAACGCACGCTCGCCTGGTTCGAACGGTTCTTACGTTGAGGGGCCAAGGTCGTCGAGTAGCGAGAGCCAAACTGCTTGGCCTCCAAGAATCCTCTGGCAGCCCAGGGACGTGACAGCTTGATTTGTTCTCTTTGAAGATGCCATACACAAGACAATGGACCTACAATCACTGATTGGATGACGAAAACGACCAAGTGGAGACGTGTTGGTATGCCGATTCTCAAGCGGCCGCTGACGGCTTTCAATAGCCGCCACTCTCTCCTCCAATCGGAGATCTTTGCCGAAGCTCTCAAGAAGGCGGGCGCCGAGCATCAGTTGGTAGTCGTCAAGGACGCGCCGCACGCGATCCACCTTCAGCCGAAACAGCAAGACCTGCGTCCCATCGTCCTCGCGTTCTTCGACAAGCACCTGAAGCCGGCCAAAAAATAAGGGGCTCCCATGAAGAAGAAAATCACGCGCCGCCGACTGTTGCAAGCGGGTTCGGGGCTCGCGGTCGGCGGCATCCTGTCCCCAGCCCACGCGGTGCCGGGCAAGCCAAGCGTCTACGAGGCGCTCGGGCTCAAGCACGTCATCAACGCAACCGGCACCGTCACCAATCTCGGCGGCTCCGTGATGCCGCCCGAAGTCGTCGCGGCATGGGCCGAGGCGTCGCGGCACTTCGTCAACCTCGTCGAACTTCACGACCGCGTCGGCGAGCGGATCGCCAAGCTCGTCGGCGTCGAGGCGGCGCTGGTGACGACCGGCGCCTCCGGGGCGCTCCTTCTCGCCACCGCTGCGGCCGTCACCGGCAACGACGCCAAGAGCATCGCCCGTTTGCCGGAAATCCTCGGCCCCAAGACCGAAGTGATCCTGCAGAAGTCGCATCATTCCTGCTACGACAACCAGATGACCAACGTCGGCGTCAAGCTCATCGAAGTCGAGACGCTCGACGAGGCCCAGCGGGCGATCAACGCGCGGACCGCCCTCATGTTTTTCATGAACAAGGAAGAGCCCGCCGGGAAGATCGACAAGCGGGCATGGGTCGCGCTGGCAAAGAAGCACCGGGTGCCGACGCTGTTGGACGCCGCCGCCGACGTGCCGCCGCTCGAGCGCTTCGCCAGCTTCAATCAGATGGGGTTCGATCTGGTCGCCATCAGCGGCGGCAAAGCGCTGCGCGGCCCGAACGACACCGGGCTTCTGCTCGGCAGCAAGACGCTGATCGACGCCGCCAAGCTGAACGCGAATCCCCACTGCGGGACGATTGGCCGAATGATGAAGGTCGGCAAGGAAGACATGATCGCGCTCCTCGCCGCGGTCGAGCGGTTCGTCAAGATGGACCACCAGGCCGAGAGGCGCGAGCACGAACGAAAGATCGGCGTCATCGAGAAGCAGCTTGCCGGTATCGCGACGGTGACGACGGAGCGCATCGTCCCCGCCATCTCCAACGTCGTTCCGCATCTGATCGTCGAATGGAATGAAGCTCAGCTCAAGGTAACGCGCGAGCAAGTCAAACGAGAATTGGCGACCGGCGATCCCCCGATCCGCATCGACCGCGTGAGCGGCACCGGGACGAAGGGAATCCTCATCGCCGTGTTGACGCTGCAGGCGGGCGAAGAGCAGACCGTTGCCGAGCGGCTGTCTGCGATTCTGCGTCAGGCCCGACCTTAAGCCCGCAACAACCGTTCGGCTCGAGATGAACTACTCTCACCTGCCGCGGCGGCTGGCGAGGCAATGAACCCTGAAAACGCGACATGCCGCGAGGCCCGGGCCCGAATCATCGCAGAAAATCGAGCGTGTCACCGTCGGTCGCCGGGTCAATGCGCTCCATTTTTCACAACAGACGCTTACGGCAACCGTATTACCCGCAGGTAGCGAGCGGCCAAAGGCAGGCTGAGTGCTTCGGGGGGGGCCGACGCAAGCAAACGTATAGAATCGGCCAAGGGCCGAGCGGGATGTCCCCTTTTCCCCGCGGCACCGAACCGCAACAACGCCTCGCGTGTCCAGGATGCGCCCAGAGGAGTGTAAAAATGTCGAACTGGAAACGCTGGCCCGATGCCCCGCTCAACGAGAAGTTTGCCGACATCGAGCACCCCGACCACATCGTCTATCCCAATCTCAACGACGGTTCGCCCCTCCTTCTCGCGTCCGATTACTCCGGTGAGCAC
>JBBQPM010000324.1:0-4524 GCA_038217425.1 Gemmatales bacterium
GGATGTCATGACGAGTCGCCAGGCGCACCCGTCGCTGCCCGACGCCAACGCTCAGTCACTCGGCCAGCATTCGACCGGAACGGCGAAGATCGCACTCTTCCGGTCGCTGTTCCGGGGCCGCGAGGATGTGTACCCACGACGATTCGAGAGCCGGAAGACCGGCAAGTCCGGCTATGCGCCCGCGTGCGCGAACGAGTGGGTACGCACCTGCTCACGGAAGCGATGGAGAACAGACCTGACATCGGCCTGGACTCCTACGATCGGCTCTTTCCGAACCAGGACACACTGCCCCAGGGCGGCTTCGGGAACCTGATCGCGCTGCCCCTGCAGCGCGCACCGCGTGACCAGGGCAACAGCGTGTTCGTTGACGACGATCTTGTGCCATGGACCGACCAATGGGCGTTCCTGGCGAGCGTGCGACGCATCGGTCGTGCAGAGGTCGAATCGATCGTTCAGGACGCAGAACGACGTGGCCGAGTCCTGGGCGTGCGTCTGCCGCCGCAGGAGGACGGCGACAACGAGCCCTGGACGTCGCCACCCTCGCGGCGTCTACGCGACGCGCCGATCGCGGACCGGTTGCCCGAGGCGATGGAGCTCGTGTACGCCAATCAGATCTACATCACCAAGGAAGGATTGGCTCCTGGTCTGCGGAATCGCTTGCTCCGGATGGCGGCCTTCCAGAATCCGGAGTTCTACAAGGCGCAGGCAATGCGGTTGTCCACCTACGACCAGCCTCGCGTCGTCGCTTGCGCCGAGGACCATCCTCAACACATCGGCCTGCCGCGCGGCTGCCTGGACGACGTTCGCCAGGAGTTGACGAGCCTCGGCATACGCATCGTCATTCGCGACGAACGTGAGGCAGGTCGCCTTCTGGACGTGACGTTCACCGGTGAACTGAGGCCCGAGCAGATGGCCGCCGCCGAGGCGATGGTGTCGCACGACACGGGCGTGCTGGCGGCAACGACGGCCTTCGGGAAGACGGTGATCGCCGCATGGCTGATCGCCCAGCGTCGGGTGAACACCCTGGTCCTGGTCCATCGACGCCAACTACTCGATCAATGGGTCGAGCGGCTCTCGACCTTCCTCGACCTCCCGCCGAAATCAATCGGCCGTGTGGGCGGCGGCCGGACGCGAACGACAGGACTGGTCGATGTCGCCCTCATTCAGAGCCTTGTCAAGCAGGGTGTCATCGACGACCGCGTCGCCGATTACGGCCACGTCATCGTGGACGAGTGTCACCACCTGTCGGCGCACACCTTCGAGGCCGTTGTCCGACAGGCGAAGGCGCGGTTTGTGGTGGGGCTGTCGGCAACCGTGGCCCGCAAGGACGGCCACCATCCGATCGTCACGATGCAGTGCGGGCCGGTGCGCTATCGCGTGAACGCGCGCGTCCAGGCTGCCGCTCGACCGTTTGAGCACTTCGTCCTCGTGCAGCCGACCGGGTTCCGCTCCAGGCGGGCACCTGATCCGGACCGGCGTGTAGAGTTCCAGGCGCTGTATCAGGAACTCGTCGCCGATACGACACGCAATCGCCGCATCGCGGACGACGTGAGCGACGCCGTGAACGGCGGCCGGTCTCCGCTGGTGCTGACCGAGCGCAACGATCATCTCGACAGCCTCGAGCAACTGCTTGCGCCCAACGTCCGGCACCTGGTCGTGCTCCGAGCGGGAACCGGCACGAAGCAGCGCCGAGCCGTGGCCGAGCGACTGGCGACCATTCCCGTCGGCGAGGGCAGGGTGGTGCTGGCGACGGGCAAGTACGTGGGCGAGGGCTTCGACGACGCGCGCCTCGACTCACTGTTTCTGACGCTTCCGGTCTCGTGGCGCGGCACGGTGGCCCAGTACGCCGGGCGTTTGCACCGCCTGCACGATGCCAAGCGCGAGGTGCGCGTCTACGACTACGCCGACGTTGATGTGCCGATGCTCGCTCGAATGTTCGACCGCCGGTGCCGTGGCTACGAAGCCATCGGCTACACAGTGCTGCTGCCAGCCAGCGCGATTCCTGGTTGGCCGGCTGACGTGATCCTGCCCGCCGAGCCGGTGTGGAAGCGTGACTACTCCGGCAGTGTCCGTCGATTGATTCGCGATGGCGTCGACAGTCCGCTGGCTCAGCTCTTCGTGCACGCCGTTCGCCCCGTTGTGCCCGACGCCGACGGGCTCGCGAGGGCTCGGAGCGCGACGGAGCCGTTTCTCTTCAGGCGTCTGGAATCGCTTGGCGAGACCAAAGGTCGCTTCGCGCTGAACGAGGCACTGCCGATCGCTTTCGATGGTGCTGGCATGCTGGAGGTCGATCTCCTTTGTGCCGACGCGCGCCTCGCCCTGGAGCTGGATGGTGCGCAGCATCTGTCGGATCCGGTTGCCTATCGACGGGACCGTCGAAAGGACCAGTTGCTGCAGGAGAACGGCTACTTCGTCCTCCGCTTCCTAGCCGAGGACGTCGGCAGGGAACTGGACGCTGTCCTCGACTCGATCTTGCGCGTCCTGATTCGCCGGCGCGCGTGAGTGGCGATGGCCGTGAGCAGCGACGAGCGGTGGCGGCTTGTAGAAGAGGAACGGCAGGCTGTCAGCGGGCAATGGCGGGCAATGCGCGACGGCATCGACGGCGTTCATGGCAACGGCGGCAATGTGGTTTCTGTAACGTACAGATTCTAAAGGAGCTGTAAGAGTTCGCATCCCACCCTCTCCGCCAAACACCATCTCTTTCTTTTTCAACAACTTAGCTGTGCGTAGCGGGTTCCCGCGGGCGATCGCGGGCAATGCCGCCGAAGACCGCCGCGATCGTCGCCGCTCTGACGAGCGAAAACAGGCGTGTTTCGGCCACAGGGGCTCCTTTTCATGGCCACGTGGGTGCACTGGAGCACCCACCACGCGCAAGATCTCGCCGAACACCCGCTGCCGATTCGAAGTGGTGGGCGCGGGCGTAGAATGGCCGTTGAGGAACAGTCGATGAACTACGAGGAGCGAATCGAGCGACGTCCGAATATTGCCGGCGGAGAAGCCGCCTCAAGGGAACGAGGGTCACGCTTCGGACTGTGTTGGCAAGCCTCGCGGAGGGCGCCACGACCGCCGAGATTCTCGAAGATTTTGCGACGGCGCTTCGGCGGACAACCTTCGCGTGGGCGGGACGAGCGAAGGTTGGTGCGGAAGAGGGGACTCGAACCCCTACGAGCTTGCGCCCGCCAGCCCCTCAAGCTGGAAAGAAGCGTGGCCGATGACGGCCGATCGCGGAAAACAGGCCCACATCGTCCATCGTCGTGGCCGACCGCCGCCGTGCGTGGCGGCGTCTCCCGGAATCCGTTGCACAAACGTTGCACACGGCCGGCCCGTCCTCCGGCGCCCTATGGGTGCGCTGGAGATGAAGCTGACACGGAGCCTGCCCGGAAAAGCAAGACTCGCGGCAGAAGCCCCTGCAGATCGGACAGTGCCGCTAGCAGATCGCCGTCTGAAACGCGTGTGCCATGCGCGAGGCGGCTACGCACACTGTAGCAGTGGCCGATTACCCCAGCCGCTTGGTCGGCAGCCTGCGGACCGTCCGACGCGAAGGCATCTCGAACGATGGCCTTCAGCTGTTTCGTGAGCGACATCTCCTTCAGGTAGCTCATGTTCTGCGAGAGCTCCTGCAGAGGAACCTTACTACTAGGGTCGTCATTGCTGGCTCTAGCGGCGGCACTGCGAGACTCGGCGATCCAACGGTCCACGAGTGCGGTGACCGCCACATGGTTCGGTTCCTTTCGCCGGAGAGCCTCCAGACTCATCACAAGAGCGATCAGCTTGGCCTCGCGCGTCGCGAGTACGAAGCTGGAGAAGTAGAAGTCGATGGCCACGTCCAGTTGACGGTCCCCGGGGCCCGCAGTCGGCAAGTGCAGCGCCTCGAGCAGCCAGGTTGGCGCAACCGAACTATGGGCCGTACTTTCGGGAACGAACCAAAAGGCAGGCTTCTGCGCAGATGGGAATACCGCGGGGAGCTTTCCGTCACCGAATCCGTGCACGATGCTTGCTCGGGTCTCGAAGACTTCCAATGACAGCTGTTTCCTCACTGCGGCCAGCTTGAGTCCGACGATGAGCCGTTGGCAAAGCATGTCGGCCGCTATCGCATCGATGCAGTTCTCGATGCGCACCCGGTACCACGTGCCCGTACGCTCCAGCGTCGCGGCTTGGCTCTCAAGCATGAACGAGACCTTTTCGCCATCAGAAAGCTTCAGCTCCACATTCGCCCGCAGACGGAATGAGACGAGGACCGTGTGTGGTTCGCAGGCGTCAGAGCTCACGTTTACTGCGCTCCGCGCGTGGCGTTCCGATCGGCATCGCAAAGTGCCCCTTGCCCAGCCCTTCGAAGAAGTGGTCCGCGTGCTCGAGGGACTTCAGGCGACAGACCTTGACGAGATGCCTCATCGCTGCGCACTGGTCCCTGTAGCGGGCGCCGACGCGGTGAGCACGATGCTCGCCGGCTCGCACGCCAAGCTGCGCCAACCCCTTCAGGACAGGCTCGTTCATGATCGCAAACTCGCGCGGACTCCACAGGTG
>JBBQPM010000325.1:0-4469 GCA_038217425.1 Gemmatales bacterium
CCCACTGGGACGCTCAAACTGCTCTTCGGCATGATGACCGTGGACATTCGCCGCAATGCCGAGGACAGCGTACGGCTAATCGAAGTCGCGTTCGGCAGCTGGCTCGCGGGGACGGCCGGGTTATTGTTGGCACTGGTGTTCACCGCCAGCTTTCTGCCCGATTTTCTGCAGCCCGGCTCAGCCGTCGTGCTGCTCGCCAAACCGACGCCGCGCTGGGTCCTGCTTTTGGGCAAACTCCTGGGAGTCGTCGCCTTCGTCGCCATGCAGGCCGGCATTTTCTTTCTGGGGACCTGGTGCGCGTTGGGCATCAAGACCGGCGTTTGGCTCCCGGGCTACCTCGGCGGCTGGCCCTTGTTCGTCTTCCAGTTCGCCGTCTTTTACAGCTTCTCCGTCCTCATCGCCGTCTCCTGGCGCAGCACGGTCGCCTGCGTCCTCGGCGTGCTTTTGTTCTGGGTGCTGGCAATGGGTCTGAACTACGGACGGTACGCGACGCATTCGCTACCGAAGCTCGGTACGGAAGCGCGACCGCTGTCGCCGTTTACTCAGGGCCTCGTCGAACTGGGCTACTGGATCTTCCCGAAGCCCGCCGACGCCATCTTGATTTTGGAGGAGACGCTGAAATCCGAACAAATCAACCTGACGCTGGCACAAGTCCCCGAGTTCAAGGAAGCGCTGGACCGCTTCGATCCGACGCTCTCGCTTTTGTCTTCGCTCGGGTTCATGTCGGTGATGATTGCGCTGGCGGGCGTGCAGCTGAGCAAAAACGAATATTAGGCCCAGCCACGCCCCGTCTCTGACAGCCCACGGATCGCGGCAGCGCCCGGAGCGGAGCACACTTGCAAGCCGTCTGAACTTAGAGCGGTTAGCGTTGCAAACGGGAGCAACTCTAAGGCGCTGACGCGACCGGGCTCGCCGGAACGGTTGTGCAATGTGAACGCAACCGTATTGGAGCCACAGAACGTGGGCAATGAGCGGGGCGTTCCTGAAAACTCCCTAACTGAAATTCGTCATATCCCGAGCATATACGATACGCGGCCCAGCGCCTCGGAGACGCCGCCGGCCTGATCCGCCAGATGCAGCAGATAGCAGAGCAGGAACACCATCAGAGTGACCCAGCGGACAATCACGAAGATGAGCCGGGCGCGGAAGACGCGCGTGTACATGAGGATCAGCTTGAGGTCGAGCATCGGTCCCAGGACCATGAAGGCCAGCTTCGCTGCCGGGGGCCAAAAGGCGCCGAAGTTGGCGGCCACGAACGCGTCCGCTTCGCTGCACAGACAAAACAGCACCGCCAGTCCCATCCCCAGCAAGATCGACAAGACCGGCATCCCTTGAAGTTGCTGATCCCACTTGTTCTCTTGCAGCACCAGTCGACCGATGCCCGCGAGCATGGCGCCGAGCACGAGATACGTCAAGATGTCGATGAAGTCGTTGAGCGCCGTCTGCGTGATGTTGCCGAGCCGCTCGCGCCAGGTCCGTTTGGCGGCGCTCGGTTCGCGGACGGGTTGCTCCAGGCCGTGCGCGATCGACGGCGCCAGGAGCGCGTTACCGTATCGGCGGTATTCGCGCTCGACGAAGAGCCCGGTCACGAACGCGACGATGATGCCGAAGCCGACGCGGAGCATGACCACGCCGACCGGCCCGCCCAGGATACGATCCTTCACCTCGGGCGTGTTGAACGCGACGAAGGTGCTCAGCATCACGACGCCGTTGACGATCGGGCCGGCAAGCATGTAGGCGACGCAAACGGAGAGCGGCAGCCCCTTGCGCAAGAGCCGTCTCATGACGACGATGATGCCGCACTCGCACATCGGGAAGACCAGGCCGAGCAAGGTGCCGATGAGCAGGGCGAGCGGCAGGTTCTTGGGAATGATGCGGGTGAGGGCTTCTTGCGGCACGAACTCTTCGAGCAGACCGGCGAGAACGACGCCCAGCACGATGAAGGGCATCGCCTCGTAAACAATACTCGTGAAGATCAGGATAAGGAGGTTGTAATCCACAGAGAGGGCCCGATGCCAGCGGAGGGTTTATCGGGTCATTGTCAGAGAATCGCGGCCCAAAACAAGGGACTTGACGCGCGGGAGCACGACGGCCAGGAGCACGCCGAGCACGACGATGGTGCCGCTGAGACCGAGGTTGACGCCCTGGCAGCTCAGCTCCCAGTTGAGGAATTGGCCGAGGATGCCAGTGACGGCGGAAAGTCCGACGGACCACCAGAAGAGTTCGCGGAGATTGCGTGCGAGGTTCGCCGCCGTCGCTGCGGGGACGAGCAGCATGCCGTTGATAAGGAGCGTGCCGACGACTTGCAGGCAGAGATTGACGACGATGCCCAGAAGGACGACGAAGGCGTAGCGGCACAGGCGAACGGGGACGCGGCGCGATTTGGCGAGGCTGGGGTTGACGCTGGTGAGGACGATGTCGTTGTAGAGGAACCAGAAGACGCCCCAGGTGAGCGCGAGGAGGACGAGGAGCCAAAGGATTTCGACGGTCTTGACGCCGAGGGGGTTGCCGAAGATGAATTTCTCGATGTCGAAGGGGATGCGGTAGTGGGAAACGAGGCTGGTGGAGGCGGCGCCGAGCCCGAGGGCGCCGGCGAAGAAGACGCCGATGACGGTGTCGTTGGGGAGTCCGGTCCGTTCCTGGACGAGGGTGATGCAGACGCCGATGAGGATGCCGAAGCCGATCATGATGAAGGTGAGCCATTCGCGGATGAAGTCGCTGGAGACCTGAGCGACGATGGCCAGGACGATGCCGAAGGCGACGCCGGCCCAGGCGCAGTGGGCGAGCGCGTCGCTGAAGAAGGCCATGCGATTGCCGACGACGACGGTCCCCATGGCGCCGCAGATGAGGCTGACCAGGACGATGGCGATGAGGGCGTTGATGTTCCAGGTGAAGAAGAAAAACGAGTTGTTATCGAACTGATTGGCCAGACGCAAGATCGAGGCATCGAGCCATTCGGCCAGGGTGTGCATGGGAACTCCGCAAGTCTTCGAGCGTCAGAGGCGATGCAAGCCCAGCGGGTGAGGTACTCCGAACCCCTGGGATAAACTCACGCGGCCGCTCGATCCCAGGGGTTCGGAGTACCTCACCCGCTGGGCTTACGCCGATGAGACCAACATATGGCTCTGCGCGGGAACGCCAAATCTCCGCGGGAAATCGGCGCGGGTTCTCCTATAGTAATGGGGAAGCCTCCGAGCACTTGGCCAAGGTGCGTCGCCTTCTCTCCAGAACGATCCTTGGCACATGCGGAGCGCGGCTTTGGAACTTCGGCTGCGCTCCGGTAAAGGTTCTGGTCTCATGCCGATCGCGAAAGAACCGCTCGATGCTCCGCTACCTGGCGTCATCGGCGACAGCCCCGCCATGCGGGCCGTCTATCGCCTCACGCGCCTGGTCACCAATTCCCGCGCCAGCGTTTTGCTCATCGGCGAAACCGGCACCGGCAAAGAAGTTATCGCCCGCAATATCCACCGACTCAGCAACCGCGCCGACGGGCCCTACGTCCGCGTCAACTGCGGCGCCCTCACCGAAAGCCTGCTCGAATCGGAACTGTTCGGCCACATTAAAGGGGCGTTCACCGGCGCCGTCGACAACAAGACCGGTCGATTCGAATCCGCACATTTGGGAACGATCTTCCTCGACGAAATCAACAGCATGAGCCCCAAGCTCCAGGTCAAGCTCCTACGCGTGCTCCAGGAGAAGGAGTTCGAACGCGTCGGCGAAAGTCGAACCATCCGCGTCGACACCCGCGTCATCGGGGCGACGAATCAGTTTCTGGAGGACGAGATCGAAGCGGGCCGATTTCGCGAGGATCTTTACTACCGCCTGAACGTGGTGCCGATCTACCTGCCGCCGCTGCGGCAGCGCCGCGAGGACATTCCGCCCCTGGTGCGCTACTTCCTCGAACGTTACTGCGAGGAGAATCGCCGCGACCCGCCCGAGGTGCCCGCGAATGTTCTGCAGCGGATGCAGCAGTACGATTGGCCCGGCAACGTCCGCGAACTCGAGAACTTCGTCGAGCGCAGCGTCGTCCTCACGCACGGCGCCGCGTTCAATTTCGACGCGATGGTTCCGGGACAGGAGCGCCGCGTCCGTGCCGGTCAGAGCAAGGGAGGCGACCTGGCCGCCATGATTCAGAACCTGGTGCGGACGGCATTACAGAAAATCCCGCACGACGACGGCAACCTCTACGGCCGACTCGTCCGTGGCGTCGAGAGCGAACTGCTCGAGCAGGTGATGCCGATGTGCGACGACGTGCTGGTGAAAGCCGCGGCGTGGCTCGGCATCAACCGCAACACGCTGCACAAGAAACTCGCGGAACTCAAGCATCCCGAGCCGCCGGCGATTTCCGAGCCGGAAGCGTAAGCGTCGGACATTCCAAATCGTGGCTTAAGCGTACGGCTCGGGAATGCACGAAATGCGAACCAAAAACAGAATGCGCGCGGGCATCCCCGGATCGTCGCAGCCGATCA
>JBBQPM010000326.1:0-4453 GCA_038217425.1 Gemmatales bacterium
GGGAGAGGGGCGGGGGTGAGGGGGAAATGGCTCAACTCAATAGCACGGCTATTCCCCCTCACCCCCAACCCCTCTCCCGGAGGGAGAGGGGAGTAAATGCTTCCTGTATTTGAAGTTACTGCAACGCACTGCAAATTTCCAGCGATATAGTACTAAACGTGTTCGTGGCGCGTGAGGTGTTCCGTGCAGTAGCCGCACGCACCCTGGCACTTGCTGCAGTAGCGGAACTCCATGGTTGGATGCGTGCGGTCGGTGATGCCGCAGACGGTGCAGCGGTGGAAGTGCGTGCGTTCTGCGGTCGCGAATTCCGCCGCCCGCAGCGCCATACGGCGCCGACCCGCGCGCATCAAGCCGAAGATCTCCCAGCCGAAGAAGAGCAGAAAGTTGCAAATCGACGCGGCGACGAGCAAACGGTCGATCCACGAGCCAAAGAGCAAGATCCATCCGTACCCGATCCAGGCGAGCAGCGCGAGCCACTTGATCTGTACCGGGATGAGAAAGAACAACCGCATCTCGAACTCTGGATAGAGAAACGCGAAGGCGAGGAATACCGACGCTTGGAGATAGCCATTGGATGCGGGGACGCCGGGCGCCAGGAACGACACGGCGACGGTGGCGGCGTAGCCGATGAGTAGATAGACGTTGTATCGGAAGACGCCCCAATAGTGCTCGAGCGCCGTGCCCATCAGGTAAAAGACGTACCAGAAGAAGAGCGCGAAAATGACGTTCGTGAAGGGAGGCACGACCAGGAACGTGACGAGCCGCCAGACTTCGCCCGCCAGGACGAGGTTCGGGATCAGGAAGAGACGCACGAGCGGATTTTCACCGTCAACATCGCGCGGCGTCAGCGTCAGGAAATAGGCGAAGGCCTGACAGACGATCAGTCCGAGGGTGACGTTCGGCACGGCGAGAAAGCCGAGTCTGCGTTCCAGTTTGTCGAGGAGACTCATCAGCGCGGGCCCGTTCGAGCATGGGTTAGAGCAATTTAACGGCCCGTCGCGGAACTGCAAGTTGGATCCAGTGCGGACAAGTAATCCCGGATCGCATCCTGGATGTTTGCAAGTGCTTCCGCTTCCGTGTCTCCCTCCGACCAACAACCGGGTAGGGCCGGTACTGAGACGCTGATTCCTTCCTCGGTGCGATGGAGTGCAATTTTGTATGTCATGACCGCTCCTTTTCGCTCAGTATACCGTAACTTGCGATGCGAGCAAAGTTGGCATTCTCGGGCGATAACCGACTACCGCTCCTTGGCTTCGAACGTCGCGGTCACGCCCTTGGGGATGGCGAAGAAGTCCGCGCCGATGCGGGCGCGTTGACCGCGAACGCCGGCGCCGCCTGGGCCTTGCACGAAGAATATCAGCTTGCGGCCTTTGACTTCGTGTTTGAGCACGCCGTCCGGCGGGCCGCTGGTGGTCCAACTCACGAGCACGAGGTCTTCCTTGGCGAAGTCGACGAGGTCCGTCAGCGCCTTCGCAGAATCTTTGCCGACCAGCGCTTCGACCGCGGCGGCGTCTGTGCAAGTCGTAAGCTTGCCTTGCCCGCCGATCTTGAATGCCGTGGTCGGATCCTTGGGCATGAACTTCAGCGCCCGGACGACGACGGCGTCTTGCGCCGAAGACGTGGCGGGCATCAGCGCCAGCAAACCCAGCACGAAGGCGGAGGTCGAAAAGATGCGGCTAGCCATAGTCTTTTCCTTATTTCGAGGATAGGTAGCATACCTGCCCTTCCCACTCGGTTTCCAAACTGCAGAGCTAGCCCCGGATGGGGCTAAGGAATGTAGCCACGGGTGAATCGCAGCGCAACCCGTGGAACAGCCTAATCCGGTAAGGCCATAGCTTCCACTGCCCCTGCCGGGGCAGTCGAATCTCCTCCGTGCAACCACGGGTTGCGCTGCGCTTCACCCGTGGCTACATTCCGTCGCCCCATCCGGGGCGAAAATCGGAGCATCGATGTCAACTCTTAAATGCCAAATGGTCCAATCAACCCTTCATCCGCAGCGGGCCGTTGCATCCGCGCTCACCCCTGACGCCGAGCGAGAAGCCGGGCCCTTACGCCTTCTGGATCAAAGCGAGCCTCGTTCTCTCGGCGAACCTGATCGGAGAATGCCTTACGACTCTGCAGATAGGCGTCGATCTGATCCGGATGATTCAGAACATATCCAATCGCGGAGTAGACGTCGGCTAATCGTAGGGACGGATACTGCTCCGCGATCCCTTCCGCTGTCATGCCCTCGCGAAAGGCGGCGATCACCGTGTCGAGCGTCACGCGGGTTGACCCGACGCGCACCACTCCGTCGGCGTCAGTCACCAGCGGCGCCGGTTCTGCAGTTACGAGAAGCGACATCTAGTTCTCCTTGGTCCGCTCCAGCGGCGTCACCCACAGGTACACCTGATGATCGCGACCGTCCCCCGCGCGGACCTGCACGTGACGCTTCGGCTTCACGCCGCGCATGTCGAAATCGTGCGACACGATTCGGCAGCCCGGCTTCAGCTTGTCCAGCTGGGGCATCAACTTCACGTTGAGCGTCGGCAACAGATACAGCGTGATGACGTCGGCCTTGGACAAATCGAGTTCGAAGATGTCTTGCAGCTTGATGGTGGTGAGATGGCCGACGTTGTTGGCCTTGACGTTGGCGAGCGATTCCTCGACGCGGACGGGGTTGATGTCGAAGCCCCAGGTCTTGATGCCGAACTTTTTCGCCGCCGTCACGGGGATGCGTCCGTCGCCGCAGCCCAGGTCGTAGAGAATTTCGTTGGGCCGAGGGTCGGCGAGTTCGAACATTTTGTCGACGACCTCGTGCGGCGTGGGGACGTAGATGACGTCGGGATTGCGCAGCGGCTTCTTTTCTTCCTGCCCGCTGGAGGGGGCGAAGAAGAACGCCAGCGAGACGGCGAAGGCGGCGAGACCGAAGTAAAGCGGTTTCATGAGCGGGATTCCTGTTGGGGCTTACCGGACAAGAAGTAAAGCGGGACGCCGAGAAGGAGCGGGATCCAGCCGATCAGTGACACCATTTTCGCGTAGGTGATGGCGGAATAAAAGCCAAAAATGCACGTCGCGCAAAATATCAGCGGCAACAGCGGATACCAGGGCGCCGGCAAACGGAAGGGACGAGCGAGGTTCGGATCCTTGGCGCGGAGCACGAAGAAGGCGATGCCGGTGAGCAGGAAGAACAGCCAAAAGACCGGCGCGGTCCCTGCGAAGAGGGTGTCAAAGCCGCCGAAATAACGTTCCCACGGGATGACCTCGAGGCTGACCGAGCGAAGGGCGTTGTCGATTGCGTCTCGACCGACACTGGTGCCGACGCTGACGATCATTAGGGCGACGACGAATGTCTGAATGAGAATCGCGAAGATCGGTGCGCCGAGCTGGGGATGGTATTTGGCGAGGAACGCGAAGACGCGGTGGTCCGAGCCGAGCGAGCTATAGACGCGCGAGCCGGTGAAGATCATGCCGTTCATGGCGCCCAGGGCGGAGATCATAACGATGATCGGCATCACCTTGAAATCGCCGAACAGGCCCGACTTGCCGAGCAGGTCGGCAGCGATGGCGGGACGGAACTTCGAGACTTCGTCGTAGCCGAAGAAGGCGATGTACGCGGCATTGACGAGCAGGTAGACGCCGGTGATGCCCGCGGTACCCAGGAGGAGCGCCTTGGCGATCTGCTTGGGCTGTTGGAGATCGGAGGCGATGAAGGCCGCGTCGTTCCAGCCGCCGTACGCGTACAGAATCAAGATAATCGCCAGGCCGTAGTTGAGCCCGGTCCCCGTCGGCAGTGCGAGATCGGTACTGACGGGGAGGTTTTGGCCCGGCGCTCCGTAGGCGAAGCCGACGGCAACGATCAGGCCGACGCCGAGCAGTTTGACGACGACGAGTGCGTTCTGAACGAGTTTGCCCAGGACGACGCCCAGGATGTTGAGCAGGGAAATGAGGCCGAGCGCACCCAGAGCGATCCAGGTACGCACTTCTTCTTTATTCGCGGAGGCGTCGAGATGCGGCTCGACGAAAGTCATGGCGTTGACCGCGAAGACGAAGGCCATGAAGCCGATGCTGCCGGAGAGGATGGAGACGAGATTGGCCCAGCCGAAGAGGAAGCCGACGGGCCTTCCGAAGGCGCGGGTGAGATAGACGTAGTCGCCGCCGGCGCGCGGGTAGGCGGTAGCGAGTTCTGCATAGACGAAGGCGCCGATCAGCGACAGCACGCCGCACAACAGCCACAGGGCGAGACTGGTCCACGGCCCGGGGAGGCTGCCGAAGATTACGGGGGGCGTGGTGAAGATACTGGAGCCGATGACAATGCCGATGATGATGCTCACGGTATCCCAGAGGCTGAGTTTGCCGTGGCCGGGCGCGGGTTCGTTGGTGCTCATGGGGGGCGCTTTCCGTAAGCCCCGCGGGTGAGGTACTCCGAACCCCGGGGATCTTGCGATTGCAAACGTTTATCCCCGGGGTTCGG
>JBBQPM010000327.1:0-4396 GCA_038217425.1 Gemmatales bacterium
GATCGCCCAGCAAATTGGGGAGATGTTCCGGCTTTTCGCCAAGCGGTATGGTCTGGACGGAAAGTTACCCGCATACGACTGCACCCGCTTTCGACCGCCAGGGCAGCAGTGGCTTTTCTGATGAGCCTGGGCGGACGCCGCTACTGGGTGGCTCACCGTTCGCCCTCTTCTGGCGACCTACTGACCTCACGTCAGCGATGGGTAAACTGAAGGGTGGGAAGTTCTGGTTGGTCGAGGGCTGAAGCATGTCGCAGAACGTGCTGTTCGTGGAACTGGGGATCGACGCAACGAACGACGACATCGTCGTTCAGATGCGCAAGATGAAAGCTTGCCGCGAAGACGGGAGCTACGGCCACGCCGTCTGCGTGGTGCGGGGATTCAGCGAGGACAAGCGTGATCTCTTCGAGATCCCCGAGGCCCGGACATTCTGCCGGCGTGTCGAATCTCGGCTTCATCTCGTACCTCGATTTCACGACGGCGTTCGATTCGACGGTGCCGGCAATCGTAAAAGACGCTTGGGGTGGCGCAGAGATGTGGCTCGCGGAGAAGGCAAGCTGCGAAAGCAGATGCCGTTGACCCTGGAGTTGGGCGATGAGTTGCAGCGAGTCGAACGAGAAGGCGACGGACCTCGGCCCGATGAAGTGAAGCGTGGCGGGCCAGCTTCTGCGGCGTCGGTTCACTCACTCCTTCATCCATTTTGGTTTATGCTTCTGTTTTCTAGTTCGGCCTCTGATCTGAAAGGCTCTCCCTCGCTGCCATTCTGCGGAGAGTGCCGGTTCGAGTTTCAGCCGGGGAAGAAGGAAGTGGTTTTCACGATTCTTTTCGCTTCCCCGCTTCCTCGGCGTCGGCGTCTGGCCGATTTCGGCCATCAGTTTGTCGAGCGTTTCGTCGTCGCATCCGGCGAAGGCACGGAACGCATCGGGCCGCTGAAGGAATCGCTTCTTGACCGACTCCGGTATCCGCTTTGCCAAGATCAGTAGTTCCTCCTCGTCGGCGTCCAGGGCGTCAGCGAGCCGGTGAATCAGGGCTTCGGTCGGATAGTCGCCGAAGTTCAGCCGCTCGTTCTCGACCCGACTCAAGTAGGTGAACCCGACGCCGACTTTCTCGGCCAGATCTCGGAGGCTCCAATCCTTTGCATGCCGAAGCTGTCGGACCCGCTTCTCGAACGCCATCGCAAGATCTCTACTCGAAGGCACTTGCCGGTTGTTGGGCATACTTTTTTATCGTAGGATACTTGCAATCGATGCACTACACCCAAAGGGGACGGAAAGCAACGGTTGCTCTCGTCCATAACGATACGGAGGTCGCGATCATAGCAAAGCTCAATCGGGGCAGACCAGTCGGTTCGCCCGTGCGCGCGTTCGCCGACCGCTTCTCGCAGGAACATAATTGAGATGAATTGAGATGCGATATGCCTGAGACACCCGGCATCAATTCGTTCAACGCCGAGAGCCTCGTAGACACGGTGAGAGAGCCGATGTTGGTCCTGTACGCCGACTTGCGGGTGCGGACGGCCAATCGCTCCTTCTACCGCACCTTCAAAGTCACGCCCGAAGAGACGGTGGGCCGGCTGGTTTACGACCTGGGCAACCAGCAGTGGGACATCCCCTGGCTGCGCAAGCTGCTGGAGGAAGTCCTGCCCCGTGACGCGGCGTTCGATGACTTCGAGGTCGAACACGACTTCCCGACCATCGGACGGAAGTTCATGCTCCTGAACGCCCGCCGCATCTGCGGGAAGAATAACCAGACCGAGTTCATCCTCCTCGCCATTGAGGACACGACCGAACGCCGTCAGGCGGAAGAGGCGAGGCGGCAGATCGAATCCCGGTACACGTCGCTGGTGAAGAACATCAAGGACCACGCCATCTTCATGATGGACCTTGAAGGGAACATCACCACATGGAATGCCGAGGCCGAGCGGATCATCGGCTACACCGAGGCCGAGGTTCTTGGCCGGAACTTCTCGATCATTTTCACCCCCGACGACCTGCGGGCCGGGATGTCGGAGCGGGAACTCCGGCTGGCGAGGGAGGACGGACGGGCCGAGGACGAGCGGTGGCATGTTCGCAAGGACGGCGAGCGATTTTGGGCTTTAGGCATCGTGACGCCGACGCAGGACTCCGGTGGCACCCACACCGGCTTCTCGAAAATCCTGCGGGACATGACCGACCGCAAGCGGGACGAGGAAGCCCTCCACAGAGCGCAGGAGACGTTGGAAGCACAGGTGCGGGAGCGGACGGCTGAGTTGAGGACGGCCAACGAGGAATTACATAAAAGGTTCGCCGAACGGCGTAGTGTCGAGGAGGCGGTGTTTCTATCTGAGGCACGCAAGGCAGCCGTCCTCGACGTGTCGCTGGATTCGGTCATCACCATCGACCACGAAGGCAAGGTCGTCGAACTCAACCGGGCGGCGGAAGCGACTTTCGGCTATTCACGGGCCGACATGGTCGGGAAGGAGATGGCGGGGATGATTCTGCCGCCGCACCTGCTAGAGAAGCATCGCCGGAGCTTGGCGCACTACCTCGCCACGGGCCACGGCTCACTACTGGGTAAGCGGGTTGAAATGTCCGCAATGCGGGCCGATGGAAGTGAGTTCCCTGTCGAACTCGCCATCGCCCGAATGCCCGGAGCCGGGCAACCCCTGTTCACGGGGTTTATCCGAGATGTCACGGATCGCAAGCGGTCGGAACGCCGTTTGAATGCCCAACACGATACGACGAGGGCGTTGTCCGAGTCATCTAGCCTGGAGGAGGTGGTCCCGGCGATTCTTGAAGGTGTTTGCAAGAACCTGGAATGGGCCTGCGCCGCATTTTGGATGGTGGACCCGCAGGCGAAGCTACTCGGGCTGGTGCATTTTTGGGATGACCGTGCGACCGACATGACCGAGTTCCAGACGGCCTGTCAAAAGAAGACCTTCTCCCAAGGTGAAGGTTTGCCGGGGCGGACGTGGGCCGGAGGCGAACCTAACTGGTTACAGGACGTGACAAAGGATGGGAACTTCACTCGGCAGGAAGTCGCGGTTCGGTGCGGGTTGCACGGTGCGCTGACCTTCCCGATCACGTCTGGCCGTGACGTGATCGGCGTCATGGAATTCTTTAGCCGACGCATTGAGCCACCCGATACTGATTTGTTGGCGATGATGGGTACTGTCATCAGTCAGGTCGGGCAATTCATCAGGAGGAAACAGGCGGAGCTTGCGCTCGACAAAGAGCAGGAGTTCCTGAAAGCCGTGCTGGAAAACGCCCAAGACCTCATCGTGGCGTGCGATGCGCAGGGGGTTTTGGTCTTTATCAACCGTGTCGCCCGTGAGCTTCACGGCAATGGGACACTGTCACTTCCCGCCGAAAAATGGGCCGAGGAATTCGACCTGTTTCACGCCGATGGCAAGTCGCTCCTGGCCAAGGATGAAATTCCTCTCTACCGTGCTTTGCATGGCGAGACGGTGCGAGACGTGGAGATCGTTATTCGCCCGAAAGGAGGCGTGGCCCACAACGTATTGTCTACCGGGCAGGCGATCACCGATGCCTTGGGGCAAAAAATAGGTGCGGTGGTGGTCATGCACGACATAACGGAGCGTAACCTCCTCGAACAGCAAATGCGACAGTCGCAGAAGATGGAGGCGTTCGGTCAGTTGGCGGGCGGGGTCGCCCACGACTTCAACAACTTGCTCACGATCATCTCGGGCTACAGCGATATGATGCTCAACTCTCTCGGTCCTGACGACAGTAACCGAGAGATGATTCGGGAGATTCACAAGGCCGGGGAGCGTGCAGCCTCGCTTACCCGGCAACTCCTGGCGTTTAGCCGCAAGCAGGTGGTTCAGTTCTCGGTTTTAGACCTCAACGGCGTGGTAGCCAGCACGGAAAAGATGCTCGGACGCCTCATAGGCGAGGACATCAACCTGACGACGGTTCTGGACCCGACCTTGAAGCTGGTGAAGGTCGATCCCGGCCAGATAGAACAAGTCGTGATGAACCTTGCGCTGAACGCAAGGGACGCCATGCCGCAAGGGGGACGGCTCACCATCGAAACCAAAAACGTCACTCTGGATGAAACCTACTGTCAGACGCACCCCGGAGTTCAGCCCGGCGCATACTCGATGTTGGCCGTGAGCGACACCGGGACAGGCATGGACGAGGAAACGAAAGTTCGCATCTTCGAGCCGTTCTTCACGACGAAGGAAACGGGGAAGGGGACCGGGCTGGGGATGGCCGTCGTTCACGGTGTCGTCAAACAATGCGGCGGAACCATCGAAATTTACTGGCTATCCGGAATAAATCCTATACGCAATGCGCACGAAGTGCGCTTTCGGTGGTTGTCCTGGAAAAAATTCCGGCATCCATGACCGATGTCTTGGCACGTGCTTGTGCTTCCTGCTTGGATCCTCATTGATTTG
>JBBQPM010000328.1:0-4281 GCA_038217425.1 Gemmatales bacterium
TGCCGTCGATCTGTTGATATTTTTCGAGGATGGCGACGAGCGCGCGGGTGATGGCGACCGCGGTGCCGTTGAGCGTGTGGACGAAACGCGTCCCCTTCCCGGCAGCCGGTTTGTAGCGGGTGTTGAGCCGGCGCGCCTGGAAGTCGGTGCAGTTGGAGGTGCTGGTGACTTCGCCGTACTCCCCGGCCGCGCCGCGTCCGGGCATCCAGGCTTCCAGATCGTATTTGCGATAAGCCGGTCCTCCCAGGTCGCCCGCACAGGTGTCGATCACCTGGTAAGGCAGGCCGAGCCCTTGGAAGATCTCTTCTTCGATGGCGAGAATTTCGAGGTGGATCTCTTCGCTGAGTTCGGGTTCGCAAAACGCGAACATCTCGACCTTGGTAAATTGATGAACGCGGTAGATCCCGCGCGTGTCCCGGCCCGGAGCGCCCGCTTCCGTGCGAAAACAGTGCGACAGGCCGACGAATTTCATCGGCAGCAGCTCCTCTTCGAGAATCTGATCGCGGTACATGCCGCCCAGCGTGATCTCGGCGGTGGCGACCAGGCATAAATCGGTGTTCGCGAGACTGTAAATCTGCGTCCCTTCGCCGCGCGGCATGTAGCCGACGCATTCGAGAATCTCGGTCTTGGCGACGTCGGGCGTGATGATCGGCGTGTAACCGTGATCCAGGAGAACGCCGAATGCGTATTGAATGAGCGCCAACTCGAGCAGCACCGCTTCGTTCTTGAGGAAGTAAAACTTGGGTCCCGCGACGGTCGAGCCGGCTTCGAGATCGATCAGGCAAAGTTCCTCGGCAAGCTCGACGTGGTCCTTCGGCTTGAAATCGAACGTCGGCTTCTCACCCCAGGTTTTGATGATCTTGTTGTCTTCGGGATTGGCTCCGAGCGGGGCGTTCGGATGGGTCATGTTCGGAATGGTCATGAGGACGGCCTTGAGGTCGGCCTCGACCTGCGTCTGCTGGGCGTCGAACTGCGCGATCTGTTCGCGGTTGAGTTTGCCTTCGTCGATGAGCTGCTGCTTCCTGGCCTGGTCTTTCTCTTTCGGGATGAGCTTGGAGCTTTCGTTCCGCTTCTGTTCGAGGAGTTGCTTGGCCTGCACGATCTGCTTGCGCTGGTCGTCGAGAGCGACGACGCGTTCGACGTCGGCCTTGACGTTGCGGCGCTGGCAGTTGATCTTCACCGCCTCGAGATTGTCGCGAATGAACTGTGCATCCAGCATGAGAGTATTCCTGAGAGGACGAATGGGGTCGCGGGGCTTTTTTACCGCCAGCCCATGGCGCCGGCTACGGTTTTTGCTAGCCGCCCCTGGATTCATCGCGTATCCTCGTCACGATGCCGAACGAATCCGAAGCTCCGGAACCCTTGCGCGATTTCGCCGACCGGGCGATTCGCGAGGAACTGCGCAAGTTCGAAAACCTCCGCGACTTCTTGATGTTCGTCTTGCCAGACGTCGCAGCCGGCTTCGTCTTCGAGCGCGGCGTCTGGCTCAATCCCGAGTTTCGTCTGCCCGACTGGCATCGACGCGAAGCCGATCTTTTGTGCGAGATCCCGTACCGTTTCGCCGACGGCGAACGGCCGGCGCTCGTGTGCGTGTTGATCGAGCATCAAACGCAGGCCGACCCGCGCATGCCGCTGCGCATGTATCTGGAGATCGCGCTGTACTGGGAACGCAAGTGGCGCGACTGGGAAGAAGCGCCGAGTCCGAAGGATGAGTTCAGATTGCCGCCGGTGTTGCCGATCGTGTTTCACACCGGCACGCGTCCCTGGGGCAGCGCGCGAACGCTGACGGAAATGCTGGGCCCGCCGGAATCGCTGCACCGGTTCTCGCCGCCGTGGAGTCCGATCTTTTGGGAACTCTCCGCGCATGAACCCGACGAGTTGCTCGATGCGGACGGTGCGTTCCTGAAAGTGTTGGCGGTGGTGCGGGTCGAGGATCGCGAACTCGACGAGTTCAAACGGGTCTTCCAGGAAACCTGGCGGCGGTTAGAATACATCCATGAGGGGAGCCACGTCCGCTGGGCCGATTTGGCGCAGTTTCTGTTCGGCTGGGCGTTTCATCGGCGGCCCGAGCCGGAGCGGCGGAATTGGATGGTCGCAGCGGCGGATGCAGCGGATCGAGATGAAGTGCGAAAGGAGATTTCCAACATGGGACAAATGAAGTGGAAGACCGCGTATGACGTGGCGGTGGAAGAAGGATTCGAAAAAGGGATGGAAAAAGGGATCGAGAAAGGCCTTCAAGGCCAGGTCGATTTCGCGAGGAGATTGCTACTTCGTCAGATCCGCAAGTTGTTCGGGGAAGCTTGCTCCGAGATTGAAGGAAAAATCAAATCGATTGCGGACGTCGATCGACTGGAAGAATTGCTGGTCCAACTTCAAGACGGAACTTCGCAGGACGAATTTAGCCGAATGCTGGAATAGCAGCCAGCGTCTTCCCGATACACTACCTTCATGAGCCAAACTCTGGCAGGCAGCGTCGAACGCGTCGTTTTTCATAATCCCGAAAACGGCTTCGTCGTGCTGCGCGTCCAGGCCGACGGTCGCGACGATCTCGTCACCCTCGTCGGCGAAATGCCCCAGCCCGTCGCCGGCGAACACTTC
Source organism: Gemmatales bacterium (assembly GCA_038217425.1). GTDB lineage: Bacteria > Planctomycetota > Planctomycetia > Gemmatales > Gemmataceae > JAIEPT01. The sequence goes on from JBBQPM010000328.1 coordinate 2,599, forward strand.
GAAGCCACCGGCGAATGGGTCAAAAACCCCAAGTTCGGCGATCAATTCAAGGCCGACTCCATTCGCACCGCGCCCCCCAATTCCCTCGAAGGCATCGAAAAGTTCCTCGCCTCCGGACTCATCAAGGGCATCCGCAAACGAACCGCGAAGAAAATCGTCGAGATCTTCGGCGCCCGCACGCTCCAGGTCATCGATGAAAGCCCCACGTATCTACGCGAAGCAGGCCTCGGGCCCAAGAAGATTCAGCAAATCCGCGAGAGCTGGAAAGAACAAAAGGCCGTCCGCGACATCATGATCTTCCTCCACTCGCACGGCGTCGGCACCGCGCGCGCCTTCCGCATCGTCAAAACCTACGGCTCGCTGGCGATGGCGAAGATCCAAAACAACCCCTACTGCCTCGCCACCGACATCCACGGCATCGGCTTTCAAACCGCCGACGAAATCGCCCTCAGCCTCGGCATCGATCGCCAATCCCCGTTCCGCGCCCAGGCGGCGATTCGCCATGTCCTCAAGGACGCGGCCGGGCAAGGCCACTGCGCCGTCCCCGAAGAAAATCTGCTGCAACAGGTGCAGAAGCTCACCGAGATCGACGAGCCAGTCATCACCCGGGCGCTCGCCGACCTGCAGTCGGCGCTCGAAGTCGTGCGCGATTCGCCCATCGATGTGCCGTGGGTATATCTGCGTTCGCTGTACCAGCGCGAGGTCGGCGTCGCGGAGCTTTTGCTCGACCTGCTGCCGGGCCGACATCCGCTCCTGGGCGTGAAGTTCGAACAGGCCGTCCCGTGGATCGAGCAGCGCATGAAGATCTCGCTCGCCCGGCAACAGCGCGAAGCGATCCGCCAAGCCTGCTCGGAGAAAGTCCTGGTCATCACCGGCGGCCCGGGCGTCGGCAAGACGACCATCGTCCGCGGCATCGTCGACATGTTCGCGGCCCAGCAGCGCAAACTCTTCCTCGCCGCTCCGACCGGACGCGCCGCCAAACGTCTGCAGGAAAGCACCGGCAGGCCCGCCAAGACCATTCATCGCCTGCTCGAATTCGATGACGGCGGACCCGGGCTGAACCAAGATAAGCCCCTCGAACTCGATCTCCTCATCGTCGATGAAGCCTCCATGATCGACGTCTATCTCATGCACGACCTGCTGCGCGCCTTGCCGCGCTCGGCGTGCCTGATCCTGGTCGGCGACGTCGATCAACTCCCTTCCGTCGGTCCCGGTTCCGTCCTCGCCGACATCATCGCCTCGGGCCGCGTCCCCGTCGTTCGGCTCACCGAAATCTTTCGCCAGGCCCAGGAGAGCGGCATCGTCCGCGCGGCGCACGCGATTCTCCATGGCCAGATGCCCGTTTCGTGTACGCCGGAAAAGCCCGGCGATTTCTACTTCATCGAAAGCGACGACCCCGTCGTCATTCAAGACCGACTACTGACGATGATCCGCGACCGCATCCCCGCGCGCTTCGGCCTCAACCCGCTCCGCGACGTCCAGGTGCTCACGCCAATGCACCGCTCCGAACTCGGCGTCCGCAACCTCAATCTCACGCTGCAGCAGGCCTTCAACCCGCCCAAGAACCAGAAAGAGATCCAGCGCCTCTCCTACACCTTCCGAGTCGGCGATAAGGTCATCCAGATGGTTAACAACTACGACAAGGAAGTCTTCAACGGCGATCTCGGCTTCCTCGATCGCATC
>JBBQPM010000329.1:0-4192 GCA_038217425.1 Gemmatales bacterium
TGCAGATGTGGTCGGAACCGCCCGTCGCAGTCGTGGGGCTCGAAGCGGGCACGGTCGCCGGTTACGCCCATCCCGGGCAGGTCATGGATTTCTACGAATGGAATCCCGAGTTCGCGAAACTTTCCTGGCCGACGCCCGGCAAGCGAAACTACTTCACGTTCGTCGCCGACGCGAAAGAGCGCGGCGCCTACCCGTCGCTCTATCCCGGCGAACTGCGTGAAACGTTCGCGGCACGCAAAATCCGCGGGTACTACCACGTCATCGACGTCGAACCGTACCGGGATAGTCTCTGGTCGATGCACAAGGAGTTAATCACCAAGGAAGGGATTCAGATGCTCATGGAGAGCACGGTGGAAAACGGGGTTGTTTGCATCCACATTTCGCATCGTTATTTCGAATTGTCACCGGTCATCGGTGCGAGCGCCCGTAGTCTGGGGTATTTCGCGAAGGTCATTAACGACGACGGACGAGACTACAACCTTCCGTCCACGTTGAAAGACGAGGCGGCGGTGAGTTCCGAATGGGTCATGATCGCGCGTCGGCCCGAGTTGCTGGCCGCGAAGAAAAAGCGGTTCGGGATTTCCAGGATCGATACCCCCGACCCGCTGCGCGGCCCCGTCTGGACCGACGGAGGCGACAACTGGATTCGCGGCGAACTCTTGCGGAGAGATCCCGGCATCGGCGCACTGGAGAGTAACGTGGGGGACTTCTCTTACCGCGTGGGACTTCTTTTTGGGTCGCGCGACTTTACCCTACAACGGCGCATCGATGACGAACTCCGGCCGCTGCTCAACCTGCTCAGCGCGGTGCAGAAGTCGTACCGCAAGTATTAACGGCCTGTTTAGCCGCCGCGCCCTCGCGGCGCGGGCAGGGGGGGGTTGCGCTCTCCCCCACACCGCGAGGATGCGGCGACTAAACCAAATGTCAGCGCGGTGAGGTTTCAGGGGAGATAATTCGGATGCGCCTTAGTCGGCCCAAGTGTCCGCTTTGGATTCTCGGAATTTGCGTGATTGGCCCCGTCGTGCCGGTTCGATGATGAAGTCGTAAGGTTCGCCGCCTGCGGGAAAGTCGCTCTGTGCCTGGTATGCCGAACGCGAAGGATACGCCAGGGCGTCGGTATCCAATTTTCCCGCAAAGCCGATTCGAATTTTTGCACGGGTCGAGGAATCCGGGTAAAATAGTTCAAGGAATGCAAGCTTTCGGCCAAGGCCTGGGCCCCCCGCGATGTCGTCCGCACTTGAGGAGCTACCATGGGCAAAACCTTACTCGAACTGGTGCTGCCTCGCCTGGCCCGTCCGCTCTACCAGCATCTGGAGCAATTTCAGACGGGCGTGATCGATGAACCGCAGTTCTCCGCTCGGTTCGAAGCGGTCCTGTCCCAACAACACTCCTGGCTTTCCAAACGCAAGGGCATGACCGAACCGCGGGCGGCGATCGCCATCCACGCCGCCGTTCTCATCCTCAGCCGTCCAGGACTGCGTCTCGAAGCCGAAGAAAAGAAGGTTCCCGTCGAAGTGCTCGAGATGAAGGCGATCCGCGAGGCGGCCGACGACGTGGCCGAGAGCTACGGCATGAAGTCCAACCGCGTTGCCGACTCCATCGCCCGACTGGTGATTCTCTACGGCGATTACGGGGAATGACGCCGACGGCTCGACAACCAAGGATTGACCGCATGCCATGTTGATCAACCTCAAGGTCGTTGCCGGGCCCCACACGGGGCGGTCGTTCCAGTTCTCCCACCACGATACCTTCCTGGTGGGTAGATCCCAACACGCCCACTTCCAGCTCCCCGCCAAGGACAAGTACTTCTCTCGCATCCACTTCATGATCGAGGTCAATCCGCCTCAGTGCCGACTCGTCGACATGGGGAGCCACAACGGCACCTACGTCAACGGCCAAAAAGCCCTCGCCGCCGACCTCTTCGACGGCGACGAGATCCGGGCCGGGCACACCGTCATCGTCCTCAGCGTGCAGCGCTCGGAACTCGATCCCGCCGACTCGATCAGTCTCGATCCCGAAGCCCGCGCGGCCGATTCGTTGCCGGTGCCGCCGGGCTATGCGGTGGTGCGCGAGCTGGGCCGGGGCGTGCTGGGGCAGACGTTTCAGGCGACCCGGCAAAGCGATGGCCGTGCGGTGGCGATCAAACTCGTGCCGCCGCGCGCCTCGGGATCCTCGGCCAAGGTCCAGGCGTTCCTCAAGCAAGCGCGGGGGCTCCTGGATCTTGAGCATCCGTGCCTGACGCCGCTGCGCGACCTCGGGGTCTATCGCGACGTCTTCTTTTTCGTCTGGGACTTCGTGCCCGGACGCAGCGCGGAGGCCATCTTGCAAGCGGAGAAGCCGCTCGCCGCCCGGCGCGTGCTGCGCTGGTCGCATCATCTGTTGCAAGGGCTCGAAGCGGCGCACGCCCGCGGCTACCTGTTCCGCGACCTGAGGCCCAGCAACCTCGTCATCCAGGAAATCGACGGCCAGGAGACCGCCTTCTGGACCGGGTTTGGGTTATCGCGAATCTTCTCCGCGTCGCCGTTCGGCGGGCTCACCATGACCGCGGACGTCCTCAACAGCGCCGCGTTTCTCCCCCCGGAATCGATTACCAACTACCAGGCGCCGACGCAGGCGGGCGATCAATACGCGCTGGCCGCCAATCTTTACTTCCTGTTCACCGGCGAGTTCGTCTACCGATTGCCTCGTAATCACAATCGCCGATTCTCGATCTTGCTCAAGGAACAGGTTGTGCCGATCCAGGAGCGGCGGCCCGACCTCCCCACGGGACTGGCGCAGGTGATCCACCGGGGTCTGAGTCGGCAGCCGACCCAACGGTACGTCAGCGTCGCGGCATTCCATCAGGCGCTCGCCCAGGCGGTGCAGAGCGATGGCTAGCGACGAGTTCGTCGACGTCATCGACGATGAAGGCCGAACCGTCGGCATCGTCACCCGCCGCGAGATGCGCGAGGGTCGGTTGCCGCATCGCTGCACGTACATTCTCGTGTTCGATTCCAGCGGCCGGCTCTTCATTCATCAGCGTACCGCGACGAAGGATGTCTTTCCCTCATACTGGGACGTCGCGGTGGGGGGCGTCCTCGCGGCAGGCGAGACGTTCGCCCAGGGCGCCTGCCGCGAACTCCGCGAAGAACTCGGCGTCGACGCGCCGCTCGCCGAGTGTTTCCCCTTCCGCTACGCCGACGACCGCACGATCGTCCAGGCGCAGGTCTACCGCGCGTGCCACGACGGACCGTTCGATTTGCAGGCGGAGGAGATCGTGCAGGGCGAGTTCGTCACTCGGGAGGAATTGGCCCTGCGCCTCGAGCACGTTCCGTTCTGCCCGGACGGTCTCGCGGTGTTGCACGCCTGGCGGGCGGCTGAGTTGCAACCGTAGGGCAAGCGGCCTCGCTTGCTCACCCCACAAAGGCAAGCGAGGCCGCTTGCCCTATGCCTCTGCGGCAATAATTCCGCATCTTACGGAGAAGTCCCGGGGCAAGAAATTAACTGCGCCACGGCACGAGGGCGCGGAGGCGAGGTTCGCGCAGGAAAAGCCCGAGCCACACGAGCACGCCGCCGATGACGGGGGCGAAGAACTGCCCGTCCTCAATGCGCACGTGGGTGGCGACGGCGCCGCCGAGATAACCCGTCAGCAAGATGGCGCCCAAAAAGGCCGTCTGCGGCACGGCGTAAATCAGCGCGCAGCCGATTTCGAGAATGGCGAGCGTCAGCATCAATTCGGGCTTCCAGCCGATTTTACTGAGTTCCTTATCGACGTCCGGGCCTTTATTAAGAAGCTTGAACACGCCGCTGGCCACCAGACCCAGCACCACGATTCCGCTCACGACGTAACCGGCCCAGAGCATCTTGCTCGAAGCGGGCGTTTGTGATTCCGATGTCATCGTTACGGCCTCTTAAGTTCTTTGATGGGTGAGGTTTTCTTTGCTTCCGCTTCCGCTATCGACTTGATGTTCGCCAGGCCTTTTTCAAACGGCCCGCCCACTTCCTTCTCCATGTCCACGAAGCAAAGTTGTATCGCCTTGGAAACAAAATTGTTCTCGCACGTCATCTTCCACGCCACCGCCGTCTCCTTCAACTCCGACTTGAACGTGAACTCCTGAAAATGCGACGCCTCCATCGGCTTCTTGAAGTCGAGCCTCAATTTGATGCGTTCATTCGGTGCGATCTCCACAATGGTCATTCGGCCTTCGCAGAT
>JBBQPM010000330.1:0-4188 GCA_038217425.1 Gemmatales bacterium
CAAATCAATGAGGATCCAAGCAGGAAGCACAAGCACGTGCCAAGACATCGGTCATGGATGCCGGAATTTTTTCCAGGACAACCACCGAAAGCGCACTTCGTGCGCATTGCGTATAGGATTTATTCCGGATAGCCAGTTAGAGCAATCGCCGGACGCTGCTGGGCGCTTGAGGAATTCGCCGTAAGAGCGCCGAGCAACAATGCCGCCGGAATCATGAGCTTCCATTTTGTCACGGAACGACCCTTTTAAGAAACAGATGAATCAATCTACTAGGACGATCATTTCGAACAAACATAACCCCACCCGAATCCTCACGCGGCGCGAGCTTGATGCGGTGCTCGCCGATGCGAAGAAGCGAAGGCGATCGGCCAACGTCGAGGGATTCTGATCGTTGCGTGGCTAACACCTTACTTCCCATTGGCCAATTGAAATACTGCCCCGGGGTTGGCGCCAACGTAATTCAGACGTCCTTAGGCGTGTCGTAATATCGCTCCTTAAGTTGCGCCTGGGCGATGAGTCCCTGCCGGCGACCCAGTGCAGGCCTTCCACATCGCCGCCGTTGGAGGCATCGTAACGACCGGCGGAATCAACCACCGCCCCCTGCCGTCTCGGAAACTGACCAGTTGGCAAAGTTCTTTGCCAGTAGTCGCATCCCATACTCGGGTCGTCTGATCAAAACTTCCCGTTAGCACCCGTTTACCGTCTGGAAAAAGGCCACGGACGACAATTCACTAAAAGGCCCCTGGAAGTCGCGAATTTTCTTGCCATTCGCGACATCCCACAACTGGGCAAGGGCCGCCGACGTATTCGTCAGTTCGGTGCAGTCGCATCGCCGAGGGGAGTCGCTCCAGCGCTACGCGATCCGACGTCGCTTCCTGTCGGCATGCAGGGTCCTTGGACAGGCGAGGTTGTTCTTGCCTTCGAAGACTCATTTCATGGAACGGGTCAGCTTCTTGCTCTGGGCGGCGGCAAAGAGCGTATTTGCGCCAGATTTCTTCAAGTAATTGCCAAGCCAACCTGCGGGGGTTTTGAAGACATTGGCGGAGGTCGCCTCGATCCCCTGGGTCTTCATTATTTTCTTCGTTTCTCTTTCATCGCCAAAGTTCACGATTATAGATTCCCGGTCAACCGAGTACCGAAAAACCAGGTAGGCCCGGCCTTTCCCCTTGGCCCACTTCGGGTAGGCGCCTTCCTTTTCAAAATACACCCACCCCGTGTCCTCATCTTCCAGTTCGACACAGGCATTGCCAAACTTTTCCTTGCCTACGGCCGTGACGAAGAACCAATGGGCGGACGGTTTCCCGTCCGAGTTCTCGCGGAAGTTAACGCGCATCAAGCCCTTGGGGTTTCCTTTCACCTTGGGCACGTCGATCACGATGTTATCCTTCTTGCCGCCCTCGTGTGTCCAGGTGCCGATCAGCGACACATCGGGCTCGGCCGATTCGAGATCGCCAACCGGCTCGGTCACAGGGACACATCCGACCAACGCACTGGCAACCGCGGCAGCAGTGACCCAGCAGCGAAACATGGCGAATTCTCCTGAGACAGTATTTCGGATCATGTCAATCACTTGCTCGAATTGTTCCTTATGCACATGCCGACCCGCGGCTAAGCCTATGACATCAAGACTGCGGCTTAATAACGACGAGACCATGAATATCACGAGAACAAATTAGGCGAGCTGTTGCCGTCGCCGCCTGCGCGCGGGACAGCTCAAGACGGGGCGGCTTCGGCTCGCGTCCGCGGTTCCAGATAGCGAAGTACCACACCACAAGCGATAGAAGGAGTGGGACGGTCAGCCAAAGTGCGGACGCGTGACGGGGCGTTTCTCGTTCAGACGGTATATCCATCCCGTAAGCCCTCAGTGCTGAACTCACCCTACTGGCCATCGCCATCGGCAATTGCAAGAGAACCCGAAATCTGCGCCCCCTTTTGCCTTGCGATCCGGGCCCAACGAGGTAGTGATGGACACGTCGCCCCATCTCCTCTTCCGGAGCCTCGCATGCATCATTCTTCCTGGAATCTCGACCCGACCCGAATCCTCACGCGGCGAGAACTGGCTGCCGTGTTCGGCGACGCCAAGAAGGGGAGACGCTCGGCCAACGCCTGGCGGAACCTGATTATCGTCAGACTGGCGTGCTGCTGCGGGCTTCGCGTCTCCGAGATCGCGGGTCTGCGGCTTGGCGATGTCGTCGCAGACGTGGCACGACCGCATCTGCGTCTGCGCCGGGAGACGACAAAGGGTAAGAAGGCGCGAATGATACCGCTCTGGTGGGACGCGGGACGCTCAGCGGGCTGGGCGACGTTCAGGCGTCTCAGCCTCTCACAGAATGGCGTCAGGCCGCAGTTCTCCGGACGCCCCCGCAATTTTTACATGCCTCAAAAATAGATTGCCGCTCACTGGCTGAGTAGGAGCAGTGATCGGCAGTGCAAAAAGCCATCAATCGGAATCCTTGAGTTTGATGAACGCGAGCGCATTGTTGGGATTCATCGGGATGATCAACTGATGCTGTCGCGAGTCGTAACCCATCGAGGCGGCGCTGGGGATGCCGGACGCGATGATCTTGGCTTTTTCGCCGGGGCGAATTCTGGAAACGCTGCCAAACTTCACGCTGCTGATGTACTTGGTGCCGTCCTTGAGAATGACGATTCCGTCGTTGCCGCCTTCCACTGCGTGCTCGGTGCGGATGAGTTTGCCCTGAGGATTGAAAGTCAGCACGGCATTATTCCCCACGTTGACGGCCACGATGTTGCCTTCGTTGTCGATCGCAACTCCATTGGGAAGGTCGAGGGGCTTGCCATCGACAAAGGTGGAGATGACGCCGTCCGCGGTGACCTTGTAAATGCGTTCGGGACTGCGAGTATTGGACACGTAAATCGTTCCGTCCTTCGCGACGCCGATGCCGTTCAGAATCGTGGCGCCCTTGATCGGATATGCCCGGCCTGGTTTACCGGTGGTAAGGTCGAACGTACGGACAACGTCGATGTCCGCGGTGTAAAGCGTCTTGCCCTGAATGGCGCTGCCGAGAGGGTGATTAAGCGTCAGTCCGTCGCGCGTGGCGCCGATCCATTTTGGGGTATGGACGCTCCCGTCCGGATTGACCAACGAGACGTAGCCGTCATTTTCTGCCTGCTTTTGGGGAGCCCCCGCATTCATGACGACGATCAAGTTTCGCTCGGGATCGTATGTGCAACTTTCCGCGAAATGAAAGCTCCCGAAGACCTTGACGTTGCTGGTGATCGGCGTTCGCACGCCGGCTTCGTTGACGGCGCCGAGCGGTTCGCCGGCGCGAAACTCGCCTTTTTTCGGTTCCGGCGTCGAGGCTTGCGGGAACGCCCGATCGGCGCTGAAAACCAAGATCAAACACGAAAGAGCCGGAAAGAACGACTTCATGTTAGCGACTCCAGACAAGAGGAACAAAAGTGCCCTTACGGCACGAATTCTACGATGCGAAGCGAATACGATGCGAAGCGAAAGCGCCCGCCAGCGAAGACCGCCGTTGTCTTACGGATTACGCCAGTTTGACGACAGCCTCCCCGGTTACGAAAAAGAGGAGGCACGTGCGACCGCGAGACGACATTCACCGACGTTGCCATCGAGCTCAAGGGGGCGGTCGGGAGTTTTCGCCCGCTCAATGATCGACCGGCGCTCACCCTTAACATGGATAAGTTTCACCGCGGCCAATCGTTTCACGGGCTCGACAAATTTCATCTGAACAGGTCGAACGCCAGAAAAAGGGTGCCAAGGCGACCGACGTGTTCGTCTGCTCGGTTCAGTCGCATCGCCTGGGTGAATCGTTGCAGCGCCATGCCATTCGGCGCCGCTTCCTGTCGGCATGCAAGATTCTCGGCATGGCCCGACTTCGCACGCTGACGATTCATCATGGACGGCATACCTTCATCAGCCATGCTTTGGCGGGCGGAAGGACTTTGGCCGAGGTCCGGATGGCGGCGGGGCATTCGAACGTGGCGGTGACGAGCGTGTATCTGCATGTCGCAGTCGAGGACGAGGATGAAGCGGGAGATCTGTTCGCCCGATGAAATTTTCGAAGTTCTCGCTCAAACCCATGATCCCGAATCGACCGACAGCTCGGGAATTTCAACGCCGCGCAGTTCGAAAGGGCCTGAATAAACAACGCAGCCCGCAAGGCCCAAAGTAAAGCTTTTGGGCATTGCGGGCTGCTGATT
>JBBQPM010000331.1:0-4188 GCA_038217425.1 Gemmatales bacterium
CGCAAGAGGGTGACGATTGGTGCGTCAAGCCCGAAATCCGAGACATGTGCGTCTTTTCGACACACAGCATCATTAAGGATCCGCCGTTCTCGAAGCTCGACCTGATCTCCTGCCGTAACCTGTTGATCTACATCGATGCCGTGATCCAGGACAGCGTTATGCGGACCTTTCATTACGCTTTGAAGCCGGGCGGGCGGCTGTTTCTGGGTTCGTCGGAATCGGTGACCCGCTCCACCAGGCTATTCACCGCGACGGACAAAAAACATCGGATTTTCGAGCGACGCTCGGTGGACGGCACGTCACTGCCCGACCTTCCTTCCCGCGGTGTTCGCGCCGACATGCAAATCGCGACCGATGCTCGCCCTGCCGCAGTTCAAGACCATATCGACAAGGGTGCGCGCCGGGTGATGGAGAAGCACAATCCACCGCACATTGTAGTCGACAGGGGCCACCAGATCGTGCGTTTTTCGGGCGGCGCTATGGGCGAATATCTCGAGCCCTCGCCTGGCACACCGAGTTTTGCCCTGTTCGATATCTTGCGGAAACCACTGCGGTCGGTTGTGCGGTCGGCTCTACAGGACGTGCAGTCGACCAAGGCCCCGGTCCGGCATGAGAAAGTTCCTGTCCGTTTCGGTGGCAGCTCTCGGCTTTTAACGATCATCGCTGAGCCGATGGCCAATGAAGGCCCAGATTCTGGTTTCATTGTGCTCGCATTTCAAGACAGCGGATCGGGCTCGCCGAAGAAAGCGCGTGGAAAAGAAGTTCCCAATGCGATGCGGGCGGTCGAACAGGAACTTCAGACGACCCGCGCTCAGCTTCAATCGACCATCGACGAACTCGAAATCGCCGGCGAGGAGATGAAATCGTCGAACGAGGAATATCAGTCGGTCAACGAGGAGCTGCAATCGTCCAACGAAGAGCTCGAGACCTCCAAGGAGGAGATGCAGTCGATCAACGAGGAGTTGCAAACCATCAATGTCGAGATGGCGAGCAAGAACGACATGCTGACGCGGGCCAACAGCGACATCAAGAATTTGCTCGACAGCACTGAAATTGCCACGCTGTTCCTTGACGATCAGCTCCGCGTCAAAAGCTTCACGCGCGGCGTCACTGACATCTTCCACGTTCGCGACACCGATATCGGCCGCCCGATCGCCGAAATAGTCAACCTGCTTGATTATCCTGATTTGCAACGTGACGCCAAGACCGTGCTTCGCAAACTTACCCTCTTCGAGCGGCAAGTCGCGCTCAAGGATGCAAAGATGAGCTTCGTTCTCCGCATCCGTCCGTATCGCACGATCGACAATGTGATCGACGGCGTGGTCTTGACCTTTATCGACATCACCGCACGCGAGGCCGGCGATATCGCCTTGCGCGAGAGCCAAGAAGACCTGAGCCGTTTGATCGATTCGGTAGCCGATGGTATTTACTGCATCGACCGCGAGTGCGTGACGACATTGTGCAATGCGGCTTTTGTGCGAATGCTGGGTTTTGCCGATGAAAGCGATGTCGTTGGCATGAAGCTCCACGAGCTTATCCACCATTCGTATCCCGATGGCTCGCCCTATCTTCAGTCGAAAAGTCCGATCTGCCTGACCGCGGGCACCGGGGAGCCGGCGCACCGCGATGATGAAGTGTTTTACCGCACCGATGGAACCAGTTTCCCCGTCGAATATTGGTCCCGCCCGATCATGCGCGGCGGCGAACTCGACGGCGCTGTGTGCACCTTTATCGACATAAGCGATCGACTGGCGTCGCAGTCTGCTCTGCGCGAAAGTGAAGCACGATTCCGAGCTGCGGTCGAGGCGGTTGACGGTATCGTTTGGACCAACAATGCAACTGGTGAGATGACCGGCGAACAACTTGGCTGGTCTGCCCTAACGGGTCAGACGCTTGCCGAGTATGAAGGCTTGGGTTGGGTTCAGGCGGTGCACCCAGACGACGCACAGGCGACCTTGGATGCCTGGAACGCTGCGGTGGCCGCCAAAAGCCCGTTCGAACTCGAGCACCGCGTCCGACGCCATGATGGCGAATGGCGTCAATTTAGCGTTCACGCAGCGCCGAATTTCGATCAAGAAAACCGCATCATAGAATGGGTGGGCGTCCATACGGACATCACCGTGCAAAAGGAACATGAGGAGCTGCGCGAACTGCTCGTTCGAGAATTGGACCACCGGGTCAAGAATCTCTTCGCAGTCGTCGGCGGCGTGGTGACGCTGAGCGCGCGATCTGCGGCAACGCCGCTGGAGATGGCGGACACTGTCCATGGTAGACTTGGTGCGCTTGCCAGCGCCCATGCCCTGATCCGGCCGGTAGTGAGCAACACGATTTCCGGTTCGAATGCAAAGGGGCAAACAACCGTGCGCGCGCTGGTGGAAACGATACTCGCGCCTCATGCCGACCCTGCTACAAGAGGCGGAGAAAAACGCGCCGAGATCGAGGGGCCGGAAGTTGCTATCGGCGGCGAAGCGGTAACAAGCCTTGCGATGGTGCTGCACGAGCTAGCGACGAACGCCGCCAAATATGGGGCTTTTTCCAGCCCCAATGGGCGCCTCCACATTTCTTGGCTGGTGAAAAAGGACCAATTTGCGCTGACATGGAAAGAGCGCGCTGGGCCGACGATCGATGGCCCACCCGAGCGTGAAGGTTTTGGTAGTCTGCTCGCGCATCGAAGCGTCAAAGGGCAACTTGGCGGAGAATTGACGTTCGAGTGGGAGACCCAAGGTCTGACAGTTCGTCTGACTGCAAAGGAGGAACGGCTAGTTCGCTAGTTCGTTGATGGACGAGCGACAACATTTTACGAAAGGCGGGATTAAAACGTGTTGAATCGCGCTCTCGTTCTTGTAGCCGAAGACGAGCCATTCATTGCCTTGGATATTGCTTTGGCGATCGAGGACGCGAACGGTGAAGTGGCCGGTCCCGCATCCAGTATAAATGAGGCCCTTGCGCTCATCGAGGACAGTCCGATCGAGGCGGCCATCCTCGACGTCAACCTGATAGACGGCGACATCACTCCGGTGGCAGAAATACTTTTTCGCCTAGGTATTCCCGTCATCCTGCAATCCGGCATCGGCCTACCGGACGATCTTGCCGCGCGCTTTCCCGATGCGGAGGTCCTCATCAAACCCTGTGTTCCCGCCAAGCTGGTGGCCCAGCTCGCAGAACTCATAGCGACGGGCAGCGCGGTCTGACACCAAGCGCGCCGCTTCGTAATTCCTTGGCGTCGAAGTTGAACGCGTTGCTCCTCGCGGAGCGGACCGCAATCTGACAATGGGCGGTAATTCTGCGGCGCTGGATGGCTGCTCTTCATATTCGTTGCAGGAGCCCTTATTCCTCCTCCGGGTGAAGGGGGAATGAAGGCTTCTGGTAACGGCAGGGTAGAGCGCCGCCGTTCTGGGGTGCCAGAACCGTTCGGTTTTCAGGCGTGCTAGTCGCCGACCTTCATGGCGAGCCCGAGGGCGGAAGCGTGCGGAAGTTCGGGCTGTCGCGTCGCTCAGGCGTCGGGTTTAAGGTCGTGAAACGCCCGTGTTAAGACGGCACGGTCAAAAGGTTTGTTGAGTATAAATGCTCTGGGTGGGCAGGGGCTGCAAGCGTCCGGCGTGCCGGTGATGAAGATTACCGGAACAGGCCCGAGAGTATCGAGGATAGTCGAGACGGCGAAAGGGCCGGTGCCTTCGCTAAGCGCAACGTCGGAGATGATGAGATCGGGCTTTCGCGCCAGCGCTTCAGTGACCGCCTCATCTTGGGAAGCAGCGAAAGAGAATGAGGTCGCGCCCTCCTGCTCCAGCAGCGCTTCCAGGTCCATCGCCATTAGCGCCTCGTCCTCGATAATCAAAACATGACACACGCTGCGCTATTCTCCGGTTCTATTATCGTTTGAAACGCCGGATAAGGTGCTTGGTTTCGTCCTGAAAAGTATTTCGTTTCCTTCACGTAGTTTGGGCATGGCCGCGTTTCGCTGGATCAGGAAACACGAGCTTGAGTTCGGTCCCCTTAACGGACGCCCAGGTTGTATCGCCTTGAAGCTGACGTGCTAATGCCCCGATGAGCTTCATGCCCGTTCCCGATCCATTAGCCGCGGTCGCGGGGGCCGTCGGTATGCCGCATCCGTCATCAGCGATGACAACCTGAATTCGTTTATCATCCAGTCGCTCTATGCGAAGCGAGATCGTGCCGCCCGCGGAACCG
>JBBQPM010000332.1:0-4184 GCA_038217425.1 Gemmatales bacterium
CGCGGGTCTGGTCGAACTGGCCGACAAACTGCACCGCGGCCACCCGCAATCGACGACGCAGAGCATCCAGCGGCAGATCGTCCGACTGCTCGGCAAACGCGACGCCGCCCGCTTCTTCCGCTGGCAACTGATCGCGCTCGCCGCGGCGGAACGCGACGCCCTGCCGCCGCCCCGCAAAGGCTTCACGCGGCCGACGCACCGACTGGAATGGTCGTTCGACGAAGACGCCGCGAGCCAGTCGCGAACGGCGGACGGAATCTCGGTGATGGTCACGACGGCGCCGGCGACCGCGAGCGCGGATGAACTCTTCACGCAGTACAAGAAGCAGTGTCATGTGGAGCGGATGCACCATCAGTTGAAGACGCCTCTGGCGGTGAGCCCGGTGTTTTTGAAGACGCCGCGACGGGTGGAGGCGTTGATCCATCTGCTGATGCTGGGCCTGGTGGCGCAGCAGGCGGCGGAGCGGGTGTATCGCGTGCGGGAGTCGGCGGCGACGGCGACGCGGGACCGCACGACGGCCGACCGGTTGTGGGAGGCGTTTCGTCCGTGCGCCGTGCTGTTGGAACACACGCCGTGCGGCACGGTGGTGCGAACGATCCGCTTGGGGGACCGCCCGCGGGGCATCTTGGAACGTCTCGGTCTCGCATCGCCGCGGGCGTGTCTGAAGACGCACCTTCCGCCGCACGCGACGGACTAGCCGCAACCCAACCCGGCGAGCAACTCGGACCCGGGTGCGGAATGTGTGGCTAGCGCTGCGGGCTCCGATGGTGAAGAGGTGAGGGGCGGGGAAGTGTAAGCTCGCGTTCGGCCGGGTCAAGATTTTCTGCGAACGGCGAGCCGGTGCTGGCGAGCGGGGGACGTAAGTCCGTAAGCGTCCGGTAGACCGGTGAGGATGACGTTTCTGGAGAGCCTCACGCTGGTCAGCCAGCGAAAGCGGCCCAGCGATGCGGGAGGAACGGAGTTAGGTCGTCGGACATGGAATTGGGCAGTCGCGTCAGCACATCCTGAAGGTACGCGAAGGGATCGAGGCCGTGGCGTCGGCAGGTTTGCGTCATCGTGTACAGCACCGCCGCAGTGCGGCCGCCCGTGTCACTTCCCGCGAAGAGCCAATTTTTTCGTCCCACTGCCACCGCGCGAAGTGCGCGTTCGGAGGCGTTGTTGTCGATGTTCAGGAAGCCATGTTCAGTGAACCGCTGTAGCGCGGTCCACTGCCGTCGGGCGTAGGCGATGGCCTGGCCGATGGGGCTCTTCGGCAACACGCGTGGCGCCTGGTCGTCCAGCCACGCCGCGAAGGCGACGAGCTTCGTCTTCGTCCGCTCCCGACGCAGTTGCAATCGGACCGCATCGGCGGCCTCGCCGACCAGTTGCTGTCGCGTGATGAGATCGCGGGCCTCGTCCTCGACGCGGTAGAAATCGCGGATGCGTGTCAACGCTTCGGCCGAACGGGCGGCGTCGGTCTCGCGGGCTTCGTGGAAGTAGCGACGCGCGTGGGCCCAGCAGCCGACTTCGACGATGGCGCCGGGCCGGTAGATTCCGTCGAACACGTTGGCGGCGTCGGCCTGCAGGAAGCCGCTGAAGTTCTTCAGGATCGCGGCCGGCCCGTCGCGGGCCTTGGTCGGCGTGTAGTCGTACACGGTGTGCGGATGATCGCGGTCGCCGACGAAGACCCAGAGCCGTCCCGCCTTCGTCTGCTTGAGTCCGGGTTGCAGCACCGGCACGCGGGTCTCGTCGGTCTGCACCACGCGTGACTTCAGTGCTTCGGCGAGCATCAATTTGTAGAGCGGCGTCAGAAGTTCGGCGGAGGCGGCCATCCAGTCGGCGAGCGTCGAACGCGACAGTTCGACGCCGTTGCGAGCCAGCATCGCTTCTTGGCGGTACAGCGGCAGGTGGTCCGCGTACTTCGAGGTGATGACGTGGGCGAGCAGTCCGGGGCCGGGCAGTCCCTTGTCGATCGGCTGGGACGGCTTCGTCGCCGTCACGATGAGTGACGATGGTGTGTCACTCGCCGTCGATGGCGATTCCGATCCCGATTTCAAGCACTTCGGACAGGCGTACTTGAGCCGCACGTGTTCCCACACGAACAGCTTCGCCGGCCGATAGTCGAGTTGCTCGCTCGTCTCCTCGCCGATCTTCACTCGCGGCGACGAGCAGCACGGACAGGTCTTCTCCGCTTCGGACAAGTCGTGAACGACGCGTTCGCGCGTGAGGTCCGCGGGCAGCTTGCGCCGACCGTGTCCCTTCTTCTTCGCAGGCGTTAGTGGTTCGGGTTCGACGGGAACAGAAACGCTCGATGGAGTCGCCGCGGGTTCGGCGCCGCCCTCGAAGAGCGTCGGTTGGTCGGGTCGGAAGTGCTCGCCCTTGGGTCCGTAGAGCCGACGCAGGAGTTGGTCGAGACGCTGCCGCACGCCATCGAGTTCCTGCTCGCGGTTGTGCAGCAGCGCGAGGAGTTCGCGGATCATCCCCTTGAGCGTCTCGGGATCGTCCGGCAGCGTCGCCTCATCGGGAAGTGCATTCGCGGAAGCGGCGACGTCCATGATCATGTCTCATAGACGCGCCAGTCGGAAAATGGTTTCACAAAAATTGACAGCCCGGCGTCACTCGGCGACGGGCCGCTGGTAACGCTTCGTCCGCTTCACCTTCTGCGGGTCGATCCCCTGCAGGACGAGTTGCAGGTCCGCCGCCGTCATCTCGACTTCCTTCGCGTCGGCCGCCGGCGCGGGGAACGGGAAGCCGCCTTCTTCGAGCCGTTTGTAAAAAATGGCGAGGCCGTCGGTGTCCCACCAGATCGCCTTGAGGCGGTCGCCCGACTTGTTGCGGAAAACGAAGAGGTGGCCGGACAGCGGATCCTCGTGGCCGAGGAAATCGCGGACGATCGCGAGCAGGCCGTCGAAGCTGCGTCGCATGTCGGCGGGCTTGGTCGCGACGAACACGCGGGTCGCGGGCGGCAGCGTCAGCATGGCCGGCCCTCCGCATTGCGAAGCAACCGGATCACGTCGGCGAGCAGAGCGCGGTCGCAGCCGGACCGAACCCGCACGCGATGCCCATCGACCAGGCGAATCTCGATGGACGCCTCGGTGCGGATGGCGGGCGGGTCGATCACCGCGACCGGCACGAACGCCGGCGCGGGCATCGGTTCCGTCGCGGCTTCGCGATCGCGTTTGGCGATCTCGGTTCGCCAGAAGTAGAACGAAGTCTCGCGCAGCCCGTGCGTTTCGCAATACACGCGAATGGTCTGTCCACTGCCGGGCTGCGCGGCGATGTGCCGACGCCACATCCGCTCCCGCTTCATGTCTCGTTTGAGCCGCGCCATGGTGAGGTCTCCAGAAGGAAACTCCGAGGCTACCACGACGTTCAAGAATGGTTTTCACCGTGCGCATACCGTAGCGTCGGTCGGACGTCTATGCGTGATCCTCGCCGTTGTGTTTCTTTGGTTCAGTCGTCGGACCCACGTTGCGCCGGGAGATTCGTCCGGCGGCGATTGACCGGCGCGGGCCAAGTTGTTTCGGACGATAAACAGGCACCCCGAGAACGAAAGATGCGTATCCCAGTCACATTGATTCTGGAATCTCCGACCAGCGCAGCAAGTGCGGGCTGAGTTGGAGATGCCGATTCGTCTCTCCGTCCCTGCTGCTCGTGGTCGCGGTTGTCTCCGCCCCATCACTCGGACGAGCGAGCCCCGAGTCGGATGCATTGTTGAAAGACGTCAGGGCGGCGTGGGTGAAACGTCAGGAAAAAGTGCGAGCGATCCGCATCGAGATCACTTCCAAGGACGTCACGCCAAAAGGCGCGATGTCCAAACACGGGCGAGTTTCTCGATCAGCGCGGCGGCGGTGCGCGGAAGCCGCGCTCGCGGATCGCGTCGGCCAGCGATCCGCCGCTCAGATATTCGAGCACGAGGTACGGGCGGCCCGCGGCATCGCCGTAATCGTGGACGGCCACCACGTTCGGATGCCGGATGCGGGCCACGGCCTGCGCCTCGCTGCGGAAGCGGATCGGATCTTCACTCGAAGCGCGCGCCCCGCGCGACGGCAACTTCACCGCGACGATTCGATCCAGTTCGCGTTTCCGGGCCTTCCACACCATGCCCATGCCGCCTTCGTCGATCCACTCAAGTATCTCGAAGCCGGGAATCTCGATGGCGGCCGGCGCACCGCTCGGAGGCGATGAAGGGAGAGACTGCCGTT
>JBBQPM010000333.1:0-4161 GCA_038217425.1 Gemmatales bacterium
GGGTCGGGTTTTTTGTTTTTCTTTTTTTTTTTCTCCTTTCCCTCCCCGGGGGGGGGGCGTTTTGGGTGGGTTTTTTTTTTTGTGTGCGGCGTCCCACCCTCCCACCCAACCCACCCCCCCCCCACGACATGCCGTAGCAAGGAGGCTGACCATGCGTGGCGCCGCGATCGCGATCCTTTTGACGGCCTCGGCCGCGTCGGCTCAAGTCATTCAGACGAGCGCCGTCGTTCCGGCCGATCCGTTTGCCAAACTCACCGCGCACGATCGCGCCCTGTATCATTCCGGCAAACGGGCCATGGATTTCCTGCTGCGCAATCACACGCTCGAAGGGCGCTTCATCGCCGGGCACGATCCCTTGCGCGGCTTGGAACTGGCGGGAGACGATTTCGTCAGCCAGGCGCGGGCCGCGTATGCCCTGGCGCTCGCGGCGGAATATTACCGCAATCCCGAAGCGATCGCAGCCAGCAAACAGACGCTGCTCAAACTGCTCGATTCGAGCGAGGCGAAAAAGTCGCCTCACCCGTCTCCTGCCGACCGCGCCGCGGCGAACGGAATTTTACTGGCGGCCATCTACGCGGTCCCGGCGCCTCAAACCGATCTGCTCGATAAGGCCGATCAGCTGGCGATGGTCCTCGGTTCGCTGCGAAATGCTCAGGGCGTCCTGGCTCTCGCGGACGAGTTCATTCCCAGCGCCTCGGGGCTGGCGCTGCGGGGACTCATGTTAAGTCATGCACGCAAGCCGGCGCCCTGGAAGTTCGATCTCGTGAACAAATCCCGGCCCTTCTATCTCGCCTGGTGGCGCGAGCGGAAGAACGTTGCCATGGTCGTCGATCACTCGGCTGCGTATGCCGAGGCGTTCGCCGTGAGCAAAGACCTCGCCTTCGCGCACGCGGTGTACGAAATGAACGACTGGATTTGTTCGCTGCAGATCGACGACGCTGCCGACCTCGGGGCGAGCGCCTGGGGCGCCGGGGGGTTCGCGAGCGTCGTGGCCGGCAAACGCACGGCGTCGGCGCCCGATATCGGTTCGGCCCTGTGCGCCGAGTGTTTGCTGCACGCCTGCCGAACCGCCCGGGAAGCGGGAGATCTGTCGCGCTATCGGCGTTACCGCTCTGCTCTCGAGCGCAGTCTGAAGTTCCTGCGCACGTTGCAGGTGACCGAGTCCAAGGCGGGTCATTTCGCCCCGGCTTACCAGGCTCGAATTCTGGGCGGCTACCATAATGCTCTGGCCGATGGCGCCATTCGCCTGGAAAATATGCAGCACGCGCTCCCCGCGCTCACCGGGTATCTGCGCGAGTCTGCCAAGGATTGAAGTCTTTCGCCCCTCGACTTCATAAAATGCCAGAGTCGAATCTTGTGGATTCACGTTTTGAGTAGCGCATGAGTGAAGAACGAGCCCCGTCGGTCCGACCGCGCTGCCGCCGAATTACCGGCGTGCGCGTGCTCAGCACCGGCAGCTACGTCCCGGACGCGGTGGTCACCAACGATCACCTCCATCAACTTCTCGGCTTCGACTCCGATTGGATCGTGAAGCGGACCGGGATCCTCGAGCGCCGTCACGCGCTGCCCCACCAGGCGACCAGCGACCTGTGCGTCGAGGCGGCGAAGCGCTGTCTCAAGAACGCCAACGTCAAGGCCGAGGACGTCGATCTCCTGCTCCTGGGAACTTTTACGCCCGATATGTCGTTCCCCTCGACGGCCTGCTTGGTGCAGGAGCAGCTGAAGCTGAACTGCCCCGCCGTCGATCTGCAGGCCGCCTGCGCCGGCTTCATGTACGCCCTGATCACCGGGTACGCGTACGTCGCCGCGGGCGCCAGCGAGATGGCGCTCATCATCGGCGGCGATTGCAACTCGCGCATCGTCAATCCCAACGACATCAAGACGTACCCCCTCTTCGGCGACGGCGCCGGGGCGGTGCTCCTCACCAAGGGACGACCCGATCAAGGCATCCTCAGCTACAGCATGGGAGCCGACGGTTCCGGCGGCGACCTGCTGAGCCGGCCCGCTTGCGGCAGCCGAATGCCCCCTTCCGCCGATTTGATCGACAAGGGCCTGCACTTCATGCACATGGATGGCCGAGCCGTCTTCCGCTGGGCCGTCGCCATCCTCTGCGACACGATTCAAGATGTGCTGAGGCACTCGGGCTTCACGCCGCAGGAAATCGATCTTTACGTGCCGCATCAGGCGAACATCCGCATCATCAACGCGGCCATCGACGTCCTCAAAATCTCGCGTTCGAAAGTCTTCAATAACCTCGAAAAGTACGGCAACACTTCCGCGGGTTCCGTGCCGCTGGCGCTGGACGAGGCGATGTCCGAAGGTTTCATCCGCGAGGACCAGCTGATCTGTCTCTCCGGTTTCGGCGCCGGCCTCGCCTGGGGTACCGCCCTGATTCGTTGGTGAGAATTAAGAAGATTCACCACAGAGGCACAGAGGACACAGAGAAAGGCAAAGAGGAGGACAGGAAAAGGAAGAAGATGCACCGGTTTCGTCGCTCCACCCTCCCTTTCTCTTTCTTCCTCTGTGCTCTCTGTGCCTCTGTGGTTAGTTTTTTCGCTTTAATTTAAGATGGGATTCGCTTCATGGCTACGCAACTCGATTGGCTCAAGGAACACGACGCCGACCTCATTCGCGATCTCGCTCGCCTGGTCGCTATCCCCAGCATTAGCACCGATCTCGCCCATCAAAACGAGATCGAGCAGACGGCCGAACTCACCTGCGAGTTGATGAAGGCCGCCGGGCTCAACAACGTCGAGATTCTGCGGACCGAAAAGTCCAACCCCTACGCCTACGGCGAATGGCTCGGCGCTCCGGGTAAGCCGACCGTCTTCCTCTACGCCCATCACGACGTTCAGCCGATCAATTACATCGAAGACTGGAAGTCCGACCCCTGGACCCTCACCGAGCGCGATGGCCGAGTCTACGGCCGAGGCTCCGCGGACGACAAGGCCGCCATCGTCGTTCAGCTCGGCGCCGTCGCCTCGTATCTCAAGACCAACGGCTCGCTCCCCGTCAACGTCAAGATGCTCGTCGAAGGCGAAGAGGAAGTCGGCTCGAGCAACCTCCAGGGCTTCTTCCAGACGCATCGCGAAAAGCTCCTGTCCGACGTCATCGTCGTCTGCGACACCGGCAACCTCGAAACCGGACTCCCCTGCATCACCTACTCGCTCCGCGGCGTCATCTCGATCAAGGTCGAAGTCAAGACCGCGACGCTCCCCACCCACAGCGGCACCGCCGGCGGCATGCTCGCCGACGCTCCGCAGGCCCTCGCCGTCCTTCTGGCTCGTCTTCACGCCAAGGGCAAGAAGCTTCCCATTCCCGGCTTTTACGACAAAGTTCGTAAACTCACCGGCCAGGAAAAGCGGACCTTCCGCAAACTCCCCGGCAACGACGAGACCTGGCGGCAACTCCTCGGCATTCTCCCCGGCGTCGATTTCGCCACCCTGAGTGGCACCCATCCTTACGAGCAAACCTGGCGGCTCCCCTCGCTCTCGATCATCGCCCTCGAAGCGTCGTCGATCAAGGGCGCCTCGGCCCAGGTGCTCCCAACCGCGGCGGCCATGGTAAGCTGCCGACTCGTCCCCGATCAAGATCCGCAAGAAGCGTTCGAACAGGTAAAAGCCGTCCTCATGCGCGATCCGCCCTGGAACGCCCAGGTCAGCGTCACGCTCGTGAGCCAGTGCAAATGGTGGATGACCGACCCGACCGGCCCCGCCTTCGACGCGGCCATGAAGGCGCTCAAGAAAGGGTTCGGCGTCGCGCCCAAGGCCATCGGCTGCGGCGGCGCCATCGGCTTCGTCGGCCCCCTCGCCGAGCTGTTCGGCGGCGCTCCCGCGTTGCTCCTGGGTATTGAGGATCCGCAAACCAACGCCCACGCCCCCAACGAAAGCCTCGACCTGGGTGACTTCCGCAAGCTCACCGCGTCCCTGGCGCATCTGTTCGAGAACCTCGCGAAGCCGGCTCCCGTCAAAGCGCCCGCGGTAGCGGCCGAGTCGGAAGCGCCCGCGACGGCAGAAATTTCCGAGCCGGAAGCGTCAGCGACGAACGCATCTACCAAGCCGGAAGCGTCAGCGACGAACGCATCTACCGAGCCGGATGCGTCCGCGACGAACGCATCTACCGAGCCGGAAGCGTCAGCGACGATTCCTTGAGCAGATCGTC
>JBBQPM010000334.1:0-4153 GCA_038217425.1 Gemmatales bacterium
CAGGGCACAGGTATCCGTGGAAACATACCCCGAAGGGGTTGCATCGAGGCGGCCATACGGATGCAACCCCTTCGGGGTAATCCTGTGTGACGCCTTTGTTCCCTGGGTTGCGAGTACGCAACCCAGGGCTTTGAGATCCAATCCCTTCGGGGTAAATGTAAATGACTTCACTCATTGAGTTTACGTTGGAAGATCGAGGAAAAGTGGCGCTGTCCAAGTAAGATAACCACTTAACGCTTGCGCATGGACACGGGCACAGCGACCGGACGATCTAGCCCCGGATGGGGCTAAGGAATGTAGCCACGAGTGGAGCGCAGCGCAACTCGTGGGAAGACGCGACCACCCGAATCGCTCCGGAGGAGCGAAGGAAAACCGATCCGGTAAGAACGAAATCTCCTCTGCCCCTGCCGGGGCAGTCGTCTTTCCTCGTATAACCACCACGGGTTGCGCTGCGCTCCACCCGTGGCTACCTTCCGTCGCCCCATCCGGGGCGAAATTCGGTGCGTCAATGTCAACACTCAAACGCTAATCGTCTAAACGTCAGGCTCTCCTCGGGATGACTTCATGCCTTACTCGACGTATCTCTTCGATTTCGACGGCACCCTCGCGGACAGCTACGCCGCCATCGCCGCCAGCGTCAATCACGTCCGCGCCTCGTACGACCTGCCCCCGCTCGACGTGGACGGCGTCAAGTTCCACGTCGGCCGAGGCCCCGACTATCTCCTGCAGCACACCGTCCCTGGCGGCGATCTCCCCAAGGATCTCGCCCGCTATCGGGCCCATCATCCCGGCGTGATGAAGGCGCTCACGAATCTGTTGCCGGGCGCTGAGCGCGTCCTGCAATCGCTGCATCAGGCCGGCAAGAAGATCGGCCTGTGCAGCAACAAGCCCCGAGTCTTCTCCGCAGAATTGCTCGAACATCTCGGCATTCGCCAGTACTTCCATCTCGTGATCGGCCCGGAAGACGTGGTCCATCCCAAGCCGGCGCCCGATATGTTGTTGACGTCGCTCCAGCGCCTCGAGGTCGCCCCGGCCGATGTCTTGTACGTCGGCGACATGATCGTCGACATCCGCACGGCCCGCGCCGCGGGCGTCGCGGTTTGGGTGGTGCCGACCGGTTCGGAGACGCGCGACGATCTCGTGGCCGAGCGCCCCGACCGTGTGATGGATCGCCTGGAAGAAGTGCTCCAGGCGTGATTGCGTAGGCGCATCCTCATCTTGCGACTTCGATCCGTGATCTCCAGCGGCGATACTTCCCCGTAACCTTCCATGAGGATTGGCCATGATTTCGCGACGCGTCTTCGTTTCCGCCGTCAGCGCCGGGCTGGCGGCCACTGCGGCTTTGACCGCCCAGACGCCTCCGCCCCGGCGGCGCAAGTTGGCAGTCGTCACCACGACGTGGCGCGATCGCTCGCACGCCTGGCACATGGCCGAGCGTTTTCTGCACGGCTACCCCAAAGAGGGCAAATGGCATCGGCCCCCCTTCGACGTCGTCAGCACCTACGTCGACCAATCGCCCAAGAACGATCTGAGTCAGTTGCGGGCCGCGGAGTTCGGGTTCAAGATCTATCCGACCATCGCGGGCGCCTTGCGCTGCGGCGAGGAGAAGATCGCGGTCGACGCCGTCCTCATCATCGGCGAGCACGGCGACTATCCGGTCAACAAGTTCGGGCAGAAGCAGTATCCGCGTTACGAGTTTTTCATGCAGGTCGTCGACGTCTTCCGCAAGGACGGGCGCAGCGTGCCGGTGTTCAATGACAAGCACCTGTCGTGGAAATGGGACTGGGCCAAGGAGATGGCTGACACGGCGCAGAAAATGGGTTTCGGCTTCCTGGCGGGTTCGTCGCTGCCGGTCACCTGGCGGATGCCGGCGACCGACATGCCGCACGGCGCCGAGGTCGATGAGGTGATGTGCCTGGGCCTCGGCGCCGTCGATAGTTACGACTTTCACGCCCTCGAAGTGATCCAGTGCATGGCCGAGCGGCGTCGCGGCGGCGAAACCGGCGTGACCGCCATGCATGCCCTGCGCGGCGACGCCGTGTGGAAGGCCATGGGGACCGGTTCGTGGGCGGCCGGCGGTTGGGATCCGACGCTCTTCGACGCCTGTCTGACGCGCACGCAGACGCTCGCCCAGCCCCCCACGTTCAGCCATCGCCTGCCGACGCCTCGGCAGTTTCGCGAATGGGTCAAGGATCCGGTCGCCTACCGCTTCGAGTACGCCGACGGCCTGAAGGCGACCATGCTGCTGATGAACGGCCTGGTCGGCGACTTCACGTTCGCGGCCCGGCTCAAGGGGCAAACCGAGCCCCTCTCAACGCTCTTTTATCTGCCGCCAGTGCCCAACGTCACGTACTCCGCGGCCCTGATGTCGAAGGCCGAGGAGCTGTTTCTTACGGGAAAGAACCCGTATCCGCTGGAGCGAACGTTGTTGACGACGGGTTTGGTCGCGGCCGGGATGGAGTCTCTGGGGAGCGGGCAGGCGCGGATCGCGACGCCGCACCTGGCGATCCGGTATCAGGCGCCGCGCGCATCGACCTTTTGGCAGAGCTAGCGGTTCCGCGAAAGCCCAGGGATGGCTATCCCTGGGGAAAAGCCCCGAACAAAACTTTCGATCCCTGGCGCTTTCCCAGGGATAGCCATCCCTGGGCTTTCGCGTGTATACTAATCATTCCGCTTCATTCCTTCCAAGGACATCGCATGTTGAACCTCTGGCAAGGCACGCGCTCCACCCGACGCCAATTCCTGCAAGTCGGCTCACTCGGCCTGGGCGGCCTGACGCTTGCGGAACTTCTCCAGCGCCGCGCCGTCGCCGACGTTCGATCCTCGCGCAGTAAGTCGGTCATCATGGTCTACCTGCCCGGCGGCCCCAGCCATATGGACATGTACGACATGAAGCCCAACGCCCCGGTCGAATACCGCGGCGAGTTTCGGCCCGTGCAGACCAACGTCCCCGGCGTCCAGGTCTGCGAACTCATGGCTCGACACGCCGCGATTGCCGACAAGTTCTCCATCGTGCGCGGCCTGCAAACCCAGGGCACCCACGATCCGTATCAACTCCTTACCGGCGCCCGCAGCGGGGTTACCGGACAGAACGGCTCCTCGCCTCGCCCCGCATTTGGCTCAGTCGTCAGCAAGCTCCGCGGCGCCAGCGTCATTCCGCATTACGTCAGCCTCGGCGATCACCGCCTGCTCCGCTCCTACGATGACCCCGAAACCCCCGCGTATCTCGGCGCCAGCTATCGACCCTTCAGCACCGGGCTCGGCGCCGCCAATCTTCATCTCGTCGAGGGCGTCACCACGCAGACGCTCGCCGACCGTCGCTCGCTCCTGGGACAGTTCGACGGTTTGCGCCGCGACGTCGACGATTCGCGCGGCAGCATTCGCGGCATGGATCGCTTCGCCCAGCAAGCCATCGACATGATCACGGCGCCCCGGACGCGCGAGGCGTTCGATCTGCAGCGCGAACCGCAAGCCGTCCGCAACGCGTTCGGGCCGTATCCCGAGTTTCTCCTGGCGCGCCGATTGGTCGAGGCAGGCGTGTCGGTCGTCTCGCTGGCGTCGCGGTTTCCCGTCCGCATTCCCGAGGCGAACGACCCCGGGGGTTGGGACACGCACGGCAGCAACTTCGCCCTCCTCCGCGCCAAGTTGCCGCGGTACGACCTGGCCATCGCCGCCTTGCTCAGCGATCTGCATCAACGCGGTCTGTACGACGACGTGGCGGTAGTGGTCTGGGGCGAGTTCGGTCGCACGCCGCGTATCGGCGACGTGACGCCCGACGGGCGCGGGCATTGGCCCTCGGCGAACTTCGCGCTCCTCGCCGGCGGCGGTATGAAGATGGGCCAGATCGTCGGCGAAACCGACGCCCGCGGCGAACGCCCGCGCTTCCGCCCCTACACGCCGCAGCACGTCCTCTCGACCCTTTACACCGTGCTCGGCATCCCGCTGGAGACGACGCTCAACGACCATTCCGGTCGTCCGCAGTTCCTGCTCGACGCGCCGAGTCCAATCGAGGAACTTCTTTAAGCCTGCGGGGGCCAGACAAAGTATCTGGCCTACCCAATCGACGCGACGGGGCACAAAAGCCAAATAAGCGGTAGGCCCGACCCTTTGTCTGGCCCACCCAATAGACGCGACGGGGCGCAAAATCCATACA
>JBBQPM010000335.1:0-4131 GCA_038217425.1 Gemmatales bacterium
GTCGGCAGCAGACTCGTCGTTCCGTGGCGGGCGTGGGCCCGGCAGACGGCGCGGAACGCCGCTTCGGTGCCGTCCATGAAGTCGTGGCCGTCGCCGCCGTGCACATGCAGATCGACGAACCCGGGGGATAGGTAGTGTCCCTCAAGATCGATCAGCTTGCCCGGCGGAATGGTTTGGTTCGAGCCGAGCACGGCGACGATGTAGCCATGCTCGACGACCACCGTCGAGCGGAAGCCGAAGCGTTCCGGCAGGATCAACGTGCAGTTCGTGAAAAGGATCGACATGGAGCGGCGACTATAGGCCAAGGCGGGATCGAGCGGAGCGGCGAAACTCCGCTCGATCCATCGGGCGTTAATGGCGGAAGAGGAACTCTTTCGCGTTGATGAGCGCCCAGTGAACGTCTTCCCACGCCTTGCGTTTGTCGGCCTGCACGGTGACGTGGTTGAGCATCGCTTTCGATTCTTCCTCGGTGGGCAGCCGCGAGAGCGTCACCAGGAAGAGCTGCTTGAGCATCTCCGGTTCCGCCATCTTCTTTTCGAGCATCTGGCCGATGCGGTTCTTCGGATCGCGGAGGCGGTCGTTCACCGTGGCCCCGTTGATGAGTTGCAGGGCCTGGGCGAGGTTGCTTTCGCCTTCGCGTTCGCATTCGCACGCCAGATCGCGGGCCGGCTGGCCGAACGCCTTCAGAAACGGATGGTTCGACTCGCCGTCGGGCAACTGCACCGAGCGCGTGCCCAGCGGATGGCCGGGGAACTTCTCGGGGCGGTCAGTCACGTTGCAAATCGCGTCAAGGAGTTGCTCGGCCGAGAGCAGCTTCGTGACGGCATGGGAAAAGTACTTATTATCGTTCTTGTTGAAATCGTTCGTCTCGGCACTGAGTTGGTAGGTGCGCGAGTTCACGATGGTGCGGATCAGGTGCTTGAGGTCGAACTTGTTGGCGACGAAATCCTTCGCCAGTGCGTCAAGAAGTTCATCATTGGCGGACGGGTTCGAATCGCGGAAATCGTCGACGGGATCGACGACGCCCTTGCCCATCAGGTGGAACCAGACGCGGTTGACCACCGACTTCGGCACGAACGGATTGTCGGCCGAGGTCATCCACGAGGCGAGCACGTCGCGGCGATCACGGCCCGGCGGCACGTTCGCGACGGAACCGCCCATGAACTTCGGCGCCATCACCTTGTTCGTCCGCGGCTGAGTGATCTCTCCCTCGCGGCTCAGGTAAATGATCTCCGAGCCGTTCTTCTTGTCTTTCTCGCCCGGTTCCATCATGTCGGGCCGTTGCTTCACGCGCGAGAACCACGCCGCCATGCTGTAGTAGTCGTCCTGCGTCCAGCGCTCGAACGGATGGTTGTGGCACTTCGCGCACTGCAGGCGGATGCCGAAGAAGAGCTGGGCGGTGGTTTCGGCGAGGCTCTGCGGATCGCGGGCAACGCGGTAGTAGTTGGCCGCGGGGTTCGAGAAGGTGCTGCCGCCGGAAGTGATGACCTCGCGGAGCACATCGTCGAACGACGTATTGCGGTCGAGATGGCCGCGGAGCCAGCGCTGGAAGACGTGCGTCCCCTTCACCTGGATCGTCTTGCGGGTGCTGCGGAAGACATCGGACCATTTCAGCGTCCAGAAGTCGGCGTATTCAGGACGTTCGAGCAATTCATCGACCAGCTTGGCCCGCTTGTTGGCCTCCTTGCTGGCGAGGAACTTTTCGACTTCATCCGGCGGCGGGAGAATGCCGCAGACGTCGAGATACGCCCGGCGAATGAATTCTTGATCGGTGCACAGGTCCGACGGCAGAATGTTCAACATCTTCAGCTTGTTGAAGACGTGCGTATCGACATAGTTGGCGGCCGGCGGGTTGGTCCACTGGAAGCCCGGCTTCGGTTCGAGGTAGACGATGCGGACCGGCACCAGCTCCATCAGGTAGCGGACGGTGATGGCGACTTCGCCGGACTGCTGGAATTCGACCAACCCCGTCGCGCTGACGCTGGCCACGCCCTCGTCGCTGCTGGTGAAGACGGAGAGCCGGGTGACGTCGCGCTTGCTGCCGTCGGAGAAATGGCCGAGCACGGCGAGTTGCTGCCACTTGCTCGGCTCGTTCAGTAACTTCGCGCCGGGCAACACTTCGACGCGGCTGAGCGTCGGCAGGGTGGCGGCGTCGTCTTGCAAACCTTCGGCGAACCAGCGGGCGAGCGTCTGGGCGGCCACGCTGCTGGCGGGGAATCGCGATCCCCCCTCGTGCGGCACCCGGCCGAGGCCCTTGAGCAGAAGCAGACTCGCCTCGCCCTGGCGTTCGGTGCGTCGGCCGAGAACGTCGCGGGTGAGCTGCACGAAATCGGAATCGGGATCGTAACCGCGGAGGCTGAGCTTGAAGCCGTTCTTGCCGCTCGGAGTGCCGTGGCAGGCGCCGGCGTTGCAGCCGCCGACATTCAGCGAGGCGATCACATCGTTGCGGAAACTGACCGGATGGACCCCGGCGAACTCTTCCACCTTGATCGCCGCCTTCGCCGACTTGCCGCCCGCGCTCACCACGATGGCGCCGGCCCCATTGGCCTTCGGCGTCACCATGCCTTCGCTCTCGACGACGGCGATGGCGGGGCCCTCCACTTTATAATCGGCAAAGGGCGTCAGATCGCGGAGGCTGCCGTCGGCGTACTTGCCGGTCACGATCAGCTGCTGCATCGACCGCGAGCCCTTCAGCGCCACCTCCGCCGGCTGCACGACGATCTCCGTCGGCTGGCCGACAACCTTCGCTTTCGCGGCGGCATCCGCGGGCAGATCAGCTCGAACGCCAGCGGCGAATACCAGACAAAAACCGAACGCGGACAGTGTGCGAAACGACATCGAACAACCTCCAGACGAGGCGGCAGCGGGTGGGATGCATGGAAAGAGGACATCGCGTCCTCGGGGGTGAGCAATCGCCAGCATAACGGAGCCGCCGACAAAAGGCGACACAAAATTCCGAATTTCCACGCGAAGTCGCCCAAGCCCATCGGCGATTCTGTTGAGCCTGCTATTGAGCGTCGGAGCGCGATTGAAGGGTCAGTTCGCGATTTGACGGAAGCTCTTGACGTCATGTTTCTCGTGAATCAGTCGCAGCGGGCGGCGATGCTGGGACACGTTGCTGAAGTTCCTTGACCAGTTTGCGAAACGAGCGGGACGAAGCACCGCACTCAAAAAGTGAATCAAAAAGGGGACGCACCTCATTTCTGGGGAGCCTCTTCCTCCTTTTTTGGCCGCCCGCGGTCGCGGAGGGTGGATTCCAAGCCGAGGCGTTTCGCGGTGCGGAGTTGCCAGTCCGTTGATCCGAAGGGACTGCCGCGTTTGACGCAGCGCCGCAACGCCTCCAGTTCGCGTTCGGTCTGCGGTTCGTTCACCAGCTTGATCCAGTTGCGCGGCAGCGTCAACGGACCGGGCGACAAGATCGAGCGCTGCTCATCCGCCTCGCGTTCGCGGAGCCACAAACTTCCCCAGCGCCACGCCTCGGCGCGGTCGGTCAGGTTGGCGCGCAAGGCGTTGCGCTCGACGTAGCGGAGAACGGCGAAATAGTGATCGTCGCGCTCGATGGGGAACGACTTGAAACGTCCCTGGTACAGGTGGCCGGTGCCGGATGTCTGATAATGCGTATGCCAGCGCATGGTGTGCGTGTGCGTCAGCCAGCGGAGAAACGCCGTCAGTTCGCCTTCCTCCTTGGGCCACAGCACGAAGTGCCAGTGGTTGGGCATGAGGCAATAGCCGAGCATGCGGATGGGATGGCGTTCGAGCGCTTCGACCAAGACCCGTTCGAACGCCTCGTAATCGCCCGGCTTTTGAAACAGCGGCAACCTCGCCACGGCCCGATTGAGGGCATGATAAACGTATCCGCCAGGAGCAACTCGGGCACGACGAGGCATAAAAATGATCGTAACCGAACGACGCCGAACTTTCAAGAACAATGAGCTGCGTCCCCTTTTTCTTCTCCAATGAGCTGCCTTTTCATTCCTCCGACCTGTCTCCCACGCATCAAATCGCCGGCTCCTCGTAACTCTTCCAAATTCGCCACCAATGGCAACTCCAAAATTCAGGGGTAGGACAGCTACTCGGGCGAACTTAGAAACACTCTCACGTCCGGCAACTCGCGTTCTATTGCGGCCGCAT
>JBBQPM010000336.1:0-4039 GCA_038217425.1 Gemmatales bacterium
GTGGAGAGCCTGCTGATCCGCTTCGGTGAACGTCAACTTAGCCATCCCTGGCCTCCCTTCCGATGGATTATCCAGAAGGGAGCATTAGAACCTAAACCCGCTGCCGAGAAAAGACCTCATTTTGGGCCGGGCGGGGTATAGCCCCTTCCTATTCCCCATCTCCTCTCTCTGTCTTCTCTGTGCTCTCTGTGCCTCTGTGGTTAGTGATTTTCTTACCGCAGATACACGAACTCGTTCGCGTTGAACAGGGCCCGGCACAACGCATCCAGACCCGCTTTCTCGATCAACTCCCGCGCCGCTTGCGACTCTGCTGCCGTCGGCTCCCGGGCGAATGCCAGCAGGAACGCACGTCGAACTTTGCCGGCGTCGTCTTTCACTTCCCGATGCAGCCGATCGGCGAAGAATGCGGATTGTCCGAGCATGAACGGGCTGTTGAGTAGATTCAGCGCCTGCAGCGGCGTCGTCGAACTTGAACGCCGGGGCGCGATCTGGCCGCCGTCGGGACAATCGAAGGCGCCGAAGGTGTCGTCGATCTGCATGCGCCATTTCGATTGATAGATCATGCGGCGAAACGTCTCCGGGCCGAATGTCCTGCGCGGGTTATAGACTTTGACGTAGTTCGTGTTCGGCTCGAAGAGATCGAAGCCTGGGCCGCCCATGTCGAGACTGAGTTTGCCGCTGACGGCGAGAATGGCGTCGCGGATGGCCTCCGCCTCGAGCCGGCGCGGCGGATAGCGCCACAGGAGCCGAGCCTGCGCGTCCCTGGCCAGGCCTTCCGCCTGCGCCCGCGTCGATTGTCGATACGCGGCCGAGGTGACGATCAGACGGTGGATGTGCTTCAGCGACCAACGCTCGGCGATCAGCTCGGCGGCGAGCCAATCGAGAAGTTCGGGATGGCTCGGGCGGGCGCCGTTCTTGCCGAAGTCGCTCGGCGTCTCGACCAGGCCCACGCCGAAGTGGTGCTGCCAGAGGCGATTGACGATGACGCGCGCGCTCAGCGGGCTGTCGATGATCCACCCGGCAAGCGCCAGACGCCGTTCCCGATCGGTCGCGGTTTCGGGGATCGAACGCACGGATCCGATCGAAGCGAGGACTGCGGGACGGACGGTTTCACGGGGTTGCGTCACGTCGCCGCGATGCAATCGCTTGATCTCGACCGGATCGGTCATCTTTCCGGCGTAAATCGCGCTCGCGCCGCTGCGACCCGCTGACGAACTGACCGTCCTCCATGTCTTGCCGTCGAGCGATACTTCCAGGACGTATCGCGTCGGCAGGCGGTCGAAGAATCGCGGCGTCGGATTGGCGTCTCGGCTCCAGGTCACCATGTGGATGAGCGTCGGCGCGGGCAGCTCGATTTGCACCCAGCCCTTGCCTTTTTCGTTCGAGATCCAGCTAAAGTCGTTGCCGTACTTGCCGTCGTTGAGATGTTCGACCTTGTGAATCGCATGTCCCGGCAGCGTGCTCGAAGCGGTCGCCTTGGCTCCCCGAGAGGCCCGCGACGCGATCACGGAACCGCTCCATACCTCGAATTCGTCGATGCAGGGCTCGCCGCCCGTGGTTGCCTGGATTGTGAAGCGGATAAACTTCGCCTGCGTCTCGTCGAACTTCTCGTAGTTCTGACCGGTCTGGATCGCGGTTCGACTCCCCTGGTTGGGCCGTTCGCCGTGCTTGACGCCGGAGAGCAGGGCGATCGTGCCGTAGTAGTCGATCTGCGAGATCGGATCAAACTTGTGCGTGTGGCAGCGGGCGCAGCCGACGGTGAGGCCGAGAAACGCGGAGCCGACGGTGCTGACCATGTCGTGCAGTTCGTCGGCGCGCTGCTGCGCGGTGAGCACGGGATCGGGGCTCTTGACGCGATCGTAAGGCCCGGCCACGAGAAAGCCGGTGGCGGCGTCTTCGCGCAGGACGTCGCCGGCAAGTTGTTCCTGGATGAAGCGGTCGTAGGGCGTGTCCGCGTTGAAGGCGCGGATGACGTAGTCGCGGTAGGGCCAGGCGTTGGGCCGCGGCTGATTCGTTTCGAAGCCGTCGCTTTCGGCAAAACGCACGACGTCGAGCCAGTGCCTGGCCCAGCGCTCGCCGAACTGCGGCGCGTCCAGGCGTTTCTTGACCCAGGCGTCGTAATCCGCGGGCCGAAACTCGGCGACTTCCTCAGGCGTCGGCGGCAGGCCGACGAGGTCGAACGAAAGACGACGCAACAACGTCGCCGGCTCGGCTTCGGGATTGGGCGCGAGTCCTTCTTTCTCAAGCTGGGCGAGAATGAAGCGGTCGATCGGAGTGCGCGGCCAGGCGACGTCCTTCACGGCCGGCGGCGCGATTCGGCGAATCGGCTCGAATGCCCAGTGCTTGTCGTCGGCCTTGAAGCGCTCGGGCCACCCGGCGCCCTGGTCGATCCACGCCGTCAGCTTGGCGATCTGCTCGGCGGTCAGCGGCGGCCCCTTGGGCGGCATGCGGTCCGCGGGATCCTGGGACGCGACGCGCGCCAGGAGCGGGCTCGCGCCGCTCTGTTTCGGCCGAATCGCCACGCCCGAATCGCCGCCGGCGAGCGCCGCCTTTTTGTCGTCCAGACGCAGCCCGCCGCGCTGCTTCTCGGCCCCGTGACACGCGAGGCAGCGGTCCTTGAGAAGCGGAGCGATGTCCGCGTCAAAGTCGACGCCTTGCGCGGATGCGAACGACGCCGTGCAGGCCAGCAAGAGGACGACGCGCATGGGAGTTCCTCGGATCATTTGTCGTCGAAGCGAAAACGCCGAATCGATTCGGCCTGTCCGGTGGCCGGGTCCAGATCGATGATCGCGCCTCCCAGGCGGACGTCGCCGCTGGCGACTTCGAAGGCGCTGGGGATGAACGTCATGGTCGTTCCCAGGACGCGGTCGATACGCCGGCCCAGGATGCTGTCGTACGGGCCGCACATGCCGACGTCGCTGATGTACGCCGTCCCGCCCGCCAATATCTGCTCGTCCGCGGTCGGCACGTGCGTGTGCGAACCGACCACGGCCGAAACCTTGCCCTTCAGATGATGGCCCAACAAATACTTATCCGCGGTCGCCTCGGCATGGACGTCGACGAGGATGCACGGCGTGCGCTCGCGCAGCCCCGGCAACACGCGGTCGACGGCCGCGAACGGGCAATCGACCGGCTTCATGAACGTTCGGCCCATGAGCGAGATGACGCCGACTTGCGTGCCGTTCCGGGCGGTGACGAGGAGGGCGTCGCGGCCGGGGGCGGAGGCGGGATAGTTGGCGGGTTTGCAGATGCGGTCGTCGTGATGCAGGACGTCGATGATTTCCATGCGGCGATAGATGTGATCGCCGAGGGTGACGGCGTCGACGCCTGCCTGGCGGAGGTGGCGGAAAAGCCGGGGCGTGATGCCGGAGCCGCTGGAGGCGTTCTCGCCATTGACGACGACCAGGTCGAGCTGTTCGCGCTCGATGATTCCCGGGAGCGCTTTGCGGATGAGTTCGACGCCGGGAGATCCGACGACGTCGCCGAGGAAGAGGATACGCATAATAAGGTTCGGCCGGTCTGGAAGATGTCGATCGAGACAACTGTATTCCATCGCGGCCGCAAGGATTGTCAAGCACAGAATCGCGCGGAGACGGTTATCGCGTGCGAAACCAAATTTTTTGAGGTACGAGTCGGCGTGACGCAGTCGGCGTACTGCGTCTTCCCCGACGACGGGGCAAGGACACGGGCGCCGCGAGAGGCACAGTTACTACGAGCCGGGACCGATGTGCAATAAAAACGCTAATAGCGTTCGGAAGAGATGAACGCAATCGCTGCAAAGCTTGGCGATTGGCCAAGGCGAGCGGCCGACGTGAGTCGGCCGGTATAGCATCCCATTCGAAGTTCTGATCGCAACCGCTCAAGCACACGTACCGGCCCACTCACGTCGGCCGCTCGCCTAATTCGAAGTCTCCCTACCGGTATTCCGACATTTCTTCCGAACGCTCTAACACTACAGCGCTAGAAACTAGCAAGGCGTTGCAGTAACTACAAATACAGGAAGCATTTACTCCCCTCTCCCTCCGGGAGAGGGGTTGGG
>JBBQPM010000337.1:0-3844 GCA_038217425.1 Gemmatales bacterium
GTGCGGTTACTCCAGGCGCTTACGCGACCTGGCTCGCCGATTATGCCGGGACGAGTGCCGGAAACCATTGGCGCGCCCCCTCCGTCTGGCGTTGAGGGAAGGTGACGGCGTGTCGCGCAGGTTAGCCGAACGTCTCGGCTATTGGCGTTGAATCTTCTGCTGTCCTTCCTCGCAACGTCTCAGTCGACTTCTTCGGCCCTTCGCCAGTCCATTCTTCGGAAAAGCCGCTGGGTGCGAAGTCATCCAGCAGCATGCGTGGAAAATGAGACGGCGGGAAGGGCTTCCTTCCCGCCTGCAAAAACGCACAATCAATCCAACGGGGCATACAACTTTCAATCGCGGATTGGCGGGCTTGCCGTGAAGATTACCGAGGTCAGGGCGTGTCAACCGTTGTCGCCGACGTCGCCTGCCGATTGGCGGACGAGTTTGGGACAGATTCTCGTCGCCATCGATACCGATGTCGGCCTGACCGGTTACGGCGTGGGGGGCGGCGGAGCGGCGGGCATCCACGTCGTTCGCACGGTGTTGCGCGAACGCCTGCTCGGCCGGGACCCGGCGCCCCTCGCGAAGTTGTGGGACGACATGTACGCCAGTATCCTCGCTTTTGGCCGAAAGGGATTGGCCATCATGGCCTTGAGCGGCGTCGACCTCGCGCTGTGGGATCTCGCCGGCAAGGCGGCGAAGACAAGTGTCGCCAACCTTCTGGGCGGAGCGAAACATCGCCGAGCGCCCGTCTACGTCACCGTGTGGGACGACTTGCCTCCGGATTTGGTCGGAAAGTATTCCGCCTACAAGCTTCACGTAGGCAATTCCCTGGAAACGTCGCCGACGGACCTCGAGGCGCGACTTACCGACTTTCGGCGCGCCCTTGGCCCGGCGCCGCAGTTGATGATCGACGCCTGGATGCGTTGGACGATTCCGCACACGCTCGAGGTCGCGCGCCGAGTGGCGCCGCTGGGCGTCGCCTGGATCGAGGAGCCGTTATCGCCGGACGATCTCGCCGGTTATGCAGAGCTGACAAGGAACTGTCCCATCCCGATCGCCGGCGGCGAGCACGAGTTCACGGCCATCGGCTTTCGGGAACTGATCGACCGCCGACTGCATCAGGTGCTGCAGCCGGACGTCTGTTGGTGCGGCGGCATGACGCAGCTCGTCAAGATTTACGCCCTGGCTCATGCTGCCGGGCTGCGGGTTTGCCCCCATCGCGGCGCCGAGATCTGGTCGCTGCCGGCGCTCGCCGCTTTGGATCCGGAGCCGCTCGCCGAGTCCGGGCGTCCCTGGATCGACTGGGTTCCGGGACAACCTGCGATCCAAGACGGCTTTATCGACCTTCCGGAAGGATGGGGCTTCGGGGCCGACATCGACGAGAGCCGACTTCGTACTTGAGCTTTCTGAAACCTCGCGAAACTCTTAGCATAGAAGCAGACGCCAAGCCCTTTGGAGGACGAGCCATGGACTTTCTGTTCGAGCCGATTCAGTTGCCGATCCGTCGCGACTTGGGAGGCGCGTTGCGTGTGGGGAGCACGCGCATGGTCTACGAACTCGTGATTGGCGCTTTCCAAGAAGGCCACGATCCGCGCGACGTGTGCGAAATGTTTCCGGGCGTCGATCTCGGGGAGATCTCCCTTCTTTACGGGCACTACCTTCTCAATCGCGACAAGCACGACGAGATGTATCGGCTCTACGAGGAAGCGGGCGACCGGATTCGAAAGCGAATCGAAGCGTCCGGGCATGGCGGTCTGGAGCTTAAGGAGAAGCTTCGAGCGAGACTACAAGAAGCGGAGGCCGCGCGTGCTTCGGTTACTCAGTGACCACAATATCAACGAGAAGATTCTAAGGGGCCTCCTAATTCGCCAACCAGCAATCGACATTCTGCGCTGTCGCGATGCAGGGCTTCGTCAAACGGAGGATCCCAAGATTCTCGAGTTCGCTTGCCAAGACGCGCGGATTATACTTACGCACGACCTGCGAACAATGCCTTCTTTCGCGGAAGTCCGAATGCGGGCTGACGAAGAGTTCCTGGGAATGATTTGGGTGCATGAGATGAATCCGATCGGCAACTCGATCGAGGAAATCTTGATCGTGTGCGAATGCTATGAGATGGAAGAGATGCGCGACCAGATTGTCTACCTCCCACTGTAGGTTTCGCTTTGTCCGACGCCGCACTCACTCCCGAAACGCTCCAGCGCCTCGCCGCCGCGGGGCTCGATCCTGCTGCCATGCCCCGGCACGTCGCCGTCATCATGGACGGCAACGGCCGTTGGGCGCAGCAGCAAGGCTTGCCGCGCATCGAAGGACATCGGCGCGGCGTCGCCTCCGTGCGCGCCACCATCGAAGAAGGTTGTCGACTCGGCCTCGGACAGCTCACGCTTTATTGTCTCTCGACCGAAAACTGGAAACGGCCGCAGCCCGAACTCGACTTCCTCATGGCGCTCTTGCACCAATATTTGCTCGCCGAGCGGGCGGAGATCATGGCGCAGAACATCCGCTTCACCACCATCGGCAGGCGTCAAGGGCTGCCCGACGAAGTCTTGGCGGAGATCGATGAGAACGTTCGCGTCAGCCAAGACAATACCGGCATGACGCTCTGCCTGGCGATCAATTACAGCGGCCGAACCGAGATCGTCGACGCCGTCCAGGCCATCGCCCGGCAAGTGCAAGCGGGGACGCTCAAGCCCGCCGACATCGACGAAGAGACCGTGAACCAGGCGCTTTACACCGCCGGCATGGCCGACCCCGATCTCCTCATCCGCACCGCGGGGGAGATGCGCGTCAGCAACTATCTCTTGTGGCAAATTTCGTACTCTGAACTTTGGGTGACGCCCAAATGTTGGCCCGAGTTCGACGCCTCCACGCTTCAAGAAGCTCTCCGCGACTACGCACGTCGAGAACGCCGATTCGGCGGTTTGAAAGGCTAATCCATGCTCCGCACTCGTCTCTGGATGGGGAGCATCCTCATCCTGCTCGCCGTCGGCATGCTCCTGGTCGATCAGCACGTCCCCGGCTTGCATCCGTTCCAACTCGTCTTCCAACTCGGCCTGGCCCTGGCCGGGTGCTATGAATGGCTTGCACTGCTGGGTGACGACCGGGCGCCGCATCGTGACGTCACGGTTCTCGGCATCGTCCTTCTGACGCTGCTCCCTTGGATCTGTCCACTGACACCGTTCAACCCGTGGTCCTGCGTGCTCGGCGGCGTCGTCGGCTTGCATCTGGCGATTTTCCTGGTCGAGATGCTTCGGTTCCAGGAACCAGGGCGATCCGTCGAACGGATGGCGCGGACGTGGTGGGGCATCGGGTATCTCGGCCTGCTTCCCTGCTTCTTCGCCCAACTGCGCGGGCTCTACCCCGCCGGCAGCGGCCTGGGCACAACCGCGCTCGCCCTCGCGATCTTCGTCCCCAAGGGCTGCGACATCGGCGCCTACTTCACCGGCAAGCTCCTCGGCAAACACAAGATGACGCCGGTGCTCAGCCCGAAGAAAACATGGGAGGGCGCAATCGGCGGCATCGCCTTCGCCGCACTCGTCGCGATCGGGCTGGACCGCTGGATGCCCGACGCGCCGCTGCATCGGGAATGGTGGATCGAGATCGGTTTCGGCGTCTTCGTGGGCGCGACCGGCATGCTAGGGGATTTGGCGGAGTCGCTACTCAAACGCGATTGTCAGAAGAAGGACGCCTCGACCGTCGTCCCCGGGTTCGGCGGCGTGCTTGACGTCGTCGACGCCGTCATCTTCGCCGCCCCGGTCGTCTATCTCATCTGCTGGCTACTTGCGTAACGGAGGCGAGCCAGGTCGCGTCAGCGCCTGGAGAACAGCGTCGTTGCAAAGTTTCATTTCTCCAGGCGCTG
>JBBQPM010000338.1:0-3701 GCA_038217425.1 Gemmatales bacterium
TGACGCGGTCACGCGTTATCTACCCAGCCCGCTCGATCGCGAAGTCCGGGGCAAGGATCCGAAGGACGAAACTCGCAAGGTCGAGTTGATGCCGGATGCCGACAAGCCGTTCGTCGGGATGGCTTTCAAAATCGTTGAAGATCCCTTCGGTCAACTCACCTTCATGCGGATTTACCAGGGCAAAGTTGCCAAGGGCGAGACCTACGTCAACCAAAGAACCGGACGTAAGGAGCGATTCAGCCGCGTTGTGCGAATGCACGCCAATAAGCGTGAAGAAATCGACGGTGCCTCGGCTGGCGATATCGTCGCCATCATGGGGATCGATTCGGCCAGTGGTGATACCTACGCTGCGGAACGCGATTACGCGACCCTCGAATCCATGTTCATCGCTGAGCCCGTGATCAAGGTTTCCGTCAGCCCGGCGAGCCGGGCCGACGCCGACAAGATGGGCAAGGCGCTGCAGCGATTCCGCAAAGAGGATCCGACCTTCCGCGTCGTCACCGACGAGGAAACGAACGAAATCCTCATCAGCGGCATGGGCGAATTGCACTTGGACGTCTATGTCGAGCGGATGCGCCGCGAGTACGGCGTCGAAGTCACCGTCGGTGCACCGAAGGTGAGTTATCGCGAGAGCCCAACTAAGACAGTCGAATTCGACTACAAGCACAAGAAACAATCCGGCGGTTCGGGCCAGTTCGCTCATATCAAGGGCACCCTTTCCCCGATCGAGAATGCCAGCGAAGACAGTTTCGAATTTATCGAAAAAGTCGTCGGCGGTCGTATTCCGAAGCAATTCATCGCGCCGGTGGAGAAGGGCTTCCGAGACAGTCTCGGTAAGGGACCGGTTGCCGAATTCCCCGTCGTGGGAACTCGAATCGAGTTGATCGACGGCAGTTATCACGACGTCGACTCCAGTGAACGAGCGTTCTATATCTGCGCCCAAGGTTGTTTCCGCGAGTACTTCAAGCAAGCATCTCCGGTATTGCTCGAACCAATCATGAACGTCGAAATCGAGTGCCCCGAGTCGTACCAGGGAACCGTCGTCGGTGACGTCATCACCCGCCGGGGACTGATCACGAACACGGACATCAACGAAGGGTTGAGCATCATCAAAGCGGAAGTGCCGCTCGCGGAAACCTTCGGTTACGCTACGGATCTCCGCAGCATGACTCAGGGCCAGGGAACGTTCACGATGGAATTGGCAACGTATCGCCAAACGCCACCGCACATCCAAGAACAAATCATCGAAGACAAGCGGAAGGCGCAACTGGTCGGAGCCAAGTAGCCTTTCCCAGTCCGAGATTGAGTATCGACAACCCGCCGCGCACATCCATGCTCGGCGGGTTTTTTATTGACGGGTCGCTTCCGGCTGGATACCGGCTAACGCACTTCGAAGGCGATCTTAGTTGGGACGCGTTCTCGCAGCCCCCGCGAGCGTCGAGAGGAGACGATGCGAATCAATCGATCCGAATGAAGCAAAAAAAACTCGACCCGCCGAAGCGAACCGAGTTTTTGTGACTTTTAAAGAATGATCGCGGGAGCGATTACTCCTTTGGCATGATCACCGAGTCGATGACGTGGATGATACCGTTGCTGCACATGATGTCAGTCTTGACGACGGTGGCCTTGTCGACCATCACGGCCTCGCCCTTCTTCGTCATTGTGACTTCGCTGCCTTGCAGTGTCTTGGCCTTGTCCATGCCGACGACCTTCGCTGCGGGAACCTTACCCGAGACG
This sequence comes from Gemmatales bacterium, assembly GCA_038217425.1. Classification (GTDB taxonomy): domain Bacteria; phylum Planctomycetota; class Planctomycetia; order Gemmatales; family Gemmataceae; genus JAIEPT01. The sequence continues at coordinate 1,738 of JBBQPM010000338.1, forward strand.
ACGTGGTACTTGAGAATTCCGGCGAGCTTTTCCTTGTTTTCTGGCTTGAGCAAGGTTTCGACGGTGCCCTTAGGCAACTTGGCGAAAGCTTCGTCCGTTGGCGCGAAGACAGTGAATGGACCGGTGCCGCTCAGTGCTTCGGCCAATCCGGCTGCCTTGACAGCGGCGACGAGGGTGTTGAACGAACCGGCACCGACGGCGGTTTCGACAATCGTCTTTTGAGCAGTTGCGGCTGGCGCTTGGGCCATCACGACAGTCGGCAGAACGAACAGAGCTGAGAGGGAGAGAATGAGCGACTTCATAGTTAAACTCCTGGGCACGTCGGATTGACGTGCGATAGCGTGGGTCGGACGTCGTGACCGGACGCAAGCGAACATCGCTTACCGCCACCAACACCCATGCGGGACTGGTTACGCTTGGACTGTAAGGGGCCGACAAGTACCAAAGTGAAATTTTATGGGGCGAGTTTTTTGCGTGCAGCGGAACCCGGCCCCGTAGGGTGGGTTTTATACTACAGAGCGAATCCCGATTCTTCTTCCGGTTCCTCCCACCCTCTTCTCACCGAAAGCAAGCCCCATGAAACGACTGAACTTTTTGAATTCCACTCTGGCAATGGCGTTCGTTGCCGTGCTCGCAACGAGTCTGGTTGCTCAAGATGATCGCGGCGGCCGCGGTCGCGGCGGCCCCGGTGGCGGACGCCCCGGAGGCGGATTCGGCGGTCCTGGAGGTGGCGGCGATCTCACGCCTGCGCTGCTCATGGTCGAAGCCGTCCGCGAAGAAATCGACTTGATGCCCGACCAAGTGGACGCCTTGACCAAGCTTCGCGAGCAAGCGGCTGGAAACCGCGAGAACATGGATTTCTCGCGGATGCAAAACGCCTCGGATGAAGAACGCGCTAAAATGTTTGCGGAAGCCGGCGAGAAGCGGAAGAAGGCGGATAAAGAAATGCGAGAGAAGCTTGAAGAAGTGCTGCTTCCCGAGCAACTTGAACGACTGGACCAGATCTCATTGCAAACGCGAGGCTCGATGGCCTTGATGGATCCGGAGGTCGCTGAAAAGTTGTCGATCACCGCTGAACAAAAAGAGAAAATGGAAGAGCTCCGCTCCAAGAGCGGCGAACGCATGCGTGAAGTGTTCACTTCAGGCGGCGGTGATCGCGAAAAGATGCGAGAAGCGTTCGGCAAGATGCGCAAGGAAATGGACGACGAGGCCCTCAGCGTGCTCACCCCAGAACAAAAGGCCAAGTGGGATGAAATGAAGGGTAAATCGTTCGAAATGCCTGAAGGTGCCATGGGTGGATTTGGCGGCGGCGGCGGTCGCGGCGGATTCGGCGGACCCGGTGGTGGCGGACGACCAGGCGGTGAAAACGGTGGCGGTGAACGCAATCGTCGCCGCCCCTCCGCCGAGTAAGGCGAGCGGCAGCACAGGCATTGAATGGGCTCGCGACTCAGAATTCGGCTCGCGACTTAGCGCTCGGTCGCACCGATAGGGGCGAGCTCTGCAAAGAGCTCGCCCTGTTTTTTTGATAGGGTTATCCAATTCTTGGCGCAGCATTCCGGTTGCTTGGGCTCTCCGTTTGTAGGGAAGCACGTTGGCCCCCACGATCTTTGATTGGTTCTCTGGCGAATAGAGACGTATGATGATGAAATCGAGCTTATTGGTGGGCTGGATTGCCTTGCATTCTTGGATGGCATCACCGGTACGAGCCGACGACGGATTAGAAACTCAAGATCGGATCGAGACGTCACCCATGCTCGAAGCACCCTGGAACGTTCCCATCAAAACAGTGGGCGGGGCCCAGCTTTGGACGGATCACCTTTGGCGTCACGGCTACCGCATCCAGCAAAACGCGCTCACGGGTCATTGGCGACTGATTGACCCCCAGGACATTCGTCGGGCTTGGGGATCCCGCGAGCATTGCCAAGCCTGCCTCGCGGAGCAAGCAGCCGCCAATCAGGCGGAAG
>JBBQPM010000339.1:0-3650 GCA_038217425.1 Gemmatales bacterium
ACCCCGAAGGGGTTGGATCTCAAAGCCCTGGGTTGCGTACTCGCAACCCAGGGAACAAAGGCGTCACACAGGATTACCCCGAAGGGGTTGCATCCGTATGGCCGCCTCGATGCAACCCCTTCGGGGTATGTTTCCACGGATACCTGTACCTGGGGTTGCGAGTACGCAACCCCAGGCTTTGAGATTCAACCCCTGCGGGGTAGAGACAACCTGTGTTTGCTCTTGACGTTGTGTTGACAAGGCCAGAAAAGTGGCGCTGTCCAACTACGTCATCCTCCGCAAGACCCTACTGATACCCGCGCCAGCCGCAGGCGACCATGGCGTCGAAGATCCACGGATGCCGCCAGGGGTTCCACGACGAGTAACTCGCCGAGAGGAGGGAAATCGCCAGGCAGGCGTAGGCGAAACGCCGACCCCACGGCGACGTGCTGAGCCGATCCGCGACCGGGAGCATGCACAGCAGCCAGAACGGCGTGAGCCACATCATCCAGCGTACGCCGTTGGAGAATCCGCCGTAGTTGTCGCTTCTTATGAGATAGAACGCAAAGACGATCGCCGAGAGCGCCATCGTCATCGGGTAGAAGAACGCCGGCAGTTCCCCCGCCGCGGTCGCCGGTCGCTTCACGCCGCGCACAACGCCCGCGCCGGCGAGCAACCAGATCGGCGTCAGCGAGAAGATGCCGTGATGCCCGAGAAGCAAATGAAAGACGTACGCTCCCAGGCTCTCGTGATGGCGGGCGAAGTCAATGCCGGTGCGGATCTGGCCCGGGATCCGTTTCCAGTGGCTTCCTTCGTACTCGTACCAGACGCCGCCGTACTCGCTGTACGCGGGGAGCCATTGGCCCACCGCGAGATAGTTCGTCCAGAAGAAGAGCACGACCGGAACGAGGGCACAGGGTGCGAAAACCAGCAGCGTCTTTCGCGGCGCCAACCGTAGCGAGATCAGAAACGCCAGCCCCGCGAAGGACAGCGCCGGCAAATCATTGGTGGCTGCGAACGTCGCGAAAAATCCCGCGAGCGCGAACTGACTCCCGGGGGCGTCTTCCCGCTGGCCCGCGATGCGCAACAAGCACGCGAGAGAAACCATGACGCTGAAGGTGCCGAGCGTGTGATTGTTCAGCGTGATCAAGAACGGCGTCACCAACGTTGCGAACCCGGCAGTGGCTAGCACGAGCATCTTGCCCCAGTCGGTCTTGCCGTAACGCTCGAGGAGCGTCGTGAGAAGGTACAGATATCCTGCGAACGGCAGCAGATTGACGAGTACGAGAATCGTCCGCACTACCGCGAAAGGATGGGCGTCGAGCGTCCAGCCGAAGAGTTGTTGCAGGAGCCAATAAAGCCCCGCGATGAGCGTCGAGAGGAGCGGCGGCTTGCTCGAGTAAAATTCGAGCTTGGTCGGATGGAGAACGCGGTCGATGGTTTGCCAGCCGTCCTGGAAGATGATGCCGTCGTCGATCTGCGTGTGCCGATGGGCGGCGACCTGCATCTGGGCTGCGAGTTGGAACGAATCGCTCGTGTTGCCCAGGGGGAGCAGAATGTTGGCGGTGACGAGAATTCGATCGCGCGTGCCGACGGCGTAAGTTCCTTCGTCGACGAGGTTGCGGACCGTCGCCCAGCGGGCGCGGTCGTTGGAGCCGAACGTCGGCATCGGGTTGGGCCGAGTCGTTGGCCAAAACGGCTTCCCGGTCTTGGGATGAAAGTTGGGTTCGTAGATGCGCTGCGCCGACAAGATTCGGCCCAACCCTAGCCCGACGGCGAGCGTGATGATCAGCAAGTAGATCGATCGTCGTGACGCCTGCATGTCACGTCCCTTCGTCGAGGCGTTCGGCGACGCTGTAGTGATCCTGCTCGCGCACCAGGTAGGCGGTCATCATCTCGGCGAGAAAACCAATCGTCATCATCTGGGCGCCCAGCAGCACGCCGCCGAGCGAGTAGGAAGTGAGGGCGCGTTGATGCAACGGCGGCGACGGCATAATTTCCAGGGCGTTCAAGACCCAGGTGGCGGCGAGGTAGCTCATGCCGATGAGGCCGAGCATGAAGCAGACGATGCCGAAGCCGCCGAGCACGTGCGCGGGGCGCTGGCCGTAGCCGGTGAGGAACTTGACGGTGAGCAGATCGAGGAAGCCCTTGATGAACCGGCGCACGCCGTACTTGGAGGAGCCGAAGCGGCGCGAGCGGTGATTGACTTCGATTTCGCCGACGCGGAACCCGCGCGCCGCGGCGAGCACGGGGATGAATCGGTGCATTTCGCCGTAAAGGCGGACTTCCTTGAAGACCTCTGCCTTGTAGCACTTGAAGCCGCAGTTGTGATCGTGCAATTTCACGCCGGTGAGCCAGCTGACGAGCCCGTTAAAGACGCGGCTCGGCAAGACTTTGTGCCAGGGATCGTGTCGAGTTCGCTTCCAACCGCTGACGACTTCTTTGTTCTGCGCGAGGGCGGCGAGGAAATTGGGGATCTCGATTGGATCGTCCTGAAGGTCGGCGTCGAGGGTCATGATGATGTCCCCCTTGGCGGCGCCGAACCCGGCGGACAGGGCGGCCGCTTTGCCGAAGTTTCGCCGAAAACGGAGCCCGCGCACGTGTGGATTGCGCACGCGCAGTTCGCGAATCGCGGCCCACGAGGCGTCGGTGGAGCCGTCGTCGACGAAGAGAATCTCGTATGCCTGTCCCGTGGCCGGGACCTGGGCGAGAATTTCGTCGTGCAAGAGGGCCAAGCTATCGGCTTCGTTGAAGACGGGGATGACGAAGGAAATCATGATGGCGGGCATCAACCGGAGACGAAGAGGAGACGACGCTACACGTAGTGTATGAAGGCAAACGCATTTTCCGAGCCGGAAGCGTCAGCGACGTTCTGACGGGCATCGTCGCTGACGCTTCCGGCTCGGAAAATTCCGGATCACGGCGGCGAGGTCGGCAGGATCTCTTCATACTCGGAACTATCCTCCGCCTCGTTGTATCTCGCGGGGACGAGGATGAGATCCTCGTTCATCTCGTCGCGCGCGAAGATCTTGCGGAACTTGGTAACGAAGGCGCCGTCGCGCAAATGGCCGGCGAGTTGGGCGAGGGCGCGCAGGTCCTCCGCGGGGGCATGGCGAACCAGGTATCCGCCGGGTCGCTCCTGCTGCGATTTGGCCAAACGTTCGCTGATGATCTTGAAGACCGCCTGCGCCTTCTTGGGGTCGTTCACGTCGGCCTGCGTGAACCCTTCATCGACGTTGGGGACAGTGTCGCTGTAGGGCGCCTGGCCGGTCGCGATCTTGAGGTCGCTGGCGGTGAGCTTGCGGGCCCATTCCATGGTCGTCGGGATATGTCCCTTGGCGTTGGGGAGGGGCCGTTGTCCGGGCGTAAACTTGAAGCCGAGCGTTTGACCGCGCTGGAGGACGCCGGGGATCTGCTTCGCAAACGCCTTGAGCCAAACGACGCCGCCGCCGGGCAGACCGTCGGGCGTGCAGCCCATCGCGCCTTGAAGCTGCGGCAGCCAGGTGTACTGGTAGGTGAAATCGCCAGGCAAGTCGATCTTCGTGGGCGCCTGCACGTAGAAGAGGGCTTCCGTCTTGTCCTTGACCGAGATTTGCGTGATCTTCAGCGGATAGATGAGCTTATCGCTGGCGAACTGGAAACGCGTCGGGCTCACCTCGCCGGCAAACGTG
>JBBQPM010000340.1:0-3514 GCA_038217425.1 Gemmatales bacterium
ACCACAATGAGTAGAAGAGCATCCGGGCCATCCGCTGGTCGGTCTCGGAGAGGGAGGCGTAGTCAACGTCACCGGCGCCTTCGAGGAGGCGCGTGTATGTCTGGGCACGCTCGGCGTCGTCGACATGCGTAAAGGCGCGAACCCGCTTCAGCAGCTTCCCTTCGAGGTCGGCGCCTTCACCGGTCGGCAAGCCAGCGTCGCGCCGGAGTTCCGTCCACGAGCGTTGCCCCTCACGCAGGATGTCGCTCAGCTCGATCCCGGAGTCTTCCAAGAAGGCTGGCAGGTCCAGATCTCGGTCACCGTGCGCGCGCAGCTCGGACACGATGTGTTGCCACCGGTTCGCTATTTGGGCCCGGATGTTCTCTAGGACCAGCGCTTGCGCCTGCTTGTCGAGGACGATCTGGCACCCAGAAGGCAGGAATGGGAAGCCCTCCTCAACTTGGCGTTCGAGGCCGCGCCGGCTATCGCCGGTCAAGGCGCGGAAGCGCTGCGCGAAGCTGAACTCCTTTCGGTGATAGCCGATGAAGTCCAGGACCGTCAGCACAGCCTTCGTTGGTGTGCGGCGCAAGCCACGACCGAGCTGCTGAAGGAACACCGTCGCGCTCTCGGTGGGACGGAGCATGAGAACGGTATCGACATCGGGAACATCGAGTCCTTCGTTCAGCACGTCGACGGCGAACACTGCCTTGATGCTTCCATCACGGAGGCCGTTGAGGGTCGCCGCACGTTCGACGGCGGGCGTCCCACCACTCAGGGCGCGGGCCGGGATGCCGGCCTCGACGAACTTGCGGGCCATGTACTCCGCGTGCGCGACGCTGACGCAGAAGCCGAGGGCGCGCATCGCCCCGACATCTGCCACCTTGTCATGAAGCTCCTTGAGTACGGTTCGGACGCGGACGTCGTTTGCGGTGAAGATATTCGACAGCTCCGCCTCGTCGTACCGGCCGCGAGACCACTTCACTGTTCGGAGGTCGGTGCCATCCGACACGGCGAAGTAGTGGAAGGGACAGAGCAGGTCGGCGCCCAAGGCCTCCCAGAGACGCAGCTCGACAGCCGTGCGGCCGTCGAAGAAGGAGCGGACATCCGTGCCATCGGTTCGTTCAGGCGTCGCGGTGAGGCCGAGGAGCTCGCGCGGTGTCAGGTGATCGATGATTCGCCGGTAGGTCTTGGCTTCGGCGTGATGGAACTCGTCAATGACCACGATCTCGTACGCATCGGCCGGGACCTGGTCAACGCCGTACGCGGTCAGTGATTGAACGCTCGCGAACACGTGACGCCATCGCTCAGGGCGGGCGTTTCCCACGTACAGCTCGCCAAAGGACGGATCCGCAAGCACTTCGCGGTACGTTCGAAGCGACTGCTCAAGGATTTCTCTCCGGTGCGCCACGAACAGCAACGACGGATACGTCCCGCCAGCAGCAACGCTTAGGCGCCGATAGTCCAGGGCGGCGACCACCGTCTTGCCGGTCCCAGTCGCGGCTACGACGAGATTGCGATGCCGGCCATGCACCGTGCGCTCCGCGTCAAGAGCATCCAGCATCTCTTGTTGGAACGGATACGGCCGCACCTCCAAGCCGGACAACGACAAGGTGACCCGATCGGTCGTGCGGCGTCCGGAGGCTTCCAACAGCGCGTCGTCCATCCGATCGCGATCAAGATCGGGGTCGTATCGCTCGAAGTCCGCCGAGTTCCAATAGGTGTCGAACGTCGCCTCGAACTTCTGGAGGAGCGATGGAGTGGTTTGGTTCGAGAGCCGAACGTTCCACTCGACGCCATCAAGAAGGGCGCTGGTCGACAGGTTCGATGAGCCCACATATGCCGTGTCGAAACCCGTGTTCCGGCGGAACAACCACGCCTTCGCGTGGAGGCGCGTGCGCGCTGGGTCGTACTGAACCCGCACTTCGGCGCCGTAGTCCCGGACGAGGCGGTCCAGCGCTTCACGCTCAGTCCCACCGATGTACGTCGTGGTGAGGACGCGGAATGGAACGCCGTCCTCCCTCACCCGTTCCAGCGCCGGCGCAAGTAGGCGTACACCACGCCACATAACGAAGGCGCACAGCAAGTCGACCGAGTCAGCGGAGTCGAGCTCCGCCTTCAGCTCATTCGCCAGCGTGGGCTCACCCGGCGCGTTCGTCATCAATGCCGCGTCTTTCAATGGCGTCATGGGACGCGACTGGTAGCGCGGAGCGACTCCGGGCTGCCCAGGCCGGTACATCGCAAGCAGCTCGCGCGTCGGAGGTTCTACGGATCCCTCATCGGCCTCGACCAGCCGCAGCAGTTCGTTCGTCAGTCGTAGTCGCTCGTCCGAATCCCGAACCCCACGCAGTCGCCGACCGACCGCCTCGGAAATGTGGTGCGTCAGGACGTGCACCTCGTCTGCGGCGTCGACACCGTCAATGTTCGCTTTGAGGTCGGCCGCGGCTTCGATCTGCGCCTCCAGTGCAGCCGTGATCACCGATTCGTAGAGGCCGTCGCGCACGCTGTAGCACCTGAGATCTGCGGGTCCACATCGTATCGGCGCAAGCGGACAGCCAGCGTCCCATTCGTGCGGTCAGCAGTGGCTCACGCCTCGGGACGGCGCCAGGTGGTCATCGCGAAAGGTCGGATGAACTCGAGGCGAGTCCGTGGCGGCGGATACGCCTCCAGGTCAATATGCGAGGATCTTGGCCCCTTGACGTTCGAAGTCCGGGCGGTTGCGCGTGACGATCGTCGCATCCAGCGACCGGGCCAGCGCGGCGATCAGCGCGTCCCCCAGACCCAGCCTGCCCCCTGATCGCCGTCGCTCCAGGCGGGCCTCCCCCGCCGCTCGTGCCGCTGCCGGATCGGTTGCCACGTAGTCGAGCGGCTCGAGAAGCCGTGAGACGACCGCGCGGTGCTCATCCGAGCCACCCGAAAGCGCCTCGCAGACGACCACGTCGCAGGTGAACAGCTCCGCGCCATCCTCGTAGAGCTTGTGCAGCAACGCCATGGCCGGCCCGTACCCATGTGCGTGGTCGATGATGAGTGTCGTATCGAGCAGGTAGCGCATCGGCTACTCCGTCTCTTCGGCTCGCAGCTCGTCGACCAAGCGCGCCACCTCGTCCGGGCTCATCCAGCCCGGCTTGCCGACCATGGCGCCGGCGGTCTCCCGGATGGCAGCACCGAGGGCGTCGCGCCGCACGCGTTGTGCCACCGCCTCGGCGACGTACCGGCTTCGCCCGCGGGGCCCGGCGAACCGATCCACCTCGGTCAGCAGCGCCACCGGCAGGGTCACATTGGTTCGCGCAAGCTGGGCACGACTGGAGTGTGTCATTTCGTGTGCAATGGTAGCACACTCGCGGCTGAGCGGCGAGCGGCCGAACCCTCGCGTGATCGAGCCCCTGCGGCGGTTGACGGCGCGGCGTCGTACGATGTATACGTACATCATGGAGCGGACCCAGATCTACCTCAGCCGGGATCAGTCCGCTGCGCTCGCTCGCGAGGCGAAACGGACCGGGACCACCCGGTCGCACCTCATCCGGGAAGCGATCGAAGC
>JBBQPM010000341.1:0-3508 GCA_038217425.1 Gemmatales bacterium
ATCTTTGCACTCCGTTTCCTGAAAGAGCAACGCGCCCGCCGCCGCTGCTTCAAACGCGCGCAGATTGCTTTCGCCTCGAATGCTGCGATTGAAAACGATGCGCGAGCGATGCAAAAGATCGCGATACGCTTCGCCGAATACGCCGGCGTCGGTTTATCGGGATACGGAGCCGCCGGCAGCATCGCCGCCGGCATGGACCGCATCCGCACCGACCCCATCGGCGGCGCCCTCGATCTCGTCCAGGCCGGAGCGATCCTGTTCGCAGCGGGCCGGGCGATCTCGCAACATCAGCCGATTGCGAATAGGCCGCCGACTCGTATCATTGAGAGGTCAGGGAGGTGGAACCAACAACAGCAAGGTAGCAGTATTCCGAGTTGGGTGGGGCTGCGTAATGCCAGTAGAAGCAGTATTCTCGATCCGAATCGCCAAACCAATGTATTTCAAGGGCGGGATACCCAACCGCGCATGGGAGACCCGCGGGCCGCCGGATCGACCGGGAGAAATGTTGGAGCCAGTACTGCTACAAACAAAGGTCCAAGACTTCCGGCAAAAGGCACACCCGAGAGAGCAGCGATTGAAGCAGCAAGACGAAGAGGCATTGACCGTGCAAGGGCAAAAGAATTGGCTGACATCCGTGAAGGAGGGAAGGGAAGCGGTGTTTGGACGGAGGCCGAACTGAAACAAATCAGAAAAACAGGGCAATTCCCGAGCGATGTACGTTGGCACCATGATCCCACGGTGGCGAATCGACCAGACCTCGCTGGTGACCCTACGGTTGTTCGCCCTGTCAGAGGTGGTGTAGAAGGGCATCTTGATGCCCATGGTGGGCATTGGCAGTTACCTCGGCCATGAGGAAGTAGACATGACTGGCCTCATCAGCAAACTTCTGAACAAGCGTTATGGCCAACCCACAGTTGAACGGCTAGAGTGCCTTACAGAGTATAGGTGGAATGGCGCTACAGAATGTCTTCGTTGCGTTTTTTACGATAGTCTGTCCTGGGATACTGAACTTTGTGCCGAATTTGGCCCGCTGGAAGCAGTGTATGGAACTCTTGGAGGAGGAATATTGCTTGGCGGTGCGTTAAAAGTGTCCTTGCTCAACGGCCAAAGTATTTTTGGCCTCTACTCAACCAAAGCTCTACAGAATCAACCGGAAGTCAAATGTGCAAATAGGCGTGATCCGGAAATCTGCTTTTTCATGGACTCGGCCAACGTCTGGTTTTATGGGGTCAAAGGTAGCCAATTGTATGTCTACGATGCCGAAACAGACGAGCTCGACTTATTGGGGCCATTGGAGCATGAACTTGAGGAGCTGTTGAAACAATGGGAAACCCCAAGAGCGTAGTTTGGAAAAAGAGTAGAGTCGAGAGGTGGCGCGGCGGTTTAGGCGGCGGGATTTCCGGGTGTCCGGGTTTCCCCTGCGTGGCTCAGTCTCGCACGCCGTGCTCCGTTTCCACCTCCCGCTCGTCGAACCGGACGTGCGGATTTGCCGCATCCGGCTCTCGGACAAGGAATCACACGTTCGCTCACGAGATGCCAGGACGAAAACGGCCTACGAGCTTCACCAGCCCATAAGTGCGACGCAGGTACGGTTCCGAGAAGCGCGAACGACTCGACCCCTGCACTCGCTCCCGTCGTCCCAACCACTGGCGGAGCCGAAAGCATGCGTGGGCGTCCACGATGCGATAGGCCGCGCTCACCGTCCCCTCGCGAAAATAGTTCGCCCATCCCCGCAGCATGCGGTTCAGGCGAGCGACCATTTCTTGAGGTTCCAGGAAGCCCCACTGTCGGCTCGTTTGCTCGCTGATCGCCGCGCAGATCGCTTGGATCTTCTTGGCCGACGGACGCACGCCCAAGTAGGCGCCCCCCGTCCTCGGCGAGTACAGCCGACCGAAGGCGTATCCCAGGAAGTTAAACGTATCGCCTGGAAGTCGGCACAGCCGCGTCTTCGTCTCGTTCACCGTCAGTCGCAGCTTCGACATCATCGAGCGCATGACGGTCATGGCCTCGTCGGCCTGGCTCCGGCAGCAGATGACGAAGTCGTCCGCATAGTTGACGATGCGAGCCCCAAGACGCTGTTCGTGCCCCAACGACTTCCAACCCAGGATGAAGCGACGCATGTAAAGGTTGCTCAGCAGCGGCGAGATCGGAGCCCCTTGCGGAGTCCCCCGGCCCTCGTCTTTGCCGCGGGTCGTTCGCGTCTTCCGTCCGCGTTCGTCACGGTCTTCCACCGGCGTTTCCAGCCAAGACCTGATTAGTCTCAGCAGGCGCCCGTCGCTCACGCGCCGGGCCGCCGATGTCATGAGTTCCGCGTGCGGAATGCTGTCGAAATACCCGCTCAAGTCTGCGTCCACAACTTCGCGATGCCCCGCAGCCAGAAGCTTCTGGACTTCCTTGACGGCGTCCAGAGCGCTCTGCCCAGGCCGGTACGCGTGTTGCTCCGGTTGCAGGTCGGCCTCGAAGATCGGCTCCAAGACCGCCACTGCCGCCCTTTGCACCACGCGATCCCGAATCGTTGGAATCCCCAGCGGCCGCTGCTTGCCGTCCGGCTTCGGGATGTACACCCGACGTACGGCTTGCGGCTGATACGTTCCCTTACGGAGATCTTCCGCCAGTTCGTCCACCCATCGTTCCCACCCATACGCCTCGATGGCGTCGAACGTCTCGCCGTCCACCCCAGCCGCTCCGTCGTTCTCGACGCAACAACCGTAGGCAAATCGCAGCACGTCTTGACGGTACACCTTGTCGTAGAGGGCGTAGAACCGATACGTGGGCGCACTCTTCGCTTTGGCATGCAACGTCTCCTGGAGCTTCCGAACCTTCGGCGGAGGTGTTAGACTCACGTCAATCTCCCGGCTCTCATTCCTTCGACGTTGACCTTGAACCGAGGCCCCTTCCCTCCGCCGGCGTTACCCGGCTTCAACGGCACTATGGGCCTCTCCGACTCCCCACGCGGCCCGGCCTGTCCCTCGCGGGCGTCCGGTTTCGGGCGAATGCTTCGCGGCACGCGCCTTCACCGCCTGGGGTCTCCCGTGTTGCGATGGTCTTCTGGCTCGGACATGCCGTCGTCATTACCCCGGTGGGATCGCAGGCGGCTACTGTTGCTCGCCGGTGTGTTCTGCGACCGCGGCCTTCCCCATCCCTTTGCTGGGTCGGCTCCCACATTACCTGTTTCGAGGCCTGCTCGACGTTCACTCGCGTTACGGCCTGTCGGCTCGCGGAGTCGCCCAAGGCGACCCTTTCCACCAGAGGCTTCAGCCGCCGCGTCGCCGCGACGACTGCTCCGATTGCTTCCGGCTGGAGCAACACCCTTGCCGGGCGGGATTCGCACCCGCTGAAGACCACCACCTTTTCACGGCGCACAAAGGGGTCAGGGTGCGTCGGCGTAAGCCGGGGGAGGGTCGCGGATGAAAGAGCCGCACGGGGTAAGGCTTAGCCAGCCGCTCCGGCCTCGAGTGATGCGTGGCGGCGAGTAATTGCCGACGCGAAGCGTTCACAGAGGCACAAC
>JBBQPM010000342.1:0-3465 GCA_038217425.1 Gemmatales bacterium
ATTTCTTCATAACGTGATCCTTTGTGTTGTTTTCTTGACTCAGAAGCCAAGAAAATTCCCGGTTACCAATACACGAAAGGATTCTCCAAGAGAGCTGAGGCAAATGCAAGGTCGAACTGATTTCGCGTCAGTGAGTTCCCGATAAACGGTTCGAAAGTGCGGACGCCAGATGCGAGATTTCTCTTGTAACGGTGCGCTCGGGATCGCTCACACGGCGCCCAACGCGGTGAACGTCAATGAGTCCTCTGAGATTGCCTACGGCGGCACCGGTCAGACGTAGTGTGAAGGTCGTCGAAACGCCCCTGACGACCTCCCTGCTGGCGCATGACTACTTGATCCCAGTCCCGCGGGGAGCGAGGTCAGCTCGCTGAGGACCAAATTCCGCGACGGGGATTCGTGACCCGAAAGCGTCCAACACAACTACGCAGGCTCGGGAAGGAAGCTCGGCGGGCCATAATTTAGACAACTAGCCGGAAACGGCGATGGCGGGCAATGGCTTGCGGCAAGGGGAGGCCAGACCGAGCTAATGTTGTAGACCAAATTGGGCTTTTTCGCTGAATCTTCACATTTTGAAGATGACTTCTTCCTGGCGTCAAAGAAGCGTCGGTCGAGGTGACCGAGGCGCGCCAATGCACACGCCGTTCGACGTTGGGTGTCTTGTAGGCCGGAGCTATTGTGCTGTCATGCTCGGTGACATCCAGTAGCCCGCTTCGGGCTTCGGTTCTCACCGAATGGTGAACCGCTCCAGGACTACCAAGGCCACTACGAGGAGCGAACTCAAAAAGATGACGAACGTCGCCGTTGACACCCTGACGACTTCGGGAAGCATCAGTTTGCCCCGGTCGCCCCACTTCAGGACAGTACGGCCCAACAGCCCTGACGATTCCGCGTAGAGGTACGAGCCGGCCATGAGGCCCAGGACACCGGCCAGGGCATCGAAATTCCCTTGACCGAGCGCGGCGGCTCCCGTCCCCGGACAGTAGCTGAGGAGAGCGAAACCGACGCCGAACAACAGACCGCCGAGGATGTTGGCGGCGTACCGCGTCGGCTTGATGTGCAGCTTGACCAGTCCCAAAGAGTAAAGTCCGAAGACGCCGATCATGCCGACCACGATGGCCGTGAGCATCACCTTGATGACCGTGAAATCTTCCAGCAATAGGACGCCGATCAGGACGTGGTACTTTGCCACCCCGCCCTTCTGAAGCAGAAAGCCGAAGGCGACGCCGAACAGCAGTCCCAGCACCAACTGCTTCCCGGTGAAGGGTTGACCTGTCGGCGGGTCTTTGTCCGGCCCGCCCTTGTCGATTGGTAGTTCGGGCTGTTCCGCGCCGACCTGCGTGGGCGTTGCGGTGACATCGTTTTTCATGGTCATCGTCTCCTCTCCCGGTCGAAGGCGTCGGCTACACTCGGAACATCAATAATGCGGTGGCGATCCCGCCTACGAAGAAGCACACGACCGCGACCCACGACCCGACCGATAGTTGCATCGTGCCGCTGATCCCGTGGCCGCTGGTACATCCGCCGGCCATCCGCGCCCCGAAGGCCATCAATCCCCCGCCGATGAACGCGACCCCGAGCCGCAAAGCGAGGCTGTCCTCACCGAACCGAGCGGTCCACATCGCTGGCAGCCATTCGCCGGTCAACTCGCCTCCCAGCCATGCGGCCAGAAATGCACCGCCCACCACCCCGACGACCAGCATCACCTCCCAGTCCACTTTCGGCTTGAAGTCTTGGTAGTATTTGAGCGACTCAGTGTGCCGCCGAGTGAAGAGCTTGCCCACCATCCCCGCCAGTCGAGCGTATGCCGTGGACGCCCCCAGCGGCTTGTCCGAGAAGTAGAAGGTCGCCATCGACAGCAAACCGATGAGCGCCCCGACGAGGTAAGGGGACCACGCAGGTCCAGGGTATGCGAGCGGGTCAGTCCCCGGCGAGGCCGCGACAGCCAAGCCGGGGGTGGCGAGGGCCAGTGCGACCCCCGCCAGTACGGATCGTGTCATGGTCGATTTTCCTTTCACAAGTTTAATTCAGCGGTCGGTGTCCGAGGCTTTCTTGTCTTCCGCCGGCTTCTCGACCTCGTACCCGGACGCCTTCCACGCCTTCCAACTGCCCGGCACGTTGCGGACTTCCGTGAACCCGTTCCCCAGGAGCAGGCTCGCCGCCAGATTGGCCCGGTATCCGCTGTCGCAGTACACGGCGACGGGTTTCTTCTTGTTCAGCCGGTCGGCTTTCTTCGCCAATTCGGGCAAGAAGATGTACTGCGCACCGGGGATGTGACCGTCCTCCCACTCTTCGGGCGAACGGACATCCAGAACTTGTACATCGCCCGCGCGTTCTTTGACTTCGTGAACTGTCATCTGGGGCAGTCGCGCCAACGGCAGCCCGGCACTGTCCCACTCGTCCATCCCGCCGAGCAGATAGCCACCGAACTGCGTGTACCCGACCCGCAGCAACTGCCGCTGCACTTCCGGCAGATCGGCGTCCTTTTGCAGAACGAGGAAGATCGGTTGCTCGGGATCGAGCATCCATCCGGCCCAGATGGACAACTCGGGGTGCGGCCCGATGCTCATGGCCCCCTTGATGTGTCCGCCGCCGAACGCCAGCATCTGCCGGTTGTCCACAAGCTGCGACCCCTTCGCCGCGACCGCTTTCTGAAACTCCTTCGCGACGACTGGCGGACACGTTGGGAGCCGACCAAGCACTTCCGGCCCCTCGGCGTTGATCTTCTTCATCCGCTTGTAATACACGGGTTCCGGCGGGGCAGTGCTGAGGGCGAACTCCACGAACGCGGCCTCATCGGTAAATTGCAGAGCCTTGTTGTGAGTGCGTTCGTACCCGATAGTGGTCACCAGCCGGTCGGCGATGTCGGCCCCACAGGGGGAGCCGGCCCCGTGAGCAGGATGGACCCGCACTCCGTCCGGCAGTTTGAGGTAGAACTCACGGAGCGAAGCGAAGAGTTGGTGGGCGAGCTTCTCGCTCTGCGACGCTCCGAGCAGATCGGGCCGGCCCACGGAATCAGCGAAGAGGGTGTCGCCGCTGAACACGGCGAACGGGGTTTCCGGCCGGTTGCTTTCTGCCGCCAGGAACGACATGTGTTCCGGCGTGTGGCCGGGCGTATGTCGGGCCGTGAGGATCACCCGCCCGAGGTCGATCTTGTCGCCGTCCTTCAGTTTCTCGCACTCGAACCCGTACTTGGCCCCACCCTCGACGGAGAGGACGGCCTTGGCCGTTCCGGTGCGATCAACCAGTTCGCGCGTACCCGAGACGAAGTCGGCGTGGATGTGGGTTTCGAGGACGTGTGTGATCGAAAGCTTGTTCTTGCGGGCCAACTCGACGTACACCTCGACATCGCGCCGGGGGTCGATGACGGCAGCCTTGCCGGTCGCCTTGTCGCCGATCAGGTACGACAGGTGGGCCACCCCCTCGGTGAACACCGTCTCAACAACCATCGTTGAAGTCGCCATTTCA
>JBBQPM010000343.1:0-3465 GCA_038217425.1 Gemmatales bacterium
TACATCGCCAATTTTCGGCGTCCGTGTGAATGCCCAATAGTTCACCTACACGCGGCCAAGAATGAGGAACTGATCCAGTCGGACGGCGCGGCGTAAGCCGCCGTTGATCCCCGAGAATGTGGGTGAGCCTCGAGAATCTGCTCCTGCTGCCAGCTTCTCCAGCAGCAACTCTAACCGTAATGCGTGTGCCGGCTTGCCCAACATGACCTTCGGGTCGCACGAGTTTCTCGGTAGATTCATGGGACGCCGTCTGACTGTAGGATACTTCCGGGCTCGGGTCGCGCCGGCGCCAGCCCGCGTCAGCGCCAGCGCAGGTACGCCATCCACGCCACTGCGACGGTGAAGCACGCCAGCGCGAAGTAGCCGAACAATGACCAGCGCTGGTAGTCGCGCTCCTCCGCCAGCGCCTCCGGCGTCCAGCGGACCGCGTTTTGCTGCTCCTGCAAATGGCTGAAGATGCCGGGGGCGAAACCTTGCTGACGCTCCATGTCGAAACCCGTCGCGGCCAGGTAGCAGCCGCCGAGCGGGAACTCCGAGTCGCTCGTCAGGATGCGGGCGAGCAGGCGCTCCAGGTTCTTTTGCCGAAGCTGCAGGGCGTCGAGCAGTTCGTACAGGCGGGTGTTGCCGTCGATGAGGGCCATCGGGGGTTCGCGCGAGTCGGCGCTTTCGACCTGGAACATGCGGAAGACGACGCTCCCCAGCGAGGCCAGGAATTGCTCCAGCCCCTGGGCGACCATGTCGGGCAACTCGTCGCGCTTGAGGTCCGGGGCGAGCGGGAAGTCGCAGCCGAGCAGGCGCAGGCGACGTTCGCCCTCGAGCCGGGAATAGAACGTATCGAAGCCGGGGGCGGTTTCGAAGTCGGTGACGGCGACGTACGTGGGGCAGCTCGTTTGGCAAAACGCGCGGACGCCGGCCAGGTCGCTTTCCAGGGCGGTCGCCAGGATGCTCGCGTCCTGCTCATGCGCGAGGCCGTCGAAGGGGGCGAGGACCAGCAGACCGTTGAGGGTACAGTAGGGTCGGCGCTCGTTGGTGATGCGGCGGCAGAGGTAGCCCAGCCGGTCCAGGTGGAGCTGAACTTCCTCGCTCGAGTCGATCTGCCGAAGGCGCGGCCTGGGCTCCGAGGAACGACTGGAATTTGCCGTCGCCGGCATTTCGAGCAAGGCGGACTGCGTCGCGGCGGGGATTTCGGCGAGCAGGTTGCCGGCTCCGGTCGTCGCAAGTTCCGTTCCGGTCGTTTCGGGATTCTCCGCCAAGTCGTCGAAGACGAAGCCTTTGCGCGAGACGGTCTGCGGCTTGTCGTTCTTCTCATACAGCATGTCGGTATAACGGCCTAGGAGCGAGGCGCCAAACGCGGTGATGAAGATCCCCTGGCGATGGGCGTAGGCCTGGATCGGCGTCTGGGTGCGAAGCGGGATTTGGCGTACCGGAAACGAACCGCGCGAGGCGGTGAAGAGGGCGTCAATGCCGCTGGCCGGCCTGCCCAGAACGAGGAAGAGAGGGGCTTCGGTGATGTCGATGCCCGCTTGCACCAGCCCGGCGCGGATTTCGTCCCACGCTTCGTCGAGGTCGGAATAGGTGACGATTTCTTTCTCGGGCCCCAGGAATTTCCAGAGCCAACGCATCATCAAGCCGGCGACCGCGAGAAGGAAGACGATCAAGGGGAGCCAATAGGGTCTGAGCCAGGGCCAAGGGCCTCCCAGCACGCGCTCCAGATCGAAGAAGTAGTTGAGCCAATAGAGTCCGTAGAAGATGCCGAAGAGGACGAGGGCGACGACCAAGAAAATGATGAGATTCCAGAGGAACTTCTTGGTCCGCTCGCGAAACGGGACCTTGGCGGCCTCGCGCGCACTCTGGTCGAAGACGGCGCCGGTCGATCGGCGGACGTATCTGACTCTTCGGATTCCCTTGAGGATGCTGAGGGGCATCAGCACCAACGATTTGAACAGGTTGCTGATGAAGGCGATGAGTCCCATGTGTTCGCATCCGCGCTATTAACTTGTCCAAGACAGAGAACGTCGGGCTGGACCGCCTGGTATCGGAGAATTGCCGCTCTGCGTTCCCAGAGTCAATCCGATTCATCCTCGCCGTAGCCTTGCCGCTCGTCGACTTTGAAAATCGGTTTTAGAGGGCCTCTGGACTTTGCGGGGGCGCCATTCGTGTCGGCCTGATTGAGAAACTGCATGAGAAAAAAAGCGACCACCGGAATCAACACCAGGAGCAGCACTCCCCCTGCCAGAATCATTTGGCGAAAGCCGTCGCGGCCGCGGAGCGGGGGAACGTACGTCTTCAACTCGCGCTGCGGGGGCATCGTGAAACTTTGTCGCTCGGCTTGCACGATCTTTTTGCGCGTGAAATCGGTCCAGCTCGCCAGGCCTGTGGGGTCTTCCCGCTGATCGCCGCGAAAGCCGAGCATGACGCAGACGAAGAATGTCTTCAGCACGTCGACGCTCAGCCGACTGTCGGCGATTTTCGCCTGCTCCCAGAAACGCCAGGCGCGGTCGTTGGTGCCGTACAGCGACATCTCGAGCTTGTTCTCGTTCCAGTCCGCCTCCCAGGGCGAATCGATCAGGAGGAGTTCGTCGAGCCAGCAAACGAGGGCGTAACGCAGGCCGAGGAATTGCGTGCTCGAAGTGCGGACGAGATTGCCGGGGATCATCATTTCGTCGGCGAGAGGATCGCCGCCGTATTCGGACCAGCGGCGCGCGTCCTCGTGCGTCCCCAGGAGCCGTTTGAGGTTGGTCTGTTCCTGATCGAGCTGCACGGTCTCCTGGCGCTGGAGCCGTTTCTTGAGATCGATGCCGTAGCGCATGACGCTTTGAATCAGGGTTTCCAGGTCGCGGTTCATCGGCTACTTGATCCCTTCGCCTGCCGGCACGACGTAGAGAGTGAACTGGATGGGGACGGACTGGTTGCCGATGGTGATGGTCAGGGCGCGTTGGCCCTGAATGTTTCCGGCAATGCGATTTTCGTTGAGACGCAGGGCCAGCGACAGCGAGCGCTGGACGTTCTGCCACTCGGCCGTCTGCGTGTCCCTGCGAATCTGAAAGTAGATGAGCCCGGGCGACGACGGCAAGACGTTCGGCGGTTGCGGCCGCGGCGAGAACTGCAGGCCGGCTTGACCAAGCCGATAGATCGAATCGACGCGTTCGCTGCTGCCGATCTTCATGTCGAGCTGCCCGGGGACGGTGAGGAGCCGAACGCATTCCTCGGGACTGAGCGAGCTTTGCACGCCGATGTACATCTGCCAGGTCGGATCGAGCCAGGTCGGTTCGAGCGACACTTGCATGCGGAGCCCGGCGCCGATGAAGGGGCGTTCCTTGTAGGCGGGCTCGACGAGGAGTTCCAGGAGTTCGTCGAGATACTGCTTGACGCGGTAGTAACACCCCCCCAGATCGTCGTGATCGTAGCGGGGCAGTTCCATCGGTTTGTTGTCGGGGCGGAACATCCAGAGTTGGCCGACGAGCC
>JBBQPM010000344.1:0-3448 GCA_038217425.1 Gemmatales bacterium
CCCAGGCCGACAACTCCACTACCCGCAAATATGGTGGCACCGGGCTGGGCCTGGCCATTTCCGTTCAGTTGGTGGCGTTGATGGGCGGCCGGCTCTGGGTCGAAAGCACGCCAGGCCAAGGCAGCACCTTTCACTTCACTGTCCACCTCCGTGTCGGGCGCGGCCCCATTGCTCGGCGCATCCGCATTCCGCCGCCAAGGCTCGACGGCATGGCCGCGCTCATCGTGGACGACAATCCGGTCAACTGCTGGATTCTTGAAGAAATGCTCCGGCGCTGGGGAATGAAGCCGACGACCGCCGATGGCGGGTCGGCCGCCTTGTCTAGAACGAAGCGTGTCTCTCTGCTACCCTTCACCAACAAGGATAAAATACACATCAGGCCCATCAAATGAAGGAAGCCGATTATGCCTGTCCACAACCGCAGCAGCTTCGAGAACATTTACGCCGGTCAACCTCGGTGGGAAATCGGCAGGCCGCAGAAGGCAATCCTCGACGTTGCCGACCAGATCACCGGCTCGCTCTTGGACGTGGGCTGCGGCACGGGCGAGAACGCCCTCTTCTTCGCCAGCCGGGGCCATAAGGTCACGGGCATCGACTTCCTCGCCGAGCCGATCAATCTGGCGAAGCAGAAGGCGGTGCAGCGGGGTCTGACGCCGACATTTCTCGTCATGAATGCCTTGGCTCTAAAGGAATTGCCCGAAGCGTTCGACAACGTGATCGACAGCGGCCTGTTCCATGTTTTCAGCGACGAGGACCGCCGCCGCTATGTCGAGGGGCTGGCGGCGGTGGTGAAGCCGGGCGGTCGGCTGTCCTTGTTGTGCTTCAGTGACAAGGAACCGGGCGACCAGGGGCCACGGCGAGTGAGTCGTCAGGAGATCGAGGACGCCTTCGCCCAGGGCTGGGCGGTCGAGTCCGTCGAGCCGACGAGGTTCGAGGTCCGACCCGACCCGAAAGACATTACCTTCAGCGACGGTGGGCCGAAAGCGTGGTTCGTGGTGGCGAAGCGGACGTAAGTGAAAAACGCCTCGATCCGAAGCATTTCAGCCGCGTGGCGGTTTTTCGCCCAATTTCCGGGCCACAGAAAAGCGTCCTTCGGCCGGTTCATCATCCAGTGACGCAGCTGCTCAACGATGCCCCTATGCAGCGTAGCTCGGCTTCCTTCCGATTTTTGGTATCCGCGGCGCCGGCGGTGACGGAGCTTTCGTCCAGATCAAAGCTGTACGGCATCAGGGTGGCCCATTCGCTGGCCCCGCCAACCGGTATAGGCCGCGACGACGTAGAGAATTGCCCTGTCGGTCCCGGCAAGACTGCAGGCACCTTGGTTCATTTTGGCTGGGCGGTTTCCGCAATTTCAAAGATGCAGGCCTGCCATGGAGCCATATCCAAGAAAAACCCACGCGTTTGCAAATCGTCGCCATTCCAATCGTAGGCAAGCGAAGTGAGCTGGTCTTGAAGCCGCCATACCTTGCCCCCGAGATTTGTGAAGGGCAAGCGGACATGGCATTGGCTTTGGTTCGGGGCATAGTTTACGGTGACGAGATGGCGTTCACCGTGAAGGCCTTGCCAGCCAAAGACGATCAAGCCATCATGTGTCCAGTTGCCTTCCCATCCGGGGGTGCATTCCAGGAGCTGCCATTGCCCATCGCGAAAGGCGGGTTGGCGTAAGACGGCGAGCAAACGTTCATAGAAGTCGAGCAGTTTCTGATCGGCGGATTCGCTCGGGCCTCGGCCGAGGTGAGGAGAGATTCGCATCCTGCGCCCCTCAAATTGTCCCTGGTGGAAAAAACGCAGACCGGGAGACAAGAACGAAATGACCGCCGCGGCCTGGTGAACTTCTGGGGAGAACGTCGCCGCGGCTCGTGGCTCATCGTGATTCTCCAGGAAGCGCGCTAGCCGATCCTGATAGTCGAGACCCGCGTGAAAATGCTCGCGTACGGGGCGGGCATGATGTTCTCGGAGGCGGTCGTAGAGCCGCTTGTCGTAAGCGTAGTCGAAGCCCTGTTGCTGAAGCGTCCATTCCAGATCCCAGTAAACTTCGGCCATGAAGGTAAAGCCTGGAGTTCGTTCGCGAACCTGCTGGGTTGCCTTCGGCCAAAAAAGCGGAGCACGCTTGCCCCAGGTTCGCTCGAAGACTTCGGGCAAGACCAGCATGGCCATGTCGCAGCGGACGCCGTCGCATTGGCCTGAGATTTTCACGAGTTCGGCGATCATCGCTTCCTGGGTGGCGGGGTTGGCGTAGTTGAGTTGGAGCGTATCAGGCCAGCCGGAGAAGTAGGGGTCGCGGCCGTAGGCGAAGAGCGAATCGCCAGCCTGACGTTTGACCCATGTGTAATTTTGCGGAGCCCGGACGCGATCGAGTTCCGAGCCCTGGATGAAATGTTCGGGATGACTTTCGATCCAGGGATGCCCGAGGCCCATATGATTTGGAACGAAATCGAGCATGAGCTTGAGATCTCGTTTCTTGAGCCGTTCGCGCAACCGGACGAGAGCGGCATCGCCGCCGAGGTCCTGATGAACGGTGTAGGCGGTGATGGCGAAACCGGAGCCTGGAATGTCGTCTTCGCACAAGTCGTGCAGCGTTTCATGAAATTCCTTACGCCACTCGGGATTGCTGCGCGAGACTCGCTGCGCCTCAGAGCCGGTTTGCCAGACGCTGAGGAACCAGACCCAATCGAAGCCCATTTGGGCGAGGCGGTCCAATTCGACGTCGGGGATGTCGTCGAGTTTGACTGCCCGCCCAAGAGTGCGAGATAACTCCGTCAACCAGACGCGAGTATTGATTTGATACAGAATGGGGTAGCGGGTTGAAGACACCGTTGATTACTCCTCGTTACATGATTGGAAGTGCGTTCACGGGAAAATTTCTTGGCTTTCCCTGACTTGGGGATCGATTTCGAGTCGTAGGCGATCCGCGTAGATTCTCGTAATCGTCGCGACCATGACGCCGGTTGACCAACCAAACATCAGGATTCCAACAGCCGCCTGAAACGGTCCGAATAGTCGCCATGGCTTCGGCAATACCACGTCACCATATCCGACAGTGGTGTAACTCGCGAGCGAAAAATAAAACGCGGCTTCCGGGTCGGGTAAAACCCCCGAAAGGCTGTAAAACCCGGCCCAAACGCCCGCTTCGACGAAATGCAGCAGGAGCAAAATACTGACGACGCGCACCATTAGAATGCCGGAAAACCAAAAGCCTTGGCGGTTGTCGGCACGCAGCCAGGTACGAGCAGCATGACCGATTGCCGCCATCGAACCTACGGCATGAATCATCACCGTGGCGCTGGTCAAGCCGAATGCGATCACAAGATATACCCCGCCCGGCCCAAAATGAGGTCTTTTCTCGGCAGCGGGTTTAGGTTCTAATGCTCCCTTCTGGATAATCCATCGGAAGGGAGGCCAGGGATGGCTAAGTTGACGTTCACCGAAGCGGATCAGCAGGCTCTCC
>JBBQPM010000345.1:0-3445 GCA_038217425.1 Gemmatales bacterium
CGCCCAGAACCTGCGCAAAATGGCCAAGCTGCTCCCGATGCCGGCACCGGCACTGGCAGGGTGAGGCGCAGCGCCTCCGCTCGCCCGCGATCCTGACCACCACAGCGTCTAGCCACGGACGAGTTTTTCAACACAATCGGCGCATAACGGACGTTCGCGTCGATCGTAGACAAATGAACGCTTGCGGGCTTAGCTGTGGAGCTGGGCGCCGACCGTGATGGCGCAAATCCGCAGCCGTGGTACTTATACTTTTGCAAGCTCGGTTGTCATTCCCTTACAAGGTACTTGCGTACCACGTCGACGTGCGCGCAGACGCTTAGTTCGGCGCCAACTTCGCTCCAGTGACCGACGGAGCCGGCGGCCGGCTTCCTTCAAGTTCTTCAAAGGTCAGCCCACTCTCGAGGTGCATTGCGGATCGTCCTGTGTAGGCCTGCCATCGACGCACGATGGTGTCGCAATAAGCTGCGTCGAACTCGATCAGTCTTGCACGTCTGCCGCACTTCTCGGCCGCTATGAGTGTCGAGCCTGAGCCGCCGAAGTTGTCGAGGATGACATCTCCGCGACCCGAACAATCTTTCAGCGCATCGACGATGAGGGCGACGGGCTTTACAGTGGGATGTAGACTAAGCTCTTCCAGCCCGGATCGGGACAACGCCGACACTCCCGCATAGTCCCAAACGTTGGAGCGGTGCCGCCCGCCCTCACCTAGGCCGAAGGTGTTGATGTGAGGAGCAGTACCCTTCTTGAAGACGAAGACGAGCTCATATTTGCTGCGATAGAATGTGCCCATTCCAGCATTCTTCTTGTTCCATACGCAAACGTTCTTCAGTTCGTCGAACACCTGGAGACCTGCTGCGTGCAGCTCAGAAAAGTGCCGCCAGTCCATGCATACGAAAGCAATGGCGCCATCGCGGCAGCGCGCCGCGGCCGGCTCGAAAGATTCCTTTAGAAATGCCGTGAACTCTTCAGACGTCATCTCGCCGCATGCCATGGCAAAGTCCGAGTGGACTACCTCGCCCAGCCCCGAGACGTTTCCTTCGATCTTCACGTTGTAAGGCGGGTCGCTGAAGATTGCCCCTACGGATTCGTCGGTCAGCAGCCGATCATAGTCGTCGACGCAACGAGCGTCGCCGTTGATCACGCGATGATTGCCGAGCACCCAGATATCGCCATTTCTCGTAATTGCGTGCTCTAGGTTTGGCGGGATCAAGTCATCTCGGGCGTCGGAACCCTCGGTTTGGGCTTCTGCGAGATCCTCATAAAGCCTGTCGATCTCCGGCAGCGTGAAACCAAGTGCCGGAAGGTCGAAATCGAGCGCCTGAAGCTCCTGAAGCTCAAGCGCCAGGAGTTCACGATTCCATCCTGCTTCGAGAGCAAGCCTGTTGTCGGCGAGAAGATAAGCGCGGCGTTCTTCTGATGACAGATGACCAAGCCGCACAACAGGCACCGTTTCGAGGCCCGCCAGGCGAGCCGCCTCAGTGCGGGCGTGTCCGTAGATAATCTCGTTATCGTCCCCGACGGCCACGGGCGTCACCATTCCAAAACGCTTGATGCTCTCAGAGATGAGCTTGATCTGCTTTTTCGAATGCGTGCGCGAGTTGTGCGGCGCTGCCAGCAGGATATCCACCGACACGTATTCGATGACAAGCTTGGGATGCGATCTCATCGGAATTGCTCCAACTTTTCGATGGTCTCCCGCACGAACCGTGCTTGGCTATAGCGACAGTAAATGGTCTCCCGCCAGTTCCATCCTTTAGGTACGCAGCGCATAAGCCGCCTGCGGTGCGCTTCGAGCCTTTTCAGTTCCGCCAGATTCTTTTCCGTAGGGTTCCGTTTGTAATCTTGTCGTGTTCGATCGTGTGTCCAAGCGCAGAGTTTGATCCACGATTTGACGTCCTCCCACTGCTTTCGCGCTGGTGCGTCGAGAGGGCCGGTAAATACCAGGCCACCATCGCGAAAATGAACATGCGAGGGGTGGGCGACGTCCGGAGGGACTAGGCGACGGGACTGCGCTTCGTGGAACAGTTCCTCATATTTCGCCTTGCACGTGTAGAACCAGTCCGTGAACTCCCTAAGTTCCTTGTCGGCAATCGTTTGAATTGCTGACAACGTCTTCAACAGCCGCGCACGAGCCTTGGGATCTTTTTCAAAAAGCGCCGCAAAATACTCCTCCTGAACCAGCCTCTGGGCGGCAGTCACGTCGCCGTGATCGTCACGGCTGACGATCCGTTGCGCTTCTTCAAGGATGAATTGGTCGATCCGAGAGGTTGGGCTGGAGCCCGGCTTGCCTCCCCGGCCGTAGGGGTTTCGAACTTCACCAGGACGGATTTTGTGCTCGTCAGGTGGACGGTTCCCTCGTCGACCATCGCCAGATTTTGATTTTGGCATATTCCGCCTCCGCTCACAGTTTTCACAGGTGCGCGGGTGGACCCTCTTTCGAGGCGCAAGTTATTTATAATCGGGCTCAGGCTCAGGAGCAAGGATGTTCGCGAAACCTGATTTTCCGGCTTCTGGCGGGGAATTTGCCGACGATGACCAGCGCTTTTGAGCCCTTTACAATGATTTTCACGCCTTTCCGCTCCTTCACAGCGTTCTTATCCGTATGGCGAACCTAAGAAATTCCCGGAGAATAGCCGAAAACGGACGGCCCTCGCGGCGGTAAGGGCAATCGTGCGCAAATTTTAAAGGGATTAAATGGGATCTTGCCCGAAAGACGGGTTAGCTTGCGACTGGAAGCCGCACCATACCTTAAAATCCTAGCCTTCCGCTCTCGGACCCGCAGGCGTCCTCGGCCAACCCTACCTACAGCAGGAACGGTTCCGGCTGGACGATCCAGCTGGTGGGAACGGGGGCGGCGGCGTTGGCGTCGTTGGGGGTGAATCCGCCGCTGGCGTTGCCGAGCCAGTCGCTGAGCGTTCCATCGGCGTTGCGCCACAGGATATCGTCGCGCCCGTCGCCGTTATAATCGCCGGTCGCGACCACGCTCCACGCGGTGGGAACGAATACCGCGGCGTTGGCGTCGTTGGCGATGAACCCGCCATTGGCCTGGCCGAGCCAGTTGCTGAGGGTGCCATCGGTGTTGCGCCAGAGGATGTCATCGCGGCCATCACCGTTGAAGTCGCCGGTGCCGACCACGCTCCACGCGGTCGGGACCACGGTCGAGGCGATGGCGTCATTGAGAGTGAACCCACCATTGGCCTGGCCGAGCCAGTTGCTCAATGTGCCGTCATTCTTGCGCCACAAAATATCGTCGCGGCCATCGCCGTTGAAGTCGCCGGTCCCGGCCACCTTCCAGTCGGTCGGAACGAACCGCGCGGCATTGGCATCGTTGGACGTGAAGCCGCCATTGGCGTTGCCGAGCCAGTCACTGACCGTCCCATCAGTGTTGCGCCACAATATGTCGTCGCGGCCGTCGCCGTTGAAATCGCCAGTGCCAACCACGTTC
>JBBQPM010000346.1:0-3416 GCA_038217425.1 Gemmatales bacterium
ATCTTTGCACTCCGTTTCCTGAAAGAGCAACGCGCCCGCCGCCGCTGCTTCAAACGCGCGCAGATTGCTTTCGCCTCGAATGCTGCGATTGAAAACGATGCGCGAGCGATGCAAAAGATCGCGATACGCTTCGCCGAATACTCCGGTTTCTATGCGAACCTGCCAGCGCGCACTCAAGCGTGCCAGGCGAGCCAACCAGGGCATGCGTTCGCGCTGCACTGCCGCGCGGAGATTACCGACAAACAGAACGTCGATGTCCCTGACCTTCTCATTTGCAAAGGCACTGATGAACGCCTTTTGGCATGCAAACAAATTGACGGAATGAACATTCGTAAGTCCTTCGCGTGTCAGAGATTCGACTCCCGGTCCATCCGTCAGGATGAGGTCGCATTGGCGCAGAAGTCCTCGGTAGGCGTGCCAAAGTAGATTCCAATCCGCGGCCCATGCGATCAGCGGCAGATCGGTACGCCATAGCGCCGGCGGAATCGTGGTGTACGGTAAGTACAAGATCACGGCGTCCGGGCGCCAGCCGTCCGGTACGTGCGAAATCAGTGCATCGATCGAATCGGTCGGGTTGGGCAAGTCGGCGTCTTTGCCGAGCCCAAAGGTACGGTAGTCGGCGCCCGGCGGCGGACGGCGCAGATTCAGTGCCGCGAACTCCGAGGCGATCGGTCCAAACAACAATCGGCGGCTCATCGTTCCGTTCCCATCACGCGTTGGCTATGGCGCCTTTACTAATGCACTCGCCGATGCACGTGCCATTTGACGCTTTAAGATCTGCAGATTGTGTTTGGCGTCCTTGTTCTCGGCATCCAGCGCCAAGATATCGAGCAGAGACTTCTCCGCAGACATCCAGTCACGCCCTTCTTGAAGAAAAGCCTGCGACAGCAGTACTCGCGGACCGATGGCTTCGGGATCTCTCAAGATTACTTCCGTCAAGGTTCTGCGAGCGGCCGTATATTCCTTGCGCTGCATGTATTTTCGCGCGCGTAGCCAACCCACTTTGGGCGGCGCGGTGCGAGCGTCGTCCAATCGCTGCAATAAATCCTCCAGTTCGATCCAGCGCCCTAGCCGCAAATAGAGTTCCGCGAGTCCCTGCCAAGACGGCTCGAAGTCGAGACGCTCGTCCAGTGCGGCGCGCCATTGGATCTCCGCTTCGGCGAGACGTTCTTGCTTTATGTAGATCTCGGCCAATAATTGTCGGCTTCGGAATCCGCGCAGGCCTACTTCCTCGCTGGAGAAGTAACGTCCCTTGTGAGACTCGAACAGCCGATACCAGCTTGCCTCAGCTTCCGCGAGATCGCCTTGGTCCCGACGCATCACTCCCTGTTCCCAAAGCAATTCGCCGTCATCAGGAAACCGATCAAGTCCATCGGCGCATGTCTTCAAGGCGTCGGGCAGCGAACCTTTTTGTCGATCAAGCGTCGCAAGCAGATGGTAAAGCTTTCGCAAAATCGACGAATCCGGCTTGGCAAGTTCCAGGCAACGCCGCAGACAGGGAGCTGCTTGATCGAGTCGGCCAAGGTCGAGCCGCGTCCAACCGAGATTGAACAACGTAAATGGATCGTCCGGTCTCTCCGTGTTGTCAATTTCAAGCAATCGCAAATTCCTCTCGAGCTTGCGCCGACGAACCTCCGCATCTTGATAGCCGACATGGTCCACGACCACGTCGGTCCAACGTACCGTCCCGCCGGCTTTGTTGACGGAAGGAAGTATCTGCTCATGAATTCGATAATCCCAGCGGATTGCCTCTGAATTAGGAAAGATTCGAACTTGATCGAGCAGCCGAAACGCCGAACGCTGAGCGTCCAAAACTGATCGAACTTTTACGGCATAGGCGTCCCGTTCGTCGCCGAGGCTTGCGAGCAAGCGTTGGAGTCGATCACGGTTCTCAGGATCAAAGCGGTCATCGGCGTCGAGCCACATGATCCATTTGCCACGCGCATGGCGGAGGCTCTCGTTGCGGGCGGCGCCGAAACTGTCGATCCAGGGAAATTCAAAGACTTTGGCCCCGAATTGCAGGGCGGCGTCCCGAGTCTTATCGACCGAGCCCGTGTCGACGACGACGATCTCGTCGAACAAACCCTGCACCGTGCGCAAGCACTCGGGGAGGTTGACTTCCTCGTTGCGGACGATCATGCACAAAGAGACGCCTTGCCGCGCCGTCTCTACGGAGGAAATACTTGGATCTTCCGAAACAGCGCTTCCATCATGTCTCGCGATTTCGCTGGATGGCCGCTCAGACGCCTGTGCGCGTCGAGTCGGCGCGAATTCGCTCACGTGTCCTTGACCCCATTTGGCAGTCAACGTCTCACTGTCATGCTGGATCGACGGCGCCTGGTCATCGGAAGACGCAGAGGAATCGACCTGTTGGACATAAACGTCTTGAGCCAACAGAAGTCGCCAACCCGCTTCTCGTGCTCGAAATCCCAAGTCGCCGACCGCGAACGAACTGAGCTCAAAATCTTCGTCGAATCCCCCAATGCGGTCGAGAACTTCGGAACGGGTCAGTAGGACAGCAACGGTCAGATGCCCAACGAAGAGCATCTTCCCGGCAAACGCACGATGCCGATCAAGTGCGAACCGGTCCAATTCGTCCAGACTCCGCAGGTCCGATGCAATCCCTTGCGGCGGCTGCGCGATATTCGTGATGGGAGCCACCAACCCGGCGTGCGGCCAATCATGGAGAGCTAGGGCCACCAGGCAATCCAGCCACCCCGGGGTCGCCATCTGGTCGCTGGTCATAAACGCAACAAACCGGCCGCTGGCTTTCGATCTGCCAAGATTGCACGCCTTCGCGTAGCTGAAACCTCCGCGGAGAATGTGAACATCGACGCGCGCAGTGCTTTGGCTCTTGCGAATCTTTTGAGCGTAGCTGCTGATCGCTGGATTGGAATTGTCGTGAATCAGCAACAGAGCGAAAGGAGAACGGCTGTGCCGTAATAGGCGTTCGACGCATTCGCGCACGTCGTCGGCGGTTCCCGCACAAACGACGACGATGGAAACCAGCTCGTTCCCCTTGGGGCGCGCGTCAATGAACCAACTCTCATCGGGCAGAAGGTGCGGGGCGGCATTCGAAAGCAGGAGACGATCTCGGCGCAGCTCCTTCCGCTTGCCGTGTTGTTGCGAAGAAGCAAGCGCTTGAGCGAGATTACAAGCCAATTCGCGGTCGAGGGGATCGTCGGCAAGCGCCTGTCGCAAATGGTCGCACGCGTCCTGTGTTCTTTCCGAGCGAAATAGCGAATTCCCAAGCTGTATTCGGCTAGAAGAGAGATCGGCTCTCCTGAGGACGGCTTCGTAAGCGTGCGGCAATTCCTCCGTCCACAGGGCAAGAAGGCTATGCAACCTCCAAAGAATCAGTTGGCGTTTCGCATTGGCTTCAAGACCGGGTTCGCCCGCTGACTGCCAGGCCGCCT
>JBBQPM010000347.1:0-3411 GCA_038217425.1 Gemmatales bacterium
CAATCCCCGCCGCCATTTCGTCGTTCGCAGCAAACACAAACGCCCGCCGCCGCGCCCACTCGCGCACCTTCTTCACCCCCAGTTCGAACGCCGTGTCGTACTCGTAGTCGAGATGGTAGACGTCGCCGGCGGCCACCTCGATGCCTGCCTCGGCCGTCACCTCGCGGTATGCTTCGAGACGTTCGATCGTATCGATGTTCGTCTCCAGACCGCCGACGAAGACGATCCGCCGCGCCTGGCAATCCTCGATGAGATGTCGCAAGAGCGCGACGACGCCAGTCCGTTGATCAATGACGACGCTATCGTGCTTCACCCCTTCGACGTCGCCGTCGAGAACGACCAGCGGAATCTTGATCTTCTCCAGCGTCGCGCGAGTCCGCGCGTTCACCTCGGAGATCATCACCGCCAACCCGTCGACCAGCCCATGGTCGCCGACGGCCGCCATCAATTCGCTGCCGTCATCCTTCGCGACGACGGAGGAGATCATGAGGTTGTAACCAAGTTCGCGGGCCCGCAGATTGGCGCCGCGAATCACCTCGGAATAAAACTCGCCGTGGAGATCGGGAAGCACGAGCCCCAGGATGTGGCTCTTCCGCAGCATCAAGCCGCGGGCGAAGACGTTGGGGCTGTACCCCAAGTCGCTGATCGCCGACTCAACGCGCTTCCGCGTCTCCTCGTTAACGATATTTCGCCGATTCAGCACGCGCGAAACGGTACTGATCGACACGTTCGCGCGATCGGCGACGTCTTGGATCGAAACGGACACGGCCACGCTCCTGAGTCTGGGCGACTGTCGAGTAGGAATGACAGCGCTTTCAGTGGAGTATAGTCCGTGTTTGGCGGCTCCGTCAACTGTTGACGCCCCGCGAACAGGGCCGATCAGTTTTCTTAAGTCGAACCACCGAGGGAGTTTGGGCGTAAGGCGTGGGAACGGAGTCGGTTCTTTTCTTGTGGCACGGAGGTGTTTTGTGGAGAATTCCCGCGTTGCGGGGAATCTGCTGGCCATGCTGGCGGCGATTCCCGATCCGCGCGGGCGCAAGGGACGGCGCCATCCTCTAGCGGCCATGCTGGCTGCGATCGTGTGCGGCGTTTTGACTGGGGCGCGGGGCTATCGAGCCATCGCCCAGTGGGCCCGCGTTCAGCATGCGACGATTGGTCCGTGGCTCGGTTTTCAACGGCGACCGCCGTGCGCGAACGCCTTCCGCAATCTCCTCATGGCGCTCGATCCGAATGTCTTGGAAGCCGTGCTCCGTCAGTGGATCGAGGGGGTGTTGGGGAAGCCCGCGGCCGACGCGCTGCCGGGGGTCGCGCTCGACGGCAAGACCCTCTGCGGAACGCTCGCCGCCCACGAGCGAAACGTCCACCTGCTGAGCCTGTTCGAGCAGACGCTCGGCGGCGTCCTCGCCCAGCAGGCGGTCGATCCGACGACCAACGAGGCCAAAGCGGCCCTCGACTTGCTCAAAGAAGTCGTTCTCGAAGGACGCTTGGTCACGGGCGATGCGATGTTCTGCCAACGGGAGTTGTGCGCGCAGGTCGTCGCCGACCAGGGGGACTATCTCTTCGTCGTCAAAGACAATCAGCCCGAGCTGAAAGCCGCGATCGAAGCGGAATTTCAGCCGGGATTTTCCCCCCGCGACCGAGCGGTTGCGTAAAGAATCCCTCTCCGAGGCCCGCACCGTCCAGAAGGGCCACGGGCGCCTCGTCGTGCGACGCCTGGAAGCCAGCACGCGCTTGGCCGAGCATCTCGATTGGCCCGGCCTGAAGCAGGTCTGTCGTCTCGAACGGACCACGACGCGACGCGGCGAAAAGTCGGTCGAGGTCCAGTACGCGATCACCAGCGTCGCTCGATCGCGGGCCGACGCGGCCCTGCTTCTGGACCGCTGGCAAGGCCACTGGGGCATCGAAAACCGGCTCCATTGGGTCCGCGACGTCACCCTCGGCGAAGACCAGTGCCGCGTGAAGAGCGGCCCAGCCCCTCAAAACCTGGCCGCCTTCCGCAACGCCGCCATCACCCTCTTGCGGCTCGACGGATTCAAAGAAATCGCACCCACTCTCCGCGACTTCGCCTATCAACCTCGGAAACTCTTACGCTTCCTCGGCATTATGAAAAAATGATCGGCCCTGCAACGGGGGTGGCAGGCGGGCGCGACCGTCGACCTCTCTGTAGACGTGGCGATTCGGGCTAGGTTCAGACCTTTCCCAGGTCGCCGCCTTGCTGTAGCAGTTCATCGGTCGATCTCCGCCACCGTTTTCAGCCTCGGCGCCAGCCGTGTCGCAACCCTTGCGACGGCTAAAACCTGAGCCGTCGGCAGGCGTCATTGGCCCCCAACTCTGCTGGCCGGCAAACTCCCCCCAAATTAACGCTGGTAAAGGCCTCGACAGCGTTCTTCACAAGACTCCCGGTCAATCGCACGTCCCACTTTCGCCGATAGGGAAAGTGAACGCGACCAGGGCGATCGGCATAACCGGCGCCTTTTCTCGTCGAGAAGCGGTCGTCGTTCGGCATTCCTGGGGGGGAATCAGATGCTTTTCACCGCTGCGGCGGGGCGATGCGCCGCTCTGCTTTGTCTACTCTCGGCCTTTTCCGGCGTCGCCAACGGGCGCGAATGCGACTCGATCGGTTGCGGCGAGCCAGTCTGCGGCCTCGCCGAAGCCTGCGGCGACTCCTGCGGCGATTGCTGCACCGGCTCCTGCAAGGGGAACGGCTGCGACCGCTTCTGGCTCCGCGGCGAATACCTCTACTGGCAAGTTACGGGCGCTGAGGCGCCGCCATTGGTCACTTCGAGTCCCGAAGGGACTTCGCTGACCACGGCCGGGCGGCTCGATCAGTCGACCACAACAGTCCTGGTCGGCGGCGACGAGTTGACCGACAAGTGGCAATCGGGCTTCGCCGTCAGCGGCGGTTTCTGGCTCGATCCCTGCAGCGGCCTGGCCGTCATCGGCGACTACTTCCGCATCGGACAGAACAGTTTTAATTCGAGTCTCGGCCCTGACGACGACATCATCTACGCGCGTCCTTACTTCAACAGCGAACTTGGCGTCCAAGACGCTCAGATGATCAACGTCCCTGACGAACTCGCGGGCAACGTCCACGTCCAGAGCAGCAGCCAGTTTCAGGGGGGCGGTCTTGGTTTGGAAAAATGCCTCTGGAGCTGCGGCGATCCGACCGCTTGCGGTAAGAGCGGCTGGCTCACCGTCGTGGGCGGGTACCGTTACTATCAACACGATTCGTCGCTCCAAATCAACGAAGATCTGATGGTGCTGGACGGCACGACGACGCCGCTGGTTCCCGGCACGTCGATTCTCTTGGAAGACAAGTTCGGCGCCAGCAACCAGTTTCACGGCGGCGAAATCGGGCTGCAAGGTCGACGCCAAGAGGGCTTCATCTGGATCGACGGCCTCGCGGCGCTC
>JBBQPM010000348.1:0-3406 GCA_038217425.1 Gemmatales bacterium
ACACAGGATTACCCCGAAGGGGTTGCATCCGTATGGCCGCCTCGATGCAACCCCTTCGGGGTATGTTGCCACGGATACCGGTGCCCTGGGGTTGCGAGTACGCAACCCCAGGCTTTGAGATTCAACCCCTTCGGGGTAGAGACAACCTGTCTTTGCCCTTGACGTTGTGTTGACAAGCCTCGATGCAACCCCTTCGGGGTAAGTTTCCACGGATACCTGTGCCCTGGGGTTGCGAGTACGCAACCCCAGGCTTTGAGATTCAACCCCTTCGGGGTAGAGATAACCTGTGTTTGCCCTTGACGTTGTGTTGGCAAGGCCAGAAAAGTGGCGCTGTCCAATTACCACGGGTTGCGCTTCACCCGTGGCTATATCCCTCAGCCCCATCCGAGGCTAGATTCCTGGTCGCTACGCTCGTGCCAACGCGCGAACGATAAATGGTCTAGCCGCCGCGATTTTGCGGCGCGGCCAAAACTCCGTGCGACGGGAAACTCGCCTCTCCGCGCCGCCAAGAGGAGGCGGGTAAACTATTTCGGCATCACTTCGCTGAGCTGCACCAGTCGGCCGCGCTCGGTCATCGACTTGGCGCCGGCGTGCAGGATCGCGGTCACCTCGATAATTTCGCGGTGCGGTACCGGCTCCCGGCCCGTCTTGATCATTTCGCGGAAGGTGTGGGCCATGCGAAACATTTCGTAGTGATGCCCGAACCAGAAATCGTTCTCCATGGCTGGCGTGAAGGCGTGCAGCCCGCGCGTGAAGTACGCCGTCGTGTGGCAATACTGGCCCGACATATCGGGCCGGCCGTACCAGACTTCCGCGGGCATGCGGTCGGGATAGGTGATCAGGGCGTGCGCGGTCGCCTCGCGGGCATACATGCTGACCGCCTCGGCGCCGGGGCCGCACAGCGTCACCGCCGACCAGACGGGATGATGCCCGTAGATGAACCAGCCGCGCGGCGTGTAGCCCCCCGCCATGCTGGCGAGGACGTACTGCAGCGGGCCGAAGTCGTTTGAATCGCGCATGCGAAGCGCGTGCTCCATGCCGTGCTGATGGCGGAACAAACTCGACGACATGATCGGGGCCTTGTGCTGCCGGGCCAGGTCGAGGATCCGCTTCGTCTCCGCGACGTTGTGCCCGCACGGCTTGTCGCAGAACGTCGGCAAGCCCTTGCGCAGGCCCGGCGCCACCAGAGCGAAGTGGTCCTCGCCCAGGCCCGACGCGTCCCCCATCCAGACGGCGTCGACTTCGCCGACCAGTTCGTCGAGCGTCTTGGCGATGCGCACGCCGGGGAACGCTTCGATGTATTTGTCGAGTCCGTCGGCCGGGTTGCCGTAGACGTGCGTGATGCGGGTGTCGGGGAACGGCAGCTGATCGAACGAGTAGCGCGGGTTGCGCAGGTAGCGTTCGAACATGCGGGCGGAGCCGGGATCCTTGTATTTGCGAATGGCGGCAAGGTTGCACTCGGGATGGAAGTATTGTGCGAAGTGCCAGGTGTGGCCGTTGAGCGGCTGCGGCTTCCCCTCGATGGCCGCGGAGATGACGCCGATCTTGTAGACTCGGGTGGCGGCGGCGGGCGGGTTCTTGGCCTGGGCCGTCCCCGCAAGAGCGAGGGCGCCGGCGGCGGTCAATACTTCTCGGCGTGTCGTGTGCGGCATGGCGGGGCTCCTTAAACAAGAAAGCCCAGGGACGGCTGTCCCTGGGAGTTCGAATCCCCAGGGACGGCTGTCCCTGGGCTTTGAGCAGATCGGTTACTTCTTCTTCTTTTCTTCCTTCTTCTTCTCTTCGACGGCGGGCTGAGCGTCGGGGGGATAGAGCGCCTTGACGAGGGCGCCGCTCGTGCCGTTGTACAGGCGGACGACGCCTTCCTGGCCGCCGGACGCGACGACGGAACCGTCGGCGCTGGCGCCGATGGCGTAGACGAAGTCGGTGGCGCCGGCGTAGGTCTTCGAGACACTGCCGTTGGCGACGTTGAACAGCTTCACCTGATTATCGCCGCCGCTGGTGAGGATCTCGGCCTTCTTACCCACGAACATCAAACGGGTCACTTGCTTCGTGTGGGCCTGGATAGTGCGGACCTGTTCGCCTTTTTCGAAGTCCCAGATCTTGACGGTGTTGTCGCCGCCGGCGCTGGCGAGCATCTTGCCGTCCGCCTGCCAACCCACATCGAGCACGTGATGGGTGTGCCCTTCGAACGACTTGACGAACTTGCCCGAGGGGAGTTCCCAGGTCTTGATGAACTTGTCGGCCGAGCAGGTGGCGATCATCTTGTTATCGGGGCTGAAGCTGAGGCCGTAAACGGTGTCGGAGTGGCCGTTCAGGATTTCCGCGTACTGTTTCCAGGAGGGGACGTCGAAGACTTTGACTTCGCCTTCGCCGGTCGGTTCGCCGCCGCCGGTCGCAAAGTACTTGCCGTCGGCAGAGAAGGCGAGGGCGACGACCATGTGCTTGAAGCCGTCGATCTTGTGGACGCGTTTGCCGTCTTCGGGATTCCAGATCGAGACTTCCTGGTAGCTGCCGCTGACGACGTACTTGCCGTCAGGAGAAATCGCCAGCGATTCGACGAGGGAGAGATGGGCGGCGTCGACCGCCTTCTTCTTGAGATCGAGGACGTCGGGCGCCGAGAAGGAGCGGAGGTAATCTCCCTTGGAGCCGTCGTAAAGATGGATCTTGTTGCCGCGGCTGGCGACGACGTATTTCTTGTCAGCGGAGACCGCGAGGGCCCGCACCGGCACGACGCTGGCCGGCGGCGTACCGACGACCACGACCTGCTTGACGATGAGGCTCTTGCCGGTCGGGGCCTTGGCGCCCTGATCGATCCACAACTTGACCAGCGCCGCCTCGGCCGGGGTCATCGGCTCGTGCTTTTCCGGCGGCATGAACGGCTCGGCCGTCCGCATCACGGACTGGTAGATCAGACTATCCTTGCCCTTGCCGGGCTTGATGGGCGAGCCGCTTCGGCCCCCCTTGACGAGGGCTTCGTAGGTCGCCATGTCGAGCTTGCCCTTCTTCTGCGACTCGCTGTGGCACGAGAAGCACTTCTTGTACAGGATCGGCTCGATCTCTTTTTCGTAGGCCACGGCGTCGGTCCGCTTGAGGTCGACGACCTTGAGCGGCTTCATGTCCTGGGCGCCGGCGAGTGCGGGGACCAGGGCGAGCAGGGAAAATGCGAGCAGAGAACGCATGCAAAACTCCTGAGAGGTGAGACTTAGGTGGTGTTATTTACTTGGCGACGTTGACGTTGAACTTCAGTTCGTGCGTCAGCGTGAGCCCGTGGACGACGGCCGTCGCACGGAGCGTGAGGTTGTTGCGCGGGCCGACGGCGGCGGTCGCGGGAATCTTCAGGGTCAGCTTCGTTTCGCTGGCGCCCGCCGGGATCGTCGCATCCGCGATCGTCAGCCCGTTCAACCCT
>JBBQPM010000349.1:0-3404 GCA_038217425.1 Gemmatales bacterium
TGATGGCTTCGTCTCGATAATCACGAAGTTCCCGCACTATACCGAATGCGAACGACCGGACTCGGCGTTCAGCAACAATCCGCAATCTCAATCGGCTACACACCCATGGAGGCTTCAAATGCGTAAGCTCATGATGCTTGGCGGGCTAGCTTGTGCGTTGTGCACGCCCGCCTCAGCCCAGGGCGGGTTCGGGATCGTAGGTGGCTTGGTGTCGGCAAATGTCAGCTTCGAAGGCGATGACGAATTTGACTTTGGCTCTCGAACGGGGTTTGCGCTGGGAATCTCAATGAACCGACCGTTCGCAAACGGACTCGAGTTTGCGCCCGAATTGCTCTACGTTCAGAAGGGCGCCAAGGCCGAACAATCGGGCGACTCGTACGCGGTCAAGCTGGGTTATGTCGAAGCGCCGATACTGTTCCGGATGGTATTTGGCGACGGCAGCGCCCGCCCGTTCGTACTCGGGGGGCCTGTGGTCGGATTCAATGTAGGGTGCAAGGTGACCTTTACGAGCTCAGGCGATTCGGGGTCGGAAGATTGCGACGACGATGATATCGAGAGTGTCGATTACGGGATCATGTTTGGTGGGGGCATCATGATGCAGCGTCTGTCGTTGAGCATCCGGTACGACTTGGGCCTCGCAAATGTCAATGCTTCGGAAGGCGGCGGCGAGCAGAAGAACCGGGCGCTGATGCTCCTCGCCGGCTATTCGTTCTAGCATCACGCCATGATGTGATGACTGGGTTGGCAAGGCGACAGCCACACCCGATGTCGTAGGCTGAAGCGGGTACAGTGCCAACCGGCGGGCCGTCACTCAAGTGGTGACGGCCCGCTGGACTTTGGTCGGTTCCCGATCCCCAGGACCGTAGTGTGCTCGGGAAGCCGGGCGCCTGGAGGGAGCAAAGTCCACCTCTCGCCTGCCATACATGAAAGCCCGACCGCACAACCACGAGAAATACGGGTCAATGAGTAGTCGTCACGACGGCGAGCGATCACGGCATACTTCGCGTTGACCACTTGAGTCTACCGCTACTCTTCCCAGAAACTCATGATGCTGGCGCAGCACGGCAAACTCCCGACGCGGCCGGCGGACTTCCTCCTCCGCGCTCTTCACGCGCGCTACCGGCGCTCGCCCCTGCTTGCGAGCGGTTGCTTCTTCCACCTTCGCAGTTGCTCAGACCGCACGCCCTCCTCGCGGACCACCTGGCTCGTGAGACGGCCGAGCTCGGTCACTCTCTGCTTGAAGTCAGGCGTGAACGCCCGGCGCATCTCAATACGCCGGGCGAATATCGAGGGGGACGGCGGGATCTATCAAGTCGAGGCCAGCTCACCTCCGTGCTGGACGGCCCGCCACACTCAGACACGCGTCAGGTGCTCTGGGCGGTCCGCGAGAAGGAGCTGCTTGCAGGGTCGCCCACTCTCCTGAGGCCATCATCCAAATCGCGAGGGCGAACATGGGCACCATCATCACCGTGAGGGAGCTGTACCCTCCGAAGTAGTAATGGGCTGTACGTCCGACGATGTCACGACCCACGAAGGCAAGCACGGCCATCAGCACAATGCTCACGCTCCACAACACCCGTGGGAGGGTCGGGAAGCGTTCCGGCCTGCAGCTCAAGAAAAAGATGAAAACGAACAGGAACGAGACAAGGTGCGCTTTCCAGGTGATTCCGGAGATCATGTGCCACGCAAGGAGTGCCCCAACCAATTCGACAGCGTGAATATCCATCCGTCGCCAAGCGCGAAGCAGGGTCGCGCAGCCGAAGGCCAAGGCCACGGTGCCAAGTGCAAGGAGGGTCAGGGTCTTCGTGGTTTGCGGGGCGAGGTCGATGATCTGGTAATCCAGGTCTTCGGGGTTCGCCGAAGGCTGGGTCGCTCGAAATATCCCCGAGGCAAGGTTCTGGTTCGTGTAGTCCGCCACCACCCGGCCGGATTGGAATGCCGCAAGGAACGAGGTGTTATAATCAACGAGATCTTGGACGCCGCGTACTTGCCCGCGCCAGAGGATGGGCAGCAAGATCACAACAACAGCGCCGGCAAGGGCGCCGCGCCAGGCAGTGCGCGGGGCCCTTGCAATGGCCCAGGCCACTAGGATGACTGGCATTACTTTGAGCCCGGCGGCGATCATGAACAGGAACGCTGCCCAAGCCGTCTTGTGTCGCACAAAAAGCAGGAACGCATAGAGGACAATCGCGAACAGGAACAAGTTCACCTGAACCAGGTTCAGGTTGTTGAGTATGTAGCGATGAGAAAAGAGGACTCCCCCGACAAACGGCCACCAGTGGATTCGCCGCCCAGGAAAGGCCGTTTCCAGTATCGTGCCCGTAAGCCTATAGCACCCGACGGCCGTCAGAACGCTTGCGATACTGAAGACTACTGCGGACGGTACCAGTGGAAGCAGAGTGAGAACTTGGAAGATCAGGGCCGCAAATGGTGGATAAAAGAAGCTGCGCTCGCCCTCAACGGACCCGTAGAGCGCCTGGCCTGCCGCAAAGTCTCTGCCGGCTCGATAAAATACGGCGAAATCGCCGCCCGCCGTCTGATCAAACCCTTCGCGGATCGCGATAGCCAACGAAGCAATCAAGACCAATCCAAGAAAAACCATCGCTCCGCGGGGATACCACGGCCGCCCTGAAGCAATGTCAGACGGTACCTTCATGGCGAGACCTCAGGCTAACGGGAGACTATGAAGGCTGTTCGCGACGTGGCACTGGGGTCGCTCCAAGCTTACCTAGGTGAAAGCCTAGGACGGGCCGCTGAGGCGTGGGTCTTTGCAGACCATCTCGAGAACCTAGGCTTTTCCGTAACCTGTCGTCCCTGTACGATTTGCCTCTCGGACCCCTGCCGCCGCACGACGACCCGCTCGAGTGACGCATGCTTACACGCAGCGAGTCCGGGAACTTCGTCGACTCGCGCTAGGCACTTCCTCGCCGAATGATCGCTTGCGCAGTCAGCGCGCCAACGATGGGTGGAGCCTCGAATAGGGAATTAAGCCGGGCGACAATTCGGCCGTTTGACCGTTGATCGTCACGAGGATCCGGAGATTCTCCGGCGCAACCGTGGAACTCGCCGAGCGAAAGGTTAGCCGCGTGGTGGCCGCGATTGCATCGCTAATTCCGATGGCATTCAGGTCGAACGCTCCAGTTCCCAAGACTAGCGACTTCCCGCCGGAGGCAGCCGCGATCAGCCACGGATCCAGCGAGCCGTTCTGAGTGCGACTGGAAGCTGAGGCAGGTGCCACCGCGTGAAGAACAGCGCGTCCAGCGAGGAGCTGCGTGATGGTCGGCAGCGTCTGATCCGTACACGGTCCCGCTCCATTGCAGGAAGTGAGTGCGGTGTGGTGCCCAGAGTTGGTGATGTCAATTAGGATTCGCGCCGCACCAGACCGCCAGCCAAGGTTGTTCATG
>JBBQPM010000350.1:0-3401 GCA_038217425.1 Gemmatales bacterium
GAAGAGTTCGCACATCGTCCCGCGGCGGAGTCGCTGTTGAGTTGCAGAGTGGAATGCTGCCCGGGATCTTACGTTCCGCGTTCCGGCGAGTCCGAGAGAAACAACCGCACGCGGTTGAGGGCCATCGTCGCCGCCCGGCTCTGGATCTCGGTGCGGCTGCCGAACCAGTGAAACGACGTCGACGACGTGCCGCCCTCCCACGCCAGGCCGACGAACGTCAATCCGACCGGGTCGCCAGTCGGCCCCGCGTAACCGGTCGTGCTGACGGCGAGATCGGTCCTGAGCCGGGAGCGAATGCCGGCCGCCATCGCCTCGGCGACCGGGGCGCTGACGGCGGTGTGCCTCTCGATCAAGTGCCCCGGGACGCCGAGCAGCGCCGACTTCGCCTCGTTCGTGTACGAGACGACGCCGCCCTTGAACCAGTCGCTGGCCCCGGCGATCTGGCTCAACCGGTGGGCGACGAGGCCGCCGGTCAGGCTCTCCGCGGCCGATAGGGAGATGCTCTTATGCATTAACAGACGCAGCACGGCCCCTTGCATGGTGTCGTCGTTGGTGCCGAAGACGAGGCCGCCGAGCCGCTGGCGGATGATCGCCTCGACCGGGGCGATCTGTCGTTCCGCGTCGCCGAGCGAGGCCGCCCGGGCGACGATGCGGAGGGAGATGATCGCGTCGCTGGCGGTGATGCCCACCTCGGGGACGTGCCCCCGGCGCGTCAGGTCGAAGAGTTTCTCCTCGATGTGCGACTCGCCCTGGCCGAACGTGCTGATCTTCCGCTCGATCTGCACGCCGCCCGAAAGCCCCAGGGCGACGAGCCGCGGCTTCACCTCGGCGGCGAACATCCCAAAAAGCTCGCTGGGCACGCCGGGCAGAGCGACAACGATCGTGTCGCCGATCGACATCCAGACGCCCGGGGCGGTGCCGTGGGCGTTGACGATCGGCTCGCTGCCGGCGGGAAACATCGCCTGGACGCGGTTGCGTTCCGGCATCTGTCGGCCGCGGCTGGCGAACAGATTCTGGATGTGCTCGAACGACGGTTCATGAAACATGAGCGGCACGCCCGCGACCTTCGCCATCACCTCGCGCGTCAAGTCGTCCTGCGTCGGCCCGAGGCCGCCGGTCGCGATGACGAGCCGGGCCCGGCGAATGGCGGTGGCGAAGACGTCGACATTGGCGTCGAAATCGTCGGCGACCGTCGTGTGCCAACCGACCGCAATGCCCATCTCCGCAAGCCGGCGGCTCAGCCACTGGCAGTTCGTGTCGAGGCTTTGACCGGTCGTCAACTCGGTCCCGATGGAAAGGATCTCGGCGTGCATAAGATTAACATAAATATACCACGCGACATACGACAAGGGACGAGTTCAATAATGTCGGCACAAACTCGGCCCGCCATCGATTGAACCGCTCCGCACGGACTGCCCGTTTCCACCGTGGTATGACGGCAGTCAAAGAAAGAAATTGCATTTCTTGCTCCTTCGACAGAATCCATCGAAGCGACTGCCGAGCCCTCTGCCTTTTGGGAAAGATGAAGTTTGTTGCTTCCTCAATTCCTTCAAAGGAGAGTTTCCATGGTTCGTTCTTCCTCAAAACCGGCGTCCAAATCGTTTCATCTGCAGAAGCCGAACGGCATCCTCTCGCCCCGCGTTCAGGCGGTCGGGCCGGAACGCTTCGGCATCGTCGCCTTCGATTGCGCCAAGGAGCGGTCCCGTTGGCTCCTCGCCGACTTCTACGGCAAAACACTCATCGAGCCCACCTCCGTCGAGCATCAACGCGGGCCCCTCAACGCCTTCATCGGCACCCTCCGCGCCGCCGTCGAGCAGCATCGACTCGGCGATCTCACCGTCGTCATCGAACGCACCGGCATTTACCATCAACCCGTCCAGCGCGCCGTCCAGGCCGCAGGCTTCGAGGCCCGACTCGTTCACCCCTTCACGACTAAGCAGTTCCGCCTACCGGCCAATCCCGACAACAAGACCGACGACACTGATCTCGGCGGCATCGTCCGCGCCGCCACCCAAGGATTCGGACTCCTCGATCCCGCCTGGCCAGATCTCTACGCCTCCATCCAACTGCTTCGCCGGCAACGACACGATCTCGTCGGCAAGGCCGCTCGACTGCAATGTCAAATCCGCGAGACGCTCCACGGCGCCATGCCCGGATACGACAAAGTCTTTACTCGCTTCTGGCAAAGCCCCGCCGCCCTCGCCCTCGCCCGACGCTTCGCCACCGCCGCCCAGTTCTTGCAGGCAGGCCCCGATGGACTTCGCGCCGCGATCAATGACGCCGGCGTCCAGGCCCGACCCGACACCATCGTCAAACTGATCGACTGGGCCCAGAACGCCCCCCAGGGACATCCCCTCGCCCAGCATCACCAACGCGCCTTCATCGCCCTCGACGACGATCGCCGCGAAAAAACCAAGCAAATCGACGGCCTCGAACGCGACCTCGCTTCCCTCGTCGTTAAAACTCCTTATGCCCTCATGCTCGCCGTTCCCGGCATCGGCATCGTCACCGTCGCCGACCTCGCCGGCGAAATGGGGCCTATCGAGTTCTACTTGGACGCCGGACGCATCACCGGCCGAGCAGGCCTTTTCCCGAGCCGCTATCAGAGCGATCGAACCGACAGCACCGGACCTCTCGTGCGCCGCGGCAACCGCCGGCTCCGCGCCGTGCTCATGCAGACCGCCAACAACCTCCTCACCCACAACCACTGCTACATCGCCCGCGCCGAACGATGGAGCCGCCAGGGAAAAGACCCACGCTGGATCCGCGTCAAGATCGCCAAGACCTTCACCCGACTGCTCTTCACCATCGTCGCCGGACATCGCGCGGGCAACCGGATGATCGACCACCTGGCCTTGCAGCCTCGCCAATACATCTTGGGAAAACTGCTTAAGTTCCACATGGAGCACAAGGTGGCGCCCGACCGCATGCGCGCGGACCTGGAGGCCCTGTGCGACCAGCTGCCGAGCAACGCTCGCGCTCACGAAATCCCGCCGTTGCAGACGCCACTCGACGACCTCAGCCGCCGTCGCGGCCCGCAACTGCTGGGTGACATCCTGCCGATTGTGCTGGCCCGTCTGCAGGTGGTACAATCCGAGTCGAGGGAGAACCCGAGCTAGCCGATTTGGGTCGCCGGATTCAACAACGCCTTTTCCTACAGCCGATGGCTTCCTAGCCTTCGCAAACCTTGGCGCTCTGTTGCGTCACCACGCCTGATGAAGCATG
This sequence comes from Gemmatales bacterium, assembly GCA_038217425.1. Lineage (GTDB taxonomy): Bacteria > Planctomycetota > Planctomycetia > Gemmatales > Gemmataceae > JAIEPT01. Next base: position 3,226 of record JBBQPM010000350.1, read on the forward strand.
TTGGGGTTCTCCCCTCATTGACCACGTTGGCGATCCAGGTGACACGCCCAACCAACCGAGATGAATCCGACGTCCCTTTTCGAACGGCTTCCCCCCCTTGAGAAATCGCCTTGCGGCGATCCCGTACACCGTACGTAGTTATCCGTAAACCCAGCAACCATCATGGCAGGGTTTGC
>JBBQPM010000351.1:0-3372 GCA_038217425.1 Gemmatales bacterium
CAGGGGCGGACGAGGGCCACGGAACTTGATGGCGTTCCCGATTAGATTTTGCAATAACTGGACGAGTTGCACCTCGTATCCGAAGAGACCTGGCATGGCGCCATGCGTCACCACGGCGCCGCTCTCGAGGATCGATTCCCCCAGCGCCGTGAGGGCCTTGGTCAATACCGACTCGCAGTCGGTGGGCGCCAAGTTCTGGCCGTTCTGACCGACACGCGAGTATGCGAGCAGATCGCGGATCAGTGCCTGCATGCGTGTGGCGCCATCGACGCAATAGCCGATGAACTCATCCGCGTCCGCATCCAGTCGTCCTTTGTAGGTGTCGCTGAGCAGCTGTGAATACGCCACCACCTTGCGCAACGGTTCTTGCAGATCGTGGGCAGCGACATAGGCGAATTGTTCCAGGTCCTTGTTAGAGCGCTGCAACTCCTCTTCGGCCTGCTTGCGGTCATTGATGTCGTGCGATACGCCGATAATTCCCACCGGCTGCCCATCGCGGTTGCGGATGACGGAGGTGCGGGCGTCGATCCAAACGCGTGAACCGTCCTTGCGATAGTCCTGCCATTCCCCGGACCAGTCGGCGGCGGTTGGGCTCCCTTGCCCATTGACGGACGCGGCCGGCCTGCAGTCCTCAGGCAACCGCTCGACCAGCGGACGCCCCAGCATCTCGTTAGCCGTCCAACCGAAGAGGCGAGTTGCCCCTTCGTTCCAGTAGGTGACATTTCCCTTCATGTCCGTCACAATGGTCGAGTCTTGCACACTCGCCAACAGCATGGAGTCGCGGGCCAGTCTTTCCTCAATGGCCTTCTGCGCCGTAATATCGCGGGCGATCCTGGATACCCCAATCAGCTTGCCAGCGGTGTCCCGGATGGGAGAGACGTTGAATAATACGTGAATCCGCCTTCCATCTCTGTGGAGACGGACCGACTCAGAGGCGTCGACCTGTTCACCCTGCTGAAGCCGCTCCACAATTTGGGCCAGTTCGTCCTGTCTGTCGAAGGGAAAGATAAAGGAAACATGCAGGCCGACGGCCTCCGTTGCAGTCCATCCGTAGAGCCGCTCTGCGGCGGGGTTCCAGGAGGTGATAACGCCGTCGAGCGTCTTGGAGATGATGGCGCTATCGGAGGAGTCCACGATGGCAGCAAGCAGCCGGTTAGACTGCTCGGCTCGCCGACGGCCCCGGCGGTTCTCGACCTCCCGCAGTTCCCGCTCGATCGCGGCGGGGAGCCGGGCAAGGTTGTCTTTGCAGAGGTAATCCCCCGCGCCGGCCAGCATCAACTCGGCTGCCTTGGTGTCGCCGATGGTACCCGAAACGATGATGAAGGGAATGTCCAGCTCGCACTCTTGCATAATGTCAAAAGCGCGTCGGGCGTCCAACTCCGGCATCGAAAAATCGGCCAGAATCACCTCTGGGGCGAATTGCAAGCGGTCCCGGAAATCCTGCTCGGTCTCGACGCGATCGACGGTAAGATCGTAACCGGCGCGGCGCAAGGCGTGCAGCATTAACTCCGCGTCGGCGGAATTGTCTTCAAGAATCAATACGCGAAGGGGTGTCGCCATGATCGGGCGCCTCTGTGGAGATAGATCGGTACGCGCAACTCGGAGGTTGAATCAGGTGCTAGCTTGCCAGTTGACAGCAAGCCAATAAACGCCCAGTTCTCGGACAATTTCGCGAAACTTTTCGTGATCCAGGGGTTTAATGACGTAACTGTTCACTCGCAGGTTGTAGCTCTCGAGCAAATCGCGCTCTTCCTGCGACGACGTTAGCATCACCACGGGAATCAATTCCGTCTGAGGATTGGCTCGAATCTGCCGCAGGACTTCCATTCCATCAACCAAAGGCAAACTTCGATCAAGCAAGATCAGGCGCGGGTTCACAGGGGGCCGCTCGGCGAAGGCGCCGGTGCAGAACAGGAAATCGAGAGCTTCGGCTCCGTCGCGCGCCACGTGGACCGAATTGGCGACGCTGCGATCCTTCAGGGCGTGCAACGCCAGCAGTTCGTCGTTGGGATTGTCCTCAATCAGCATTATTTCGCAGTGGTATTGGTTCAAGAATCGCTCCGTATTTCTAAAAATTACAGCACCTCCGCTGAATTGGATTGGCTTAGATCACGCACATCGATCGGCGGTCGGTTTAGGACCATCCAGTAGCAGCCCAACGCTCGGACCGCTTCGCCGAATTTCTCGAAATCCACCGGCTTAATGATGTAGCTGTTGACGCCTAACCGGTAGCTCTCAATGATGTCCCGCTCTTCCGCCGATGACGTGAGCATGACTACGGGAATCAAGCGCGTGCGCGGGTCGGCCCGGATCATGCGCAGGACTACCAAGCCGTCCACTATGGGTAGGTTTTTGTCCAGAAGTATGACCAGGGGGTTCGCCGCGCGGCGGTTGGCGTAAGCGCCCGTCCAGAAGACGAACTCCAAAGCATCTGCTCCGTTACGCGCCACATGCAAGCGGTCCTCCAGATGATGTTTCTTGAGCGCATGCACAGTCAACTCCTCGTCCGCGGGAATGGTCCTACCTGGAATTGGAAAGGAATGAACCATGAATCGAATCAACGCATTCTTTGAAATGGCTGCCCGCTTCGACCGTGCGGGTGTGGTAGTGACCCGAATCGGGCTGGTCGTGGTTCTCGTGTGGATCGGTAGCCTGAAGGCATTCCGATACGAGGATGAAGGCATTGCCCCCTTCGTGGCCAACAGCCCTTTCATGAGTTTTCTATATCGCCAACCCGCGGGCGAATATCGCCAGCACATGAACCGCGAAGGTGAACTGGCGCCCGCCAATCGCGAGTGGCACGAACGTAACGGAACGTACCTGTTCGCGTATGGCCTCGGTTCGGTGAGCGTCGCTTTTGGAGTGATGATCGCGGTGCATCCCTGGCTGCCAGGGGTATCAGCGGTTGGCAGCTTCCTGGTCTTCGGTATGTCGCTGGTCACTTTATCGTTCCTGGTCACGACGCCGGAATGCTGGGTGCCACCCTTGGGAAGTCCCGAACACGGGTTTCCACTCCTGTCCGGCGCCGGGCGTCTGGTCGTCAAGGACGCCATCATGGCGGGAGCGGCGCTAGTCACGATGGCCGACTCCGCCAAGGCATATCTGCGGAGAATCAAGGTTGCGTCCCGGTAGTCGGCGGCGCGCCAAATCACGCAATCGCAACCAGAAAAGTTGGTCGAAAATTCTCAAAGGAGCATTACAATGACCTTCCTCTCCCAATCGCAGACTGTCATCGCGCCGCCTTTCACGCTCGTCACGGCACTGCGAAAAGTCCGGCTCGCTGAAGATGCCTGGAATTCTCGCGATGCGAAGCGGGTCGCGTTGGCCTACAGCGAAGACTCGGTGTGGCGCAATCGCGATCAGTTCATCACG
>JBBQPM010000352.1:0-3333 GCA_038217425.1 Gemmatales bacterium
ATCCGACAACTCCTCGCCCGCCTCGACCCCCCGCTGTTCGCTGCGTCAGCTGCCCCGTCGCCTGCTTCGCCGAACGTCATCTGAGTGGCGGGTCCTCGGGTTCCTTGCTCTTGCCACCTACCGTTCGGAATCGAGGCTGAACAGGTCCGAGCGATGATCGAGCGGTTCGCCGTTGGCCTGCTCCGGCGACATGTACATCGGCGTGCCCGCCACGACGCCCGATTGCGTCACGGTGGCGTCGTCGGCAATCTTCGCGAGACCGAAGTCGGTGATCTTGACGCGCTCGACGCCGTTCTCCAAAAGAATGTTCGCCGGCTTGATGTCGCGATGCACCAACCCCTGCTTGTGCGCGGCCGCCAGCCCTTCCGCTGTCTGCAAGCCGATGCGCAAGGTCTGCCGCAAACTCAGCATGCCGACCTTGTCGAGCTTCTCCTGCAGCGTCACGCCGTCGATCAACTGCATCACCAGGTACGGCGGACGATGCTCCTCGCCGACGGCGTGAATGGTGACAACGTGTTCGTGCGAGACAGCGGCGGCGGTACGGGCTTCGCGAATAAATCGCTGTCGCGCGGTGCCGCTGGCCGACAGCTCCGGCGAAAGCACCTTGATGGCGACGACGCGATGCAGCTTTTCGTCAAACGCTTTGAGGACGGTGCCAAAGCCTCCCTTTCCGATGACCTGAAGAACATGGTAATGTTCGATTCGACCGATCGCATCGGCCCGACTCGACGGGTTCAGATAGTCGAGATCTTCATGAAGGGTCTGGTTCCGCTCGGACGGAGTTTTGCCGGCGTTCGTGGGAACAGACGCGCCGGGTTCCAGCGCCTGCGTCGCCTCGCCGTGGCTGCCGCCCGTCGTGGGAACGATGGGCTCCCGCAGGAAGCTCCCGGGGTTGTCGTGCGACTTCAGCAGGCGTTCCACGCGCTGGCGCAGTTCGACATCTCCGCCGCAGGCGCTTTCAAGGAAGGCTGACCGTTCGTGCGGCGGCTTTTCGAGAGCAAGATTGAATAGTGACTCTTCGTTCATCGTGCACCAAGCTGTGGTGTGGATGCTTCTCCAGGAATCAATGCGAGAGCGAGATCGCCCGAGCCTCAATCATTGATTCAGGGCCGCTTCGAGAGCGCGGTCGCGGCCGGCATCTCGTTTCCCCGGCGAGAAGGCTCGCCTGGCGTCGGCCGGGTTGCAAGCGCGGATGCGACTCACGCGCCGTGCATCGTGAAATCGTGACTTGCATGTAGTCCAAAATCTGTTGCCGTCCGCAAGTCTTGCGTGCATCGGTCCGACGCACGTCCGACGCACCGAAGCACTCCGCATGCTTTTGGCCGCTCGCTACCTGCGGGTAATACGCGATGGCACACGACCTCGTCGGCAAAGTGGTGTACCGCTGCGGGACGACGGGCGAACGCACGACGTCCGGAACGCTCGGCTGACGCAAGTGGGGTGAGCAATGTCCGAAAAGCGATCGCGATTTCGCGGACCGAAGCCGCCGCAAAATCGGCTCAACAATCGCGTCGACTCATGGTATGATGGGTCAAATTCGGAGAATCACGATGTCAATCACGATCGACCTCCCGCCGGCAACGATGGAAAAGCTCGAAGCCCAGGCCAAAGCCAAAGGGATCGATGTCGAGTCATTGATTCGCGAGGCCATTGATGCGAAGTTGCTTCGCGGCGGTCGTTCATTCCACGAAATCCTCCAGCCCATTCGTGACGAAGTCGCTCAAAGCGGCATGACCGAAAGCGAACTCGACCAACTCATTCAATCGGCGATCCAGGGTGCCCGCGCCGACTCTACTCCGGATCGACCGTGACCACGGCCGTTTTCGATTGCATGGTGTACCTTCAGGCCGTCATGAGCGAGAAAGGCCCCGCAGCGGCTTGCCTTGATCTCTGCGAGCGGGACTTCGTCGAAGATCTCCTTTCCCTCTCTGACGACGATGCGTTTCGCAATTCGTATCCATCGCTCGCAATCATTGAGCCCCCAGAATTCCTCCGCCAAGTCCGGATTCAAATTGCCACGGACCTCGGCTACGAATGACCACTACGCAAGTGACGCTCGGTTGACGCAATTGGGGTGAGCGATGTCCGAAAAGCCACTGACGACCGACGACGACCTGCATCGGCTGCCAACCGACCAGGAGCTGAACCGGCTGCAGTGGACCACCGTGTCGTACTACCTGCACGAGACCAACCCGGACAACGGTCTGGTCCGGGACAAGACCCATCCTGACATCCCGTGCAGCATCGCCGCCGTCGGCATGGCTCTGGCGACGATCCCGGTCATCGTCGAGCGCGGCGTGGTCATCCGCAAGTTCGCCGCGAAGATCGCTCGCCGCCGCCTCCGCAATCTCCTCGACTTTTCGCAAGGGGCGGGGCCGGACGCCGCCGGGTACAAGGGGTTCTTCTACCATTTTCTCGACATCGACACCGGCCGCCGGGTCTGGGACTGCGAGCTGTCCACGCTCGACTCGGCGTTCCTGTTCGCCGGCGTGCTTACCTGCGGTACCTTCTTCGACGCCGACACGCAGGACGAGGCCGAGGTCCGCCGCCTGGCCGACGAACTCTATCGCCGGGCCGACTGGAACTGGGCGCGCGACGGCGGTCCGACGCTCACCCACGGCTGGAAGCCCGAGACCGGGTTCAACCCGCACCGCTACACGGTCTACGACGAGGGAATCTTGCTCTACCTGCTCGGCCTGGGCTCGCCGACCCACCCCCTGCCGCCGGAGAGCTACGCCGCCTACTGCGCCTCCTACCAGTGGAAGGAAATCCACGGCCGCGAGTTGCTCTTCTCCGGACCGCTGTTCACTCACCAGCTCTCGCACCTGTGGGTCGATTTCCGCGGCATCCGGGATGCGTTCATGCGCGAGCGCGGCAGCGATTACTTCGAGAACAGCCGGCAGGCGACCTACGTCCAGCAGGAGTACGCGATCCGGAACCCCCTCGAGTTCGTTGGCTACGGCGAACATTGCTGGGGGTTCACCGCCTGCGACGGCCCGGGCTGGGTCAAGCGAGTAGTGAACGGCGTGGAGCGGCAGTTCTTCGACTACGTCGCCCGCGGCGCCCCGTTCGGCCCGGACGACGGCACGATCGCTCCGTGGGTCGTGGTCGCCTCGCTGCCGTTCGCCCCGGAAATCGTCATCCCCACCGTCCGCAACTTCGCCCGGCTGAACCTGGGGATGACCGCTCCCTACGGGTTCAAGCCGTCGTTCAACCAGACGTGTACAGTGGACGACAGCCCGACCGGCTGGTGGGTCACCCCGTACCACTTCGGCATCGACCAGGGGCCGGTCGTGCTGATGATCGAGAACTACCGCTCCGGTCTGATCTGGG
>JBBQPM010000353.1:0-3318 GCA_038217425.1 Gemmatales bacterium
GATCGATGCGCTGGGCCTCGTTCTTCTCCGTCGCCAGCACGTGCAGGCCCCCGGCGGCCACCACCTGCTTGCGTAGCTCCTTGATGTTCTCTTCCTCCTCGACCTGCTTCACCGTCTCGTGCCAAACTTCCTTGGGGACGTCCAGGCGGGATTTGTATTGTTCGCGGAGTTTGTTCCAGGCCAGCGCCTCGGCGTTTCCTCCTAAGAGAATGTCGGTGCCGCGGCCGGCCATGTTGGTGGCGATCGTGATGGCGCCGGGACGTCCCGCCTGGGCGATGATGTCGGCCTCGCTCTCCTGCATCCCAGGCCGGGCGTTCAGCACCTTGTGCTCCAGACCCGCGGCCGTCAAACGTTGGCTGAGCTGTTCAGATCGATCGACGGTGCGCGTGCCGATCAGCACCGGTCGGCCCTTTTCCTTCAGCTTCATGACCGACTCCACGATGCCGTTAAACTTGGCGTCCTCCGTCGGGAAGATCTTATCGGGAAAAACCTTACGGATACACGGGCGATTGGTCGGCACGCAGATGGTCCACAGGCCGTAGACGCGGAGCATCTCGAACCAGTTCTGCACCACGGTGCCGGACATGCCGCACAGCTTCTTGTAGAGCCGAAAGTAGGATTGATAGGTGAGCTGGGCGGCATGGTCGCTGGACATCGTGACCGAGAGTTTTTCCTTGGCCTCGACGGCCTGATGCAGTCCGTCGCGCCAGTTGCGGTCGGGCATGCGCCGGCCCGTCGATTCGTCGATGATGCAGATGACGTCGTAACCCTTTTCCTCGTTGAACTCGACGAGGTAATGCTGATCGCGTTCAAAGCGGTAGTGGGCGTGCAGGGCGCGTTCGACGTGCTCGTGGAGCTTGTCCATGGCATGCGAATTTTTGCCGCTGGGGGGCTCGGAGAAGCGGATCAGGCGTCGGCCTTCTTCCGCGAGCTCGATCTTTTGCTTCTTCTCGTCGAGGAAGAAGTGGGTGTCGCGGATCATGTCCCGGGCGAGCTTATCGGCCCATTTGTAGACGAACGATTCCTCTTCGTTGGCCAGGCGCGTGGCGCTGGCGATGATGAGGGGAGTACGGGCGTCATCGACGAAGATGTTGTCGGCCTCGTCGACGAGGACGAAGTGATGGGGGCGCTGGACCTTGGGATCCATGGGGCCCTTGCTGACGCCGTCGGCCGACCAGGGCGCCCAGAAGGGGAGGACGGTGTTGGAGTTGCCTTTGAGCTTGAGGCGATCGCGGAGGAAGTCGAAGCCGAACTCCGAGGCGGTGCCGTAGGTGATGTCGGCCTGGTAGGCTTTGTGGCGGTCGCTGTCTTCCATTTTCTGTTGGAGGACGCCGACGGAGAGGCCGATGGGGTTGAAGATCTGGGCGGCCCAGTCGCAGTCGCGGAGGGCGAGATAATCGTTGACGGTGGTGACGTGGGCGCCTCTGCCGACGAGGGCGTTGAGCGCGGTGGGGAGGGTGCCGATGAGGGTCTTGCCTTCGCCGGTGGCGACCTCGGCAAGGGCGCCGTTATGCAGGACGACGCCGGAGGCGAGCTGAACGTCGAAGGGGCGTATACCAAGATTGCGGTAGGCGGATTCGCCGACAAGGGCGAAGACTTCGGGCAGCAGTAGATCGAGGGATTCGCCGCCGCGGGCTCGGCCCTTGAAGCGCAGGCCTTTTTGCAGGAGTTCCGCGTCGCTGAGTCGGCCGAACTCCTTTTCCCAGTAGCGAATCTTGGGGATCTGCAATGCCGCGTAGCCGAGACGGCGCTGGGCAGGGGTGCCGAAGGTCGCCTTGAAGGCGTTCCACCAGCGCCAGCCGAAGCGTTGGCGGTTGAGGGAGCGTTCGACGGGTTTGGCGGGAACCATGCTGGGAGCGGCGGTTTCCAAGGTGCACCTCGGGCGGCGTTCGCGAATTGGCGTTGTAACGGCGCGGGCAAGAATAAGCTCGTCGAGAATAGACAAGCTACAGAGAGCACAAAGGACACGGAGAAAAGCAAAACCAGCCGACGTCGTGGCGAACGTCCACTTTATTGCTCTGTGTTCTCTGGGTCCTCTGTGGCTCGACTTGTTGTCTTTACTATTCCCCGGCGCCTACGCAATTCTAGCAGACGAGGCAAATGGGCAGAAGTGGAAGTGAAGAAAAAAGCCGTGACGACCCAGTAGCCACCTCTCCCATGACTAGCCAGGCCGCACGGCTTATGAGCAAGACCGCACGCAAACGGTACGCCAAGCCCGCGCAGGATTCGTGAAAAGTTTCGCGAGTCGCCGTAACTTATTGCAAAAAATGGGCTTGCGGGAGTGAAGCCGGCGTGAAGATTTGCGGAGAGGGAAGGCGCGGCGGGGAGATCTGCTTGGGTCGCTGGCAGGGACTGCTTGGCCTGTGGGCACGCTTGCTGCGTCGTTGGCCCCACGACACGGAAGGGTGCGTCAATGGCTATTGGGCATTCCTCCGGCGAGCCAGATTGCGTAAGAGCTGGAGTGCCGAAGGAACCGCTGGTCTCCAGGCGCTTACGCGACCTGGCTCGCCCGAATTCCAGGGCAATTCGCTCATTCACTTTGTTGAAGCTGGAGAAGTACGAGCGCTTCCTCGGGGTGGTAGTTGAGCCTGCGGATGGCGGCGGCGTGGTTGGGTGCGTCGACTCCGGCGAGGAGGTGGATGACGGCGTTTCTCAGGGCGGCCAGCACTTGGGGAGCCGAACCTTTGCGTACGCGGCAGGCGTCTTCCCCAAAGGTCACGTCACGCACGTAATGCAGCCGGTTCTCGATCGCCCAGTGGCCACGCACGAGTTCGGCGAGACGTTGCAGGTCGGCCTCCTCTCGGGTCAGACTGGTCATTGCATACTCCACTTCCACCGTCGTCTTGCCGTTCACCGTTCGCTCCCGGTGGATTTCCAATCCCTGCGCCAGCCCCGGCCACTTCTGCCCCAACGTCAACGTGGAAGTCGCTCGCACCGTCCGCTTTTCGACCCGGCCATGACCCTTGTCCAGCGTGGTATGCACCGGTTCGGACGGCAAGGGCACAGGGGGAAAAAGCCGCTGCGACATCTCGGGCGGCGGCGTCGAAGCCAAAGCCTGCGGCGATGTCTCTTTCCAATCCCAGTTGGTTTCCTTTGACTGTGAACAAGTAGTTCCCTCCTTGCTCGATGATTTTCTCGCACAGATCCCGTTGGCAGAACATCGCGTCGCCAAGCACCACGCGTCCCTGAACTGGCAGAATCCCCAACAGTTCCAGAGCGGCCTTGTGTTCGTTCGTCTTGGCATCGACGCGGATCTGGGCGAGAACCGCCTGGTGTTCGTGAGCGTAGGCGGCCACGAGGTGTTGCCCGGGCGCCTCG
>JBBQPM010000354.1:0-3244 GCA_038217425.1 Gemmatales bacterium
AGAAGATGGCGTTTGACGACGGCCACTTTTTCGTGGGGCTGAAAATGACGCTTGGGACGTTTTTCGGACATGGTAGAACCTCCGTTCAGGTTATGCTAACCCGCTCGAAGACTTCTTCCAGATCCGACTGAAGCAAAACAGAGCGTGTCGCCGCCCGCCTTCCGGTGTAGCATTTCGCGGCCCATCTCGAGCAAACGACGCCCTTGCCATTGCTGATATTCGTCGGACTTTTCTTGAGCCTTGTCATCAAGCAACTCGACCTTGATGCCTGAAATGTCCTTCTGTAGTTTGTCGAGCCAATCGCCGATCAACGGGCTTTCCGGGATCATGATCGAAAACGGCAACGGCAAAGGAACGCGCGCGACCGGCAGTCCTTGCCGAATCGCTTCGGCAATGGCGAGCGTGGCAGGATCCCAGACCGGCCGGTCCGTGGGTTGAATCTCGTATTGGTTTTCTCGGCGCCATCGTTTGACGGCTTCCTCCCATAGACGCTCCAAGCGCACGCTTGCCAATCTCGCTACGGGTTCGTCTTTCCCGAGGTAAAACTTGTGCTGGGTGTACCCGCCCACTGGCGTCACCTTCCACCCAAGATTTCGCACGAAGGCGCCGCTTGCCGACCGGCACAGTTCTTTCTTGTTCGCCATAGTCCTACTCCCCCTGTAGATATTCCTTACCCGAGGGCATTGTAGGCGGGAAAATCAGACAAAATGCGATCAACTTCAGACATGAAATCAGACGGAAACTCAACGATTTGGGAAGAGCAAGAAGATCGCGAATTCATAACTGCCAAATGGAAAAGGACTTGCGACATCGTCGCAAGTCCTTTAATTGGGCGCTGAGGGGCTCGAACCCCCGACCTCATGGGTGTGATGCAGAGGGCACCGAGTCAGAAAGCCAAATAAAATCGCCAGTTACGGAATGTGCAAAACCCCGTTGCACTCCTGGTTGCACCAAATCTTCAAAGAAGCCCAATAACGCCACGATTGATCTTCTCGCTGCAACTCTTCTCGGCCTATCCCCGGAGCAGCGTGCCCAACTCGTCACGCTCTTATTGAATCCCGTCTCGGACAAATGAGATGTCGTTGGGGAGCATTTTCGCCCGTGTCTAACGAACAATTTCATGACTGTTCAAGTTTTCTTTCTGAGGTATCCATGAACCAGCACGACCCCAACCAATCCACGCCCAACGACGACCAGCGTGGCCTGCGCTGCCGCGGTTGCGGCTTCAACAAGTCCAACGTCATCTACACGCGTGAAGCCTCTCGCAAGACGCTGATGCGCCGGCGCGAGTGCCGGAAATGCGGTAAGCGAGTGACCACCTTTGAGCGGCAATTCGGCGAGCCTTGAGAACGTATGTCTACCGGTGGAACGAACCGCGGTTGCGGTGCCGATTCGCGAATTGGGATCGCGGCTCCTCGGGTATAAGAGAGGTGAGGCGATGCGTCGTATTGGCCACATCCCTACCTCCCTCCCCTCGGAGCCGAACATGCCCAACCGCGATTCTACCGCACAGCCGTCCCGACCTTGTTGTTGCAGTGCCCCTCCACGAACCTGGGGCATGGGCGTTTTGCACATTGCCGTCGAAATCGGCTATTGCCTGGCCCTTTCGGTCGTGCTCTACCTGGCGACCGTGGTTGCAGTCTACGGTGTCACGATCATCCTTTGGCTCCTGATCTCTGTACTTAAAGGACTGTTCCATGCACCTTGAAATGCGTCCGCTGAATTCGATCAAGCCTTACGCCAACAACCCTCGCCTCAACGATGCTGCCGTCGATGCCGTCGCGGAATCGATCCGCGAGTTCGGCTTTCGGCAGCCGATCGTCGTGGACGAGGACGGCGTCATTATCGTCGGGCACACCCGCTTTAAGGCCGCGCAGAAGCTGGACCTGACCGAAGTCCCGGTCCACGTGGCTACGGGGCTGACGCCGGCACAAACCAAGGCCTACCGCATTGCCGACAACCAAACGGCGCGTTTATCTGAATGGGACAGCGAGAAACTCGTTGCCGAGCTGATCGAACTGCAGAAGCTCGACTTCGATCTCGACCTCACCGGCTTCAGCGCCGAAGAGATGACCGGTCTCCTGGCTCCTTCGACTCCCGAGGGACTGGTTGATCCGGACGCCGTGCCCGAGCCCCCCGACGCGGCGATCACCCAGCCCGGAGATCTTTGGGTTCTTGGCTCGCATCGCCTTCTCTGCGGCGACTCGAGCAAGCCGGCCGACGTCGATCGGCTACTCGACGGCGCCGCGATTCACATGGTCAACACCGACCCGCCCTACAACGTCAAGGTCGAGCCGCGCAGCAACAACGCCATTGCCGCCGGCCTCAGCTCGTTCGCTGCCTCCACGCATCACCAGAAGCTCGACGTCGCACGCCATCCGGAGAAGGCGCAGCCCACTACCAAAAAAATGCGCGCCAAGGATCGCCCGCTGGCCAACGACTTCGTTACCGACGGCGAGTTCGACCGGCTACTCGCCGCCTGGTTCGGTAACATGGCCCGCGTGCTGCTCCCCGGCCGCGGCTTCTACATCTGGGGGGGCTATGCCAACTGCGCGAATTACCCGCCCGTGCTCAAGGCCTGCGAACTCTACTTCTCGCAAGCGATCATTTGGGTAAAAGAACACCCCGTCCTGACCCGCAAGGACTTCATGGGGAATCACGAGTGGTGCTTTTACGGCTGGCGTCAGGGCGCGGCGCATCAGTACCTCGGCCCCAACAACGCGACGGACGTCTGGTCGGTGAAGAAGATCAATCCGCAGAGCATGGTGCATCTGACCGAGAAGCCGGTGGAGCTTGCCCGGCGAGCGATGGAGTTTTCGTCCCGTGCCGGCGAGAACGTGCTCGACCTCTTCGGCGGCTCGGGCTCGACGCTGATGGCGGCGGAGCAAACCGGGCGCAAGGCGTTCTTGATGGAACTTGACATGCCCTACTGCGACGTCATCGTCCAGCGCTGGGAGACGTTCACGGGCAAGAAGGCCGAACGCATCCCCGCCAGCGGCACGACGTCGGCCTCGGTTGCGACGGAATTAGCGAGTTGCGTGTGACGCCCACCAACGAGAGACGCCCCGCGTGGGGGCGTCGTGGGCGATGCTCGGCGAGGGGGCTCACTGGCTGTCCGGAGTCCGCTCATGTCGCTAGGATTGCGGGTGGAGAAATTTATGGCAACCACCTGAACAAGGAGACAGGTCATGACGCCGGCACGGAAGCCCTATCCCAGCGACATCAGTGACGCTCAGTGGAACAT
>JBBQPM010000355.1:0-3235 GCA_038217425.1 Gemmatales bacterium
CGCGGGCAGCGCTCCGGAGAGCGTGGAGCGGCTTCATTTCGCCCAGCACGTACGAGAGGGTGAGGGGCAATTCGCCCGCGAGCATTTGCTGAGCGATGATCTCCTCGTCGGTCAGGTCTGGGTTCCACCCCTCGGCGTGTCGAGCGAGCTCGTAAAGCGCGTCGACGAGGCGCCAACCGAGGTCGGCCGCTAGCGTTCCGCCGAAGACGCCGAGCAGGTGGGCGGCGGCGACGGCTCCCACCGCGAGCTGCACATCGGCCCGAGCCCGCTTCGAGGCCGCAAGCCAATCGTTGAGCGCGGCCTGAAGTTCTTTATTCCGCTTGGCCTTGGAGAACTTGGCGACTTCGTCGGCGTCGCCGACGATGGCCGCCAGTTCAAGCAGCTTCTGCGTCGCGCGGTCGAGGTTGGGGCTGAGTTGGTTCCACTGCAGCGGCTTCGACGATGGAGCGATCGGGCCGCCGAAGGTTGGCCGGGCCTTGCGTTGGTCCCAGTAGACGAGCCATGCGTCGTGAGGAGGGAGCTTTTCCTTCCGCAGAACAGCAGGCGCCGTGCTGCGCCAAAAACCGGATTGCGTTGCGGCATGCGAGGGGGGCGCCTCGGGTTTGCCGTTCGGGGCTGGGGCTTGTTCGAGTGGGAGGAAGCCGGCTTCTTTGTTCGGATCGAAAGTGGTAGACATAACGAGCAGAGCGCTCCGCGGCGGTGTCGAAGGTGCGTCCAGGCCAAGATGCCGGCTGGCGGGCATTGTACGGGTTTTGGCGAGGCAATTCACGGGGCGCCGACGGCGATTTTCCCGGAGCGGCGACTGCGGGGTAAAATCACTCAGCAGCGCCGCGGCCGAGCGCTAGCTGGGGCAAGTATTAGGCAGAAATGCCGGTACTTCCCAGCGTTTTTCGCTGGCCAATGTCACACTCAATTCGATCGAAGGACCTCTGATGATTTTTCTTCCCCGCGGCTCACAAAGGTTGGTGGCCATGGCGTTGACCTTCGTCATATTGTCGGCGACGGCGACGATGTCGCCGGCGCAGTTTCCGGGCTCAGCTGGCGCCGGGACGACGCCGCCTGAGGATGAAGCGAGCCAACCCGCCCCGAAGCTACCAGAGCCAAAAGATGGGAAGCGCCTGTCAAAGGGCGCAGACGTCTGGATCGACGCCAAGAAGGGGGAAGTTATCGTCGACGGCTACGTTTCACTCCGCGAAGGGGTGCTGGAGATGCTGGCGTGCCTGGCTGGGACAAAGGAGCACGAGTCGATTGTCGGCGTGAACACCAAAGCACAAACGGTCCATGCCGCACTGTTGGCCGTCGGGGCCAAGTCGGGCACGCCCGTGCAGTTCCGCCCCGAGTTCAAGCCGCCTTCCGGGTCGGAGATCGGCATCGAAATCCGTTGGCTCGACGACAAGGGGAAGTGGCAAAAGACCCGGGCCCAGGAGTGGATCGTCGATTCGAAGACAAAGAAACCGATGGCTCAGCCGTGGGTCTTCGCCGGGAGCGGCTTTTGGAAAGATCCGGAGAATGGCAAGGAATTCTACATGGCCGAGTCAGGCGACCTGATCTGCGTCTCGAACTTCACCACGGCGATGCTCGATATCCCGATCGAAAGCAGCCAATCGAACGAAGGGCTGATGTTCGAAGCGAACACCGCCAAGATCCCGCCGCTCGGAACGCCGGTGCGTATGGTGCTGACGCCGAAGCTAAAGCAGGCGGGGGCCAAGTAGGCGTCAAGCTGCGACCAGCGGTCGCGGCCAACCATCAATTACCGGCGGCGTCCGTGCGCTCCTTCGCGCTTTCGCTAACGTCAAAGCAGAACAGCAGGTTCTGGTCGCGGAGGTAGAGCTTGCCGTCGCAGATCACGGGGTGAGTCCAGATCTTTCCCTGCGGCTTGCGCTGATCGGTTTGCGGATCGAGCGTGAACCGGCCCTGTTCTTTCCACGCTTCCGGAGACGCCTCAAGCAGCACAACATCCCCCTCATCTTCGCTGAGGCAGTAGAAGCGGCCATCGGCGTAAGCGATGGCCCCCTTGCCGAGCGCGCTCCGCTCGCGCCACGTCTGCTCGCCCGATTTGAAATCTTGACAGACCCAACCGACGCCGTCGCTGTGGCCGTAGACGTGATCGCCCAACAGAATGACGCCGCCGTGATGGTTCTTCATCACCTTGTTGTCGTAAATCTCCTTGGCCGCGTTGTCGTCACCGACATCGAGGAGTCGGCAGCCAACGCCGTAGCCGGAGGTGATGTAGACGGAATCGTCCCGCACGATTGGCGTTGGAATGACCGCGACGCGTCCCGGCCACGGCGAGCGCCATGCGATTTTGCCAGTGGCGGGGTCGAAACCAACCAACTCAGTCGGCAGCAGTTGCACCGCCTGAGCGGTCTTACGACCGGGACGGGCGACGATTGAGGAATAATGGGCGCCGTCGGTCGCATCCTTGGATTGCCAGACAAGATCGCCGCTATTCTTGTCAAACGCTGCAATGGAGCCTTGCTCGCCGCCGGGGGTGCAGAGGACGAGGTCTTCGTGGATGAACGGCGACTCGGTATAGCCCCATGTGGGCACCGCGCCGCCGAGTTCCTGCATCGTCTTTCGCCACCGAAGGTCGCCGCTGGCGGCCTCAACGCAGACGAGATTCCCCTGCGCGCCGAGGGCGTAAATGAACTTGCCGTCGACGGTCGGCGTTCCTCGCGGTCCGTCGCCCCAATTGTTCTCGAGGAGATTACCAATCTCCGCCGCCCAGAGTTCGTTGCCACTCTTCGCGTCGAGGGCCAGGAGCAGTTCCTTCCCCTCGCGGGCGCCCATGATGTAGAGCCGATCGCCGACAATAGCGGGGCCGGAGTAACCGACGCCGCAGTTTTCGAACAGCCAAACGCGTTGCGGTCCCCCTTCGGGCCACTCTTGCAGCAAACCCTTCTCGGTGGAAACGTCGTCGCGATTAGCGCCTCGCCATTGCGGCCAGTCGGCGCAAGCGCCGGGCAGGCTTTGGAGGGTTGCGACGATCGCCACGAAGGAGATCAACGCGGAGCGGAGAGCATGCTGACTGAGACGCATCGCGATGGAGCTCCATCGGGCTGTCAAGGCGGGGGAGGGAAAGGCGGGCGGACGAAGCGCGTGGCGCCTGTACTGTCATGCTAACAGATCGTTCGTTCAACCGGCAACTACCCTGGCTAACCGCTAGTTGCTGGGCTAGGGCTGCTGACAAGAAACGACTGTGGAACGCCCCCGTACAACGGGCTAGTCGTGTAAG
>JBBQPM010000356.1:0-3068 GCA_038217425.1 Gemmatales bacterium
GGCGGCTGCGCGAGAACGCCGAGCGGATGCAGAAAGAAGGCAAGGACGAGGAACCGTAGATCATGGCCAAACACCTCGCCCGGACCGATCGGACGCCAGGATTCATGCACCCGCAAGAATTCGACGACGAAGCCGCGCTCCTCTTGGCTGAATACGGCCGAGAACACGGGATCGTCACCGCGCCCCCGATCCCCATCGACGAGATTGTCGAAGAACACCTGAAGATTGCCGTCGAGATTCGTGACCTGCGATCGGAATTCCCCGAGGGCGACGTGTTGTGTCAGTGGGCGCTGAAAAGGGACCAGTCATGGGCGCTTGAAAAGGAGCCATTTTGAACGGAGCGAGATTCGACGTAGGCCCATCAGTACCTTTCGTACTGATGGAGTCCAGATATGGCGAATCGTCTCAAAATGGCGACGGTAGATTCGATATTACGCTTGCATGCGTCAGGCTGGTCCCAGCGGCAGATCGCCATCGATCTGCAAGTGGACCGCAAAGCGGTGTCCCGTTACGTGCAATTGGCGAAACGGGACGCCGCTTCCGCCGCTGCGCCCAGCGGCGTGAACGGCCCGGACCCGGTGGGCGCTTTATTGCCTCCACCGCCGGTTTCAAAAGGGGCCAATGCGCCCACCGGGTCTGTGGCGGATTCTCTGCCTCCGGCCGTGGCAGAATTCTTGGCCCGACCTTCTGGTCGGGGGCGGCGGAGTGATTGCGAACCGTGCCGCGAGCTGATTGTGGCCAAGCTGGACCAGGGCCTGTCGGCGCAGCGAATCTACCAGGACTTGGCGCAAGATCACGGCTGTGCGGCCAGCTACTGGAGCGTGCGGCGATTCGTGCAAGGACTGGGCGTCAGGACGGAGCTGCCATTTCGGCGGATGGAAGTCGGTCCCGGCCAAGAAGCCCAAGTTGACTTTGGCGCCGGTGCGCCGATCGTGGCGGTGGACCGGGCTAGGTGCGGTGCTGTCAAGCGTCGCAAGACGAACGTCTTTCGGATCGTGCTCAGCCACAGTCGCAAGGCCTACAGCGAAGCGACGTTTACGCAGACGGCGGAAGATTTCATCCGTTGTCTCGAAAATGCCTTTGCCTATTTCGGCGGCGTGCCCCAAACGCTAGTGGTCGACAATCTTAAGGCGGCCGTTGTACATCCTGACTGGTTTGATCCGGAGCTGAACCCGAAGCTTCAATCTTTCGCCCGGCATTACAACACGGTGATCCTGCCGACGAAGCCTTACACGCCGCGGCACAAGGGCAAGGTTGAGTCGAGCGTGAAGTACGTGAAGAACAACGCCCTCAAGGCGCGGACCTTCGTCTCGCTGGAAGAACAAAACTGTTTTCTGGCCGAGTGGGAACGGAGCGTTGCCGACACGCGGATCCACGGCACGACCAAACGGCAAGTGGGCCGAGTCTTCCACGAAGTCGAGCACGCCGCCTTGCAGCCGGGGCCGCTGGAACGCTTCCCGTTCTTTCACGAGGCGCAGCGTAAAGTCAGCCGCGATGGGCATGTGGAAGTAGCCAAGGCCTATTACTCGGTGCCACCGGAGCATCTGGGACGGACCGTTTGGGCTCGTTGGGATGCGCGGCTGGTCCGCATCTTCAATCAGCGCTGGCAGCAAATCGCCCTGCACGTGCGGCACGAACAAGGCCGCTTCAGCACCCACACCGAACACCTCGCCCCAGAGAAAATCAGTGGCGTGGAACGGGGTGCGGCCTGGCTGCTCGGCAAGGTTCGGGGGATCGGCGAACAGGCCCTGGCCTGGGCCGAAGCCATGCTGCAAGCCCGAGGAATCGAGGGAGTTCGGGTGTTGCAGGGTCTCCTCGCGCTGGCTAAGGCGAATTCGTGTGACGCCCTCAACGAAGTTTGTCGCATCGCCCTCTCGTACGGCGCGTTCCGCCTCCGGACACTGCGCGAACTGCTCAAGCGGCGCGGCGTTGCTCAACAAGAACTGTCATTCCTCGCTGAGCATCCGCTGATTCGTCCGTTGTCCGACTACGGCGGTTGGGTGCGGGCCGCACTCGCGGGGCCCGGGGGAAGGGACCATCCGGCCCCAAGTTCCCTTCCCCCGGACCCCCATCCCCCTTCCCCTCTTCTCTGTTCCGATGTTTTTAACCAGGAGAAATAATGATGCACGATTCGCTGCAAACGACCCTCAAGAAACTTCGCCTGTCGGGCTTGGCGGAAACGCTCGATGTGCGGCTGCAAGAAGCGGCCGGTCACAACCTGAGCCATGCGGAGTTCCTGGAACTGATTTTGCAGGACGAACTATTCGTCCGCGACGAACGCCAGATCAACCGCCGCGTGAAAGCGGCGGCGTTCCGCGAAGTGAAGCCGCTCGATCAGTTTGACTGGTCGTTTAATCCGTCGTTGCCGAAGAAGCAGGCGTTCGATCTGGCGACCTGCCGCTTTATCCGCGAGAGCCGCGACGTGCTGCTCATCGGACCGCCGGGGACCGGCAAGAGCTTTTTAGTTCAGGCCGTCGGTTATCAAGCGATCAAGCTCGGCTTCGTCGTGCTGTACCGCTCGATCTTCGATGTCGTCCGCGACTTCTTGCACGATGAAGTGCTGGCCGAAGATGACAAAGTGCTGACCAAGTATCTCAAGCCGGATCTGCTCATCATCGATGACATGGGCATGAAGCAGTTGCCAAAGCGGTCAGGAGAATACCTGTTCGAGATCATCATGCGGCGCTACGAAACCCGCAGCACGATGATGACCAGCAATCGGCCGCTGGAAGATTGGGGCAAGCTCATCGGCGACGTCCCCAGTGCCACGGCAATTCTCGATCGGTTCCTACACCACGCCGAAGTATTGCCCTTCAGCGGCAAGAGTTATCGCCTGCGAAATCAATCGGCTCCACAATCAACGAACGAAGACGAGCCAAAAGGGGCCAATGCGCCCTCCGGCTCGATACCAAAAAAACGGGCCAAGACGACTCCCCCAGAGACCGGCGGCGCCGATGGCGAAACCGACCCGACTTGCAAATCGTAAACATTACAGCGATTATCAACCATCATTCCTCGGCTGCTTTTGAAGCGCCCCAACGTGGCCCCTCTTCAAGCGCCCACTGACA
>JBBQPM010000357.1:0-3012 GCA_038217425.1 Gemmatales bacterium
GTCAAACTCTACGCAGCCCAACGCCGCACCGCGCGAAACCGCCGATTTTTGCCGAAACTACCGCCCGAAGAATATCTTACAAAACGCCGACAGGCGGTTTTTCCTCGCGAAGGACAGCTATAATTCGTGTAGAAAGCTAAGACGTCAGTCCCCCGGTTTAGCGCTAATGGACGTCGATGAAACCATTCCGGGATTTTGCAGAAAAGTGTCGTACCGGGGGACTAACGTCCCCCGCTCGCCTTTGGTTACTTCTTCTTCGCGCCGGTGATGTTGCCGATCGCGGTCTTGACGACCATTGATTGATTCTTGTCCTTCTTATCTTTGAAGTTGTTGCCGAACTCGCGCAGGAGCGGCAAGGCATCGACGGCGGCCTTCCCGTACATTCCCAAACTCTCGGCTACCGTGAGCTTTACGTCCATCGAGGAGTCCTTTTTGAGGGCTTCGATGAGGATCGGCACCGTGGTGGTCGGGTCGGGGTTGATCTGGCCCAGGGCGCGGGCGGCGGACTTGCGCACGCCGGGATCGGAGTCGGCCTGCACGGCCTTCTTGAGCGGTTCGACGGCGTCGACGACGTATTTCTTCGAGAGGGCGCCGAGGTCGGCAATCGCGTTGACGGCGCTGCGCCGGTCGGCAGCGTTGGGGGACGACGTCAGCGTCTTCAGGTGCTTTGGGATGTCTTCTTTTTTGACTTTGGTGGCGCCGCCGCCCCCGGCGATCAGAACGTTGATGCTCAGGGCCGCGATGCCGGCCGAGACGAGAGTTGCCAAACGCATGTCATTGCTCCATAGAAGTGTTGCCGAGCCCATTAGACGTCGGCGCGAACCAAAAGTTCCGCGAGTCCGCTCCCTTTCGCGGGGGAAACCTAAAGTCTAACGCGCCGCGCGCCCGGCTGCCAGAGGAACCGCCATGTACGAACTCTTCGAACATACCGCCGATCTGGGTCTGCGCATTCGCGCCGCCACGCTGCCGGAGCTTTTCGCCGAGTCGGCGCAAGCCCTCTTCTCCGCGGTCGTTGCCGACCTTGCCAGCATTCGTCCCGTGCAAACGCTCGAAGTCGTGCGTACCGGCGACGCGTGGGACTTCCTGCTCTTCGATTGGCTCAACGAACTCCTGTATCGCTTCGACGCCGAGCATCTGATCTTCGGACAGTTCCGCGTTCGCTTCGAAGGCAACACGCTCATCGGCGAGGCTCTGGGTGAGCCGATCGACCGCGACCGGCATTTGCTCGAGCACGAGATCAAGGCGATCACTTACCACGGTCTTCGCGTCGAAAAGGGCCTCGACGGTTGGGAGGCGGAGATCATCGTCGACATTTGATTCACAATATACCCCATCTTGCCAAGACTCCGGCTGGGGCAACCCTCTTGCATTGCTCATCATTTTCGACGTATAATCTTCATTGTCTTAACGAGTCACCAACCCTCTTCCGGACATCTCGCAGCGGCGTCTCGATTTAATATGGGCTAAGTACGGAGGCTTTATGAGTCGTTTCGTCGCGGTCGTATTGTCGTTTCTATTCCTCGTCGCACAGGCACGGGCGTACGTCGATATTTCCCCTACGCTCGGTTATATTTTGCAGGACGCCGTCAGCGTCAGCGTCCTGGCGGTCGACAAGGTGAGCCAGGAGCGGCGCATCGTGCTTTACAAGAAAGTCGCCGACCTCAAGGGGACGTCGCCGGGACAGCCGCTCAAGCATCTCGTCAGCGAAGGCTTCCATCCGCGCGAGCCGAAGATGGTGCTCGACTGGGCCGAGCCGGGTCGCATCGCGCTCTTTTTCACGCACGGAAAGGTCGGCCTCGTCTGCACCGGAACCTACTGGTACCAGTGTTCCGAGACGGCCGAGGGTTTCTGGACCATGAGCACCGGCCGGCCCGAACTCGCGCTTGCCTACTACGGCACGGCCGAGAAACTCCGTAGCGCCGTCGCCTTGATGCTCGAAAACAAAGAGGTCGTCATCACGGCGATCAATCACGGCGCCAAGTTCGGCGTCTACCAGTACAACAACGTCGCTTTTCAGAAGGTGCTGCGCGGCAAAGATTGTCCCGTGCTACGCATCAAGGCGAGTCTCGAGATGCCCTCGAGCATCTGGAAGGTCGGCGCCAAGGATTCCAAATGGATCGTTGGGTCCGGTTCCGCGGGGACCGAAGACATCCCCAAGCTCGTCAAAGTCCTTGAGGACCTGAAGGCGGAGGTCGCCGTCCGCGCGCAGGCGGCGGAAGATTTGGGGCTGATTGGCTGGCCGGCGCGGACCGCGGCGGGGCCCGCGCTGCAAAATGCGTGTACCGACAAGGAGCCGCTGGTGCGCATCAGCGCCGCCCGTGCCTTGATTTTTATCAGCGACGAGAACCTTCCCTACATCAAAGTTCTCGAGGACGCGTTACATCACAAGCAGCCGGCAGTGCGCAAGGCCGCCGCCATCGCCATCGGTGATCTCGACAGCGACGCCGCCCTGGCCATTGATTCCCTCATGGTCGCGCTCACCGATGACGACAAGAGCGTGCGCTGGGAGGCGGCGGACGCGCTCGCACGCATCGGCCGGGCCGCGATGAGCGCCGTTCCCATGCTTGCCGACTGTTTGCAAGACCGGGCGATCCGCACCATGGCCGCCGATGCTCTGGGAGCCATTGGGCCGCCGGCGCGCGGCGTCGTCCCCTTGCTGCAAGAGGGCCTCAAGGATAAAGACCAGGAGTTCCGCTGGACCTGCGCCATCGCCCTCACGCGCATCGATCCCAAGTCGGCCAAGGCGGGGTTGCCGTTGTTCATCGAGAAACTCAAGAGCAACGACCACCGCGCCCGCTGGGACGCGCTGCAGTACATCACGCCGATGGGACTCGAAGCCAAAGCGGCGATCCCCGCGGTGCGGGCGATCGTCAAGCGCGGCAACGGCGTCGCCGCCGCCACACTCGCCGCCATTGCCGGGCCCGATGGCGAAGACGCGCTCGGCGTTCTCATCCACGTCCTCGCCGACGACTGGGACACGTCGGAAGCCATCGCCTTCGTCGGCCCGGCTGG
>JBBQPM010000358.1:0-2923 GCA_038217425.1 Gemmatales bacterium
TATTCTCGGTCCCCGAAGGCCGGGCCGCGAACCAGCCGTTGGCGGCTACCACTTTGAGTCCGCCGATGGGGGCGTTGTTGGCGGGGGCGCGGGTGAGCTTGGCGAGGATCGGTTCGCCGGCGAGTTTCGATTCCGCGACCGCTTCGGGGGTGAGCGTCTTGAATCCCGCCTTCTGCGCGGGCGTCGCCGGGGCGTCGATGCGCGTGTAGTACGGCATGCCGAACTGAGCCGCGAGTTCGGCGAAGTGCTCGCCGGGATCTTTCCCTGTCGTCGCCGTGATCTCGGCGGCGAGGAGATCCATGAGGATGCCGTCCTTATCGGTGGTCCAGACGGTGCCGTCTCTACGAAGGAAGCTGGCGCCGGCCGACTCTTCGCCGCCGAAGCAGACGTCGCCCGTGTAAAGCCCCGGCGCGAACCACTTGAACCCGACCGGCACTTCCGACAAGACCCGTCCCAGATCGGCGACGACGCGGTCGATCAGACTGCTGGAGACGAGCGTCTTGCCGACCGCTGCGGACACGGGCCACTGGGGCCGATGCGTCAGCAGGTAGCGAATGGCGACGGCGAGAAAATGATTCGGATTGAGCAGCCCGGCGCCCGGCGTGACGATGCCATGACGATCGGCATCGGGGTCGTTGCCGAACGCGACCCGGTACTTGTCGCGAAGCCCTACCAAGCTGGCCATGGCGTACGGGCTCGAACAATCCATGCGGATCTTGCCGTCGTGGTCGAGCGTCATGAAGCCGAAGGCTGGGTCGATGCGGTCGTTGACGATGTCGAGGTCGAGACGATACTTATCGCGGATCGGTTCCCAATACGCCACACTCGCGCCGCCAAGCGGATCGACGCCGAGTTTGAGCTTGGCGTCGCGGATGGCGTCGAGATCGATGACGCTGGCGAGATCGTCGACGTAAGCGGGGACGTAGTCATGGGCGTGCGTGGTCGCGGCACGGAGCGCCTGGGCGTAGGGGAGTCGCCGGACTTCGCGATTGCCGGCGCGGAGGAGGGCGTTGGCGCGATCCTGGACGCCTGCGGTGACGTCGGTGTCGGCGGGACCGCCGTTGGGGGGGTTGTATTTGAAGCCGCCGTCGGTGGGGGGATTGTGCGACGGGGTGATGACGATGCCGTCGGCCCGTCCCGTGCTTCGGCCGCGATTGAAAGCGAGGATGGCATGCGAGATGACGGGCGTGGGCGTGAAGCCGTCGTCTTTCTGGAACACGACCTGGGCGCCGTTGGCCGCGAGCACCTCGAGGGCCGTCCGCTGCGCCGGCGCCGACAGGGCATGCGTGTCCATGCCGAGGTAGAGCGGACCGTCGATGCCCTGGGCGGCGCGGTACTCGCAGATGGCCTGCGTGACGGCGGCGATATGGGAGTCGGTGAAGGAGCCGTCGAGCGAGGTGCCGCGATGTCCGCTGGTGCCAAAGCTGACGCGCTGGGCCGGGTCGTCGAGATCGGGCGTCGTGTCGTCGTAGGCGGCGAGGAGTTTGCCGAGATCGACAAGCATTTCTTTGGGGGCCGGTTTGCCGGCGAGGGGGTGCAGGGGCATGGCGGTCTCCTTTGACGACATTCTAAGGATTCGTCGTTGTTCGGCGGCGGGGGTCTCTGCTAAACTGTGAGGGGAGTTGATGAAAGGATCGCGATGACATTTACAGTTGACTTGCCGCCTGCGCTCGTGGAAAAACTCAACGCTCATGTTGCTGCTTACGGAATGAGTATTGACACGTTCGTGCGCCAGGCGCTTGAGATAAGTCTAATTCGAGCGAAGGGATCATTTCGCGAAATCATGAAACCCGTACACGACGACTTCAAGCGGAGCGGTCAGACCGACGAAGAACTCGACGCCTTCCTCGAACAGCAAATTGCAGCAATGCGGGCTGAAAAGCGAGCGGCGGCAACTTTGTGATCACGATGGGAGTCATCGATTGTTTCGCCCTTGCTAGCAACCCATTCCCAGAAAATTGCCCCTTGAATTCCCGCCGCGTTTCGGCGACGATACACATCCCCCCTCCCTCCGGGATCCTCGCATGGCCACGCTCGATCGACGCACCTGGCTCAAGCTCGGCGGTCTCAGCCTCGGTGCCTTGACCTCCGGTCTCAATCCGAACCTCGCGCACGTCTTGGCCGCCGAAACCGCCAGCCGAACCCGCAACGACTTCTCCGTTATCCTCTTCTGGGCCAACGGCGGGCCCAGCCATCTCGATACCTTCGATCTCAAACCCGACGCGCCGCTCGAAATTCGAGGCCCCTTTCGCCCCATCCGCACCAACGTCGCCGGCATCCACATCGCCCACAATCTGCCGCAACTCGCCAAGGTGGCTGACAAGTTTTCCCTCGTCCGCAGCCTCCACCATACCCGCGGCGAACACTCCGGCGGCACGCATCGCTTTCTCACTGGCTATCCCTCCGTCGCCGCCAATCTCCAGGACGCCGAGTTCCCCGACGTCGGCTCCGTCGTCGCCAAGAAACTCGAAAACCAGGCGGTCGGCGTCCCCCTCTACGTCGGCAACACCAAGTTCTACGGCGGCGGTCCCGGTTACCTCGGCCCCGCCTACGCGCCGTTCATGCCCAGCCCCAATCCGCAATCCTCCACCGGCAGCAATCAGTACGATCCGATCCCGATCTTCCCGACCGCGGACCGCGCCTCCAACCTAGCCCTCTCGCACGACGGCACGCTCGATCTGCGTCGGCGCTTCGGGCTGCTGCAAAACCTGGATGACGTGCCGCGGTTGCTCGAGCAATCGGGGCCGTTGCGGAACTTCGGGACGTTCCAGCGCCGCGCCGTCGAGATCCTCGCCGGCCGGCGCACTTTGAAGCCTTCGATCTCACGCGCGAATCGCTCGCCACCCGCCAGCGCTATGGCGACACGCATCTGGGCAAAAGCCTGCTCACCTGCCGACGACTCGTTGAAGCGGGCGTTCGTTTC
>JBBQPM010000359.1:0-2900 GCA_038217425.1 Gemmatales bacterium
CCCGGCCACGTGCACGACGCCGCGGGCCAGACGGGATTGGTCGCCGTTCCTGGAGCTTTTAGTAATGCCATTCCGCCGGGCACGCCCGCCGCGTTCTGGAGCGGCGACGTGAGCCAACTGGCCGACCTCGGGCCGTCCAAGTTCCTGGCCTGGCAGAGCGGGCACCTGCAGCGGCACAGCAGCGGTTTGATGCACGGCGTCTGGCAAGGGGCGAAATACTATCTGGGCAACAGTCCGCTGACGTTGGTTTGGCCGAGCATCCCCGCCGGCTCCACGGTCGATCAGAACTGGACGACCATCCTCGGCGACGTCATCGACTTCGTCGCAGGCGTGCTCGACACCGTCACCTTCGGCCTGACGCGCCGCATCCGCGAGCACCTGGGAGACATTCTTACGTTAGGCGGCCTACTGGGCGGCGACCGCGAAGCGATGAACGCCTTCGGCTCCAGCCTGGTCGACGACTCGTCCGGCGCGTATATGGCCGGCACGTACGCGGGCCAGATCGTGAACATCGCTCTGACGCTGACGCCCGCCGGCGCAGCGCTGCGACTGGCGCAGGGTCTTGGCGGCATCCTCAACACCATTGACGCCATCCGGGCCGGCGACAAGATGGGCATCGTGCTCGGCTTGGGTAGCATCATGCTCGGCGCCGTCCGCGGCTTCAATCCGTGTGCGATGAACAGCGCGGTGGCCAAAGTCGTGGTGAAGGGTTTCGGCTACGCGGGCAGCGCCACGATGGCCGCCGGGGCCGTGCAGCGCATCGCCAACGGCGACATCGTCGGCGGCGTGTTGGACTTGGTCGGCGCCGGCGTCGCCTTCCGCGCCGCGTCAAAGTCGTGCTTCACCGGCGAGACGATGGTCCGCGTTCGCGACAAGCACGGCAAGAAGCGCTGGAAACGCATCGATCAGCTCGAGCCCGGCGACCTGGTTCTGTCACGCAACGAGAATGATCCGAACGGGCCGCTGCAATGGCAGCCAGTGGAGGAGGTATTTCGCCGCTTCGCGAACATCTTCCACGTGCACGTCGGCGGCCAGCTGATTCGCACCACCGGCGAGCATCCGTTTTACGCGTATGCTAAGGGCTGGGTGTCGGCGTTCGAATTGCAGCCGGGCGACCTGCTGTGCGGCGAGGACGGCCGCTGGACCGAGGTCGAGGAAATCTACGACACAGGCGAATGGGAGGCGGTGTACAACTGCCGCGTCGAGGAGTGTCACACGTATTTCGTGGGCGGCGACGAGTGGGGATTCTCAGTCTGGGCGCATAATTCATATACATCCACAACGCGAAACAATAGCGCGGCTGGCCGGCTACCTCAACTAAAGGGAAAATCCGTCGCAGAAATACAAGGAATATTACAGAAGAACGGATTCACACGAACGAAAGTCGGCAGTTCGGCAGGCAAGAATGAGACTTGGAGTCATAAGGATGGTTCAACCGTAAAGATCCATCCTTACGGCAACGTAGCCAAGACGCCGCACAAATCAGGAAACAATGCCCATGTTCACAAAGAGGGTCCCGGTCCCGCAAAACCAAAACTAAATGATCGGGGATTTCCCAGCAAAAACCCCAACGACACGCATATCGGCATCGCAAATCCGCCTGACTTGCCTACGGTACGAGGCAGACCACATGGAGCTTGATTATGATTGAATTTCGTGGAGAATCCGATGACGCGTCGGCTACTGAAATAGTCAACCTACTTATGAGTTTCTTTGAGAGAAATTCGGGATGGAAGACCACTTCCAGCGGAGACCGTATCCTTTTGACAAACAGTCTTGAACGCCATAACGACGGCAGCCATGACGTTGAGCTAGGAGTATTTGACGATGCCCTTTACATCGGATTTTTATGTTCTACGGGACAGCAGGAGACAGGGTTCCTCGAGATGCTTCGAAGAGTTTTAAGTAACTCTCAAATCGACATAAAAATTGACGAGTATTGACAGTGGATTGCTGCGGCGACTCCGTGTGGCACTGAGCGAAACGCTATCTGGGCGTCGCAAGCTTCACCTTCGACGCCGAGGGGAGCTCGTCCTTGGGGGACGTGTCGCTGCCGACATTCAGTTACAAGGCGAGCTCGACGGGGTATGCGGCGTCGACGCGTCGGGGTCGGCAGCAGCCGGTCGCCTACGAGCACACGGCGCGGAACAACCTGTGGCAGAATCTGTCGATGTCGGGGAGCTTCGATTCGAGGGGCTGAAGCCTGACGAGCTACACGGAGGACGAGCGGCGTTACCAGATGCTGTGCGATTCAGTCGGGGGCAAGTCGAAGGTACTCAACGTCGATTCGGTGCAGACGTCCTCTCTGGACGAGGTTCGCAAGCACGTCTCAGGTCTCAGGAAACTACAACTTCGAATATCGCGGCAAGACGTTTCCCTACAACCAGACGCTGCCGGGCACGTCGCCGGGGCCGCCGCACGCTTGAGCGAGCAGTGGAAGTGGGGCGGCGAACAGGGCCTGACGACGCTGGGGATGCCGCGCGCGATCGCGTCGACCGCGGGGGCGGGACTCGATGCGATCTTGGAGTTGTCGCCGACGACGTTTCACACGCAGGCGGCGGAGTCGGCGCCGGGGCTGATTGCGCGGCCGCGCGCCGATCGTCGTCGCCATCGGCACGCCGTCGCTGGCACCCGCGCTGCCGCCGACCCTCTTGGCGCACTCGCCGGGACGCTTCGGCAACTGGCTCAACCTGGACGGGCCCAACCTGAACGCCGTGCCGCTCCGCTTCCTGGATAGGTCGACGCCCTATCTGAACAGCCTGGGCGTCAACGCCGTTCGCCTGGCCCGCGAGATCGCCAGCGCGGTCGGGAACGAGAATCCGTTCTTACTCAACACGCTGGCGTCACTGAATCTGCCCCCCAACGTGGTGATCGAATCGGACCTCGGCGCCATCGTCGGC
>JBBQPM010000360.1:0-2787 GCA_038217425.1 Gemmatales bacterium
GGGCGTCGGCAATGACGATCGACTGGAATGCCTTCTCGCCGTGGTCTGCGCTCGCAGGTGGCGCGTTAATCGGCGCAGCCGCCGCCATGTTCGTGCTGCTGAACGGGAGGATCGCGGGAATCAGCGGAATCCTCGGCGGACTGCTTTCGCCCCGTGCCGGCGATGTGTCGTGGCGTGTGGCATTCCTGCTTGGGCTGGTCATTGCGCCGCTGCTCTACGCGTCTTGGCGACCCCTGCCATCGATTCGCGTCAACGCGGACTACGCCGTGCTCGCCGTCGCCGGGCTCCTCGTTGGTCTCGGCACACGCTATGCGTCGGGCTGCACCAGCGGGCATGGGGTCTGCGGAGTGTCGCGGCTGTCGCCGCGCTCGCTGGCGGCAACGCTTGTCTTCATGGCCGCCGGCTTCCTCACGGTTTTCGTGTGGCGCCATCTTCTCGGCGTTTGAAGGCGTTCACGTGGCGCTGCTCGCCTCGTTGATTGCGGGCGTCGTGTTCGGACTCGGCCTGCTTGTTTCAGGCATGGCCAATCCAACCAAGGTTCTCGGCTTCCTGGATCTCGCAGGCCGGTGGGATCCTTCGCTCGGGCTCGTGATGGCCGGTGCGGTTGCCGTCGGCAGCGTGGCATTTGCGATTGCGGCGAGACGAACCCGGTCGTTGTTGGGAATCAAGATGAAGCTGCCCTCGACACGGCGAATCGACCTGCGCCTCATCGTTGGCAGCGTGCTGTTCGGAGCCGGGTGGGGGCTCGCCGGCTTCTGCCCCGGGCCTGCATTGGTTGCACTCGGCATGGGCTTGCCCAAGGCCTTGGCGTTTGTCGTTGCCATGCTCGCCGGCATGCTCGTGTTCGAGTTCTTGGAGCGTCGTACAGAGTTCGGCGGATCGATGCGGGGCGAACGCTCCACCACCGACGCATGAGGACTTGACGCGGATCAACCCGGCAACGGCGTCGCGCGTGCATCCTGAGCGCCATGACATTGAACGCCTCATCCTATGACGTGCTGACCCGCGACATCTCGGGCCAGCTTGCTGCTCTGCGCGGCGACTTGCCCGCCTTCATGAAGGGTTTCGGCGATCTGTCGAAGGCCAGCCTGGCCGCCGGTGCGCTCTCGGAGAAGACCAAGGAACTGATCGCCCTAGCGCTCGGCGTCGCGGCCCACTGCGATGGCTGCCTCGGTTTCCATGCGAAGGCGCTCGTCAGGCTGGGCGCCACGAAAGCCGAGGTCGAGGAGGCGCTCGCCGTCGCCGTCTACATGGGCGGTGGCCCGTCGTTGATGTACAGCGCGAGCGCAATGACCGCATTCACCGAATTCACCACCAAAGCATCGGAGATCCGCTCTTGAACACACCCATCGTCGCGACAACCCACGCCGTCGTCTGGATCGACCATCATCACGCGAGCATTCTGCAGATCGATGCGAGTTCCGTGCAACCGCGTCAGGTGCGGGCACACGTGCATCCAACGGCCCAGCACGGCTCCGAAGTGCGTACGGAGCACGAGTTCTTCGCGGACGTTTGCGGCAGTCTGGAGGGCATCGGGGCGGTGCTGGTGACCGGAGGGAAGACGGCCCTGGTCGACTTCCGACACTACGCCGAGAAGCATCAGCCGCAGACTGCCGCGCGCATCGTTGCCTATGACATCGTCGCTCATCCGACGGAGAAGCAGCTGGCGGCCTTGGGTCGGCATTTCTTCGAGCTTTGAGCTGGCGAGACCCGCTCGCCCGACGGGCGAGTTGAGGACGGCAGCGTCAACCTGCGAACGAAACTATCTGTCCGGTCTGCAGGGCACCTGAATGCGGGGTCAGTTCCCGGCCCGCCTTCAGGTTCACCAGCGTCGGAATGCTGCGAATCCCGAAGCGCCGGGCGGTCATCGGGTTCTCGTCGCTGTTGACCTTGGCGAACAGCACACGGCCTTTGAGCGTCACCGGCACGCGATTGGTTGCCTGGCAGCGCACGCAGGCGACGTGGTGGTGGTTCGATTCCATCTGGCGCACATGGGCGCGGGCGGTCCGAACTCAAGGGTCGTGTCGGCCCCCTCGCGGTCGCCAAAGCGACCGCTGTGAACGTTGATGCCTGTCAAGCGTCATGGGACGCATCGGCCGCACGATGCTCTTCGTCAACTCACCAACCGGAGCATCCCGTGAAGATCTTGCTGCCCGTCGACGGAAGCGACTACACCAAACGAATGCTGGCCTACCTCGCCGCGCACAGTGAGTTGCTTCCCGGCGATCACGAGTACACGGTGTTCACCGTGATCGAACCCTACTCCCCCTACGACACGAACTTCGCGAAGGCCGTCTCGATGGAGGACTTCCTGCGGGACCAGGCCGAACAGGTGCTCGGGCCGGTGCGTTCATTCGTGCAACAGCAAGGCTGGAAGCTCGAGGCGGACTACGTACCCGGATCACCCTTCCAGGCCATCGTCGAGAAGGCGGAAGTGCTCAAGCCGGACCTGATCGTCATGGGAACGCACGGACGTTCGCCACTCGGCACGTTCGTTCTCGGCTCGGTCGTGAACGGTGTGCTCGGCAACTGCAAGGTTCCGGTGCTGCTGATCCGCTAGGCCATGCATTCGCCATGGAGGTCACGCAGGTGAAGCTGATGGGGAATGAAGAAGCCGACGACGAGGCGGCGCGAGGGTCCCCGAAGATGCCGGTGAGTTCCGGCACGTTTCGACCATCGAATGATGCAAGGACTACACGATGAACAACGCAACACGCACAACCGGTTGGAGCACTTCGGCACATGGGGGATCCACTGAGCTGTCATCGACGGAACTGTCCGCGCTGA
>JBBQPM010000361.1:0-2777 GCA_038217425.1 Gemmatales bacterium
CATTTTTCAGCAAAAGGATGGATTGCACGGAGGAAAGGCGGAGCAAACATGTCAAAATCCTCGGAAAAACGGCCATTTTTGCATGTTGAGAGGGCTGATTGTATGAACCTCGAGCCCTTCATCCGCGACATCCCCGATTTCCCCAAGCCCGGCATCCAGTTCAAGGACATCACGCCGCTCCTGGCGCATCCCCCGGCGTTTCAAGAAGCCATCAGGCTCATGACCGAGCATTTCCAGGGAGCGAAGATCGACGCCATCGCCGCCGCCGAAGCGCGCGGGTTCCTCTTCGCCGCCCCGCTCGCCATCACCATGAACAAGCCGCTCATCCCGCTGCGCAAGCCGGGCAAGCTCCCCTACCGCACCCACAAGTTTCAATACGACCTCGAGTACGGCAGCGCCGAACTCCACGTCCACATCGACGGCTTCGAGCCCGGCTCCTCGGTCCTGCTCGTCGACGATCTCCTGGCGACCGGCGGCACCATGGAAGCCGCGTGCAAGCTGATCGACCAGGCGGGCGCCAAGGTCCACAGCGTCGCCGTACTCGTCGAACTCGCGTTTCTCAAAGGGCGCGAACGTCTTCGGCCGTTCGATGTCTTTACGCTGCTGACCTACTGACAAGAAAGAACCAGCCACAGAGGGCACAGAGGACTCAGAGAAAAAGAATCTTGGGGCACTCTCCCGCATTCTGCTTTGATTTCTCGGTGTCCTCTGTGCCCTCTGTGGCTCGATTGAATTTTAGCGTCGCTTGATCCCGGAGAATCTCCCATGACTCTCGATTTCGACAAGGCGGGCGGCCTGGTGGCGGCGATCGCGCAGGATTACCAGACCGGCGAAATCCTCATGATCGCCTGGATGAACCGCGAAGCCTTCGAGGAGACCGCCCGCACCCGCAAGGCCGTCTACTTCAGCCGTAGCCGAAACAAGCTCTGGCGCAAGGGCGAAGAGTCCGGCAACGTCCAGGAAGTCAAGGAGCTGTTCGTCGACTGCGACAACGACGCCGTGCTTCTCAAGGTGCACCAGATCGGCGGCGCCGCGTGTCACGAGGGTTACAAGAGCTGCTTCTTCCGCCGTGTCGACGGCGACGAACTCACCGTCGTCGGCGAGCGCGTTTTCGATCCGAAACAGGTGTACAAGAAATGACCCAGCAACTACGCATCGGCATCCCGGCCGGGAGCCTGCAAGAGGCGACCGCGGAACTCTTCCGCAAGGCGGGCTACAAGATCGTCTTCGTGAGCCGAAGCTACTACCCGGCCATCGACGATCCCGAGATCCATTGCACGCTGATCCGCGCGCAGGAGATGCCCCGCTACGTCGAGGACGGTTCGCTCGATTGCGGCCTCACCGGACACGACTGGATCCTCGAGAATCAGGCGCAAGTGAAGGAACTCGCGGAACTCGTCTTCAGCAAGGTCTCGCGCCGGCCCGTGCGCTGGGTCCTGGCGGTGCCGAACGATTCGCCGATCATGTCCCCCAAGGATCTACAGGGCAAACGCATCGCGACCGAAGTCGTCGGCATGACGCGCCGCTTCCTGGAAAAGCACGGCGTCGAG
The DNA here is from genome assembly GCA_038217425.1 of Gemmatales bacterium. GTDB lineage: Bacteria > Planctomycetota > Planctomycetia > Gemmatales > Gemmataceae > JAIEPT01. The sequence continues at coordinate 1,551 of JBBQPM010000361.1, forward strand.
GCGCATGTGGAGTTCAGCTGGGGCGCGACGGAGGTCAAGCCGCCGAGGTTGGCCGACGCCATCGTCGACGTCACGGAGACCGGCAGTTCGCTCAAGGCGAACAATTTACGGATCGTCGCGGAGCTGATGCAGAGCACGACGCGTTTCATCGCCAACGAGTCGGCGTACGCGGATCCGTGGAAGAAGCAGAAGATGGACGACCTGGTGCTCATGCTGCAGGGTGCGATGGCCGCGGAGGGGAAGGTCGGGCTGATGATGAACGTGCAGCGCGAGCATCTGGAGAGCGTCTTGCAGATTTTGCCGGCGCTGCAGAACCCAACGATCTCGGCCCTCTCGGACCCGAAGTGGGTGGCGGTCAATACGATCATCGACGAGAGCACGGTGCGGAACATCATCCCGAAGCTGCGCGCCGGCGGGGCGCGCGGGATCGTCGAGTATCCGCTCAACAAAATCATTGATTGATCGACAAGAAAACAAGCCACAGAGGTCACAGAGAGCACAGAGAAGGGAAGAAATCCGGGAGTTTTTTTCCTCTGTGCTCTCTGTGACCTCTGTGGCTTGTTTTTCGTTCTTACGTGCCCGCCAAGATTTCCACAATGCGCCGCCCCGCGTCGCCGCCGCCGTACAGCGCCTGCGATGGTTCCGCCGGTCTCGGTTCCTCCAGCGCCGCGCGAATCGCCGTCGCGATCGTCGCAGCGCTCTCCATCGGCGCCAGCCGGTTCCAGCCGATCTTGATCAGCTCCTCCCATTCGGTTTCGTCGCGTAGCGTCACGCAAGGGACGCGGTGGAAGAAGGCTTCCTTTTGCACGCCGCCGCTGTCGGTGCAGATGAGGCGGGCGTGCTTCTCGAGCGTTTGCATGTCGAAGTAGCCGACCGGATCCAAAAGCCGCACGCCTGGCGCGATCGGGCGCAGGCGCGGGTGTACGGGCCAAACGATCGGCATGTCGTGCGCGACGACTTGCAACGCTTCCAGAATCCGGCTCATGCGCTCGGGATGTTCGGCGTTCTCGGCGCGATGGATCGTGGCCAGGATGTATTGGCCCGGCTCGAGGCCGAGTTCTGCGAGCAAGTTCGTAACAGGTCGATCGGCGGCGAAACGCGTCGCGTCGTAGAGGACGTCGCCGACCAGGCGGATGCTCGCGGCGGGGCGACCTTCGCGCAGCAAATTGACGCGAGCGGCTTCGGTCGGCGCGAAGAGCCAGGCGCTCAGGTGGTCAGTGAGGACGC
>JBBQPM010000362.1:0-2715 GCA_038217425.1 Gemmatales bacterium
CAACATTCGAAGGCTTCCGGGGAGCAATTGACGGATGCTTGGCAAAGACTTCCACGGAGCACCGAGAGAAGTTGCAATCTTTAATGACTCATAAATTCCAGACCTTTAATCCGGCCTCATTCTTGGCCGCGTGAGGTATAGGGGCACGCTGACCAGGAGTCGTTCGGTCAACGCCACGAGGACGATGATTTGTTCGGAAACGGATGCCGGTTCGAGTTCGGCTTGTTTGAGGACGGCCCGGATCCGCTGGCCGTGGTCGATGATCTTGCGGGTGTGGTCATCCAACCGGGTGCCGAATTTGGCGAACGATTCCAACTCGGTGAATTGAGCGTAGGCGAGCTTGAGGCCCCCCGCCACCGTTCGGTAGGCCGCTCGTTGAGCTTTGCCGCCGACGCGCGAAACCGATTTGCCTACATCGACGGCGGGCAGAACGCCGAGTTCAAACAGCGTCGGGGAGAGATAGATTTGACCGTCCGTGATGGAGATAAGGTTGGTCGGAATGTACGCGGAGATATTCTGAGCCTCCGTCTCGATGATCGGCAGCGCGGTGAGCGAACCGCCGTTGAACTCGTCGCCGAGATGCGTGGCACGTTCCAGCAACCGCGAGTGGATATAAAAGATGTCGCCCGGAAAAGCCTCGCGGCCCGGAGGACGGCGCAGCAGCAAACTCAGTTCGCGATAGGCGCGCGCGTGGTGGGTGAGATCGTCATAAACGATGAGCACGTCTCGGCCGGCTTCCATGAAATGTTCGGCGATACTGGTCGCGGCATAGGGGGCGATGTAGGAGAGTCCGGGCGGGTCGTTGCCTTCGGTCACGACGACGACGGTGTAATCCATCGCCCCTTTTTCACGCAGGTTGGCGACGACCTTGGCAACGGCAGCGGCTCGCTGGCCGATGGCGCAATAGACGCAGAGCACATTCTGGCCGCGCTGGTTCAGGATCGTGTCGATGGCGATGGCGGATTTGCCGGTTTGTCGATCACCCAGAATCAGTTCGCGCTGCCCACGGCCAATCGGAATGAGCGCATCGATGACGACGAGGCCGGTCTGTAAAGGCGCGTTCACGGGAGCCCGGTTCATGATCGGGGGCGCCGGGCGTTCAATGGGGAGTCGGTGGCTGGAGGCGACGGAGCCTTTGCCATCCAGCGGAGTGCCCAACGGGTCGATGACGCGTCCGATCAGGCCATCGCCAACCGGTACGTCCATCACACGCCCGGTGCGCTCGACCTCATCACCCGCATGGAGATGCTCGCAATCGCCCAGGAGCACGACGCCGACTTCGTCCGCATCGACGTTGAACGCGATGCCGAAAAGGTCGCCGGGGAACTTCACCAGTTCATCGAAGCCCACGCCCGGAAGACCCGACACCTTGGCGATGCCGATGGAGACGCTCGTGATCGTGCCCACTTCACGCGGCGTCAATTCCGGCGCGAAGGCATCCAGCGACCGACGGATACCGGCGAATGCCTGGTCGAAGACTGAATGCAAACTATCAAACGAGTTATTCAACGATCAAACCCTCAAGCCCCAGGGTGAGCGGAGCGTTTAGCGGGGGGATTGCCGACTTACTGTGTAGAAGCTCGCCGGCGCTCTTTTCCAACGTGGCGAGATAATCCGCGATGCTCCACGCCACCTTCTGCCCGTTGGTGGAGAGTTCGATGCCGCTGACTACCTCAGGCGCGGTCTCGAACTGGACGGGAGTTTCCGAGGCAAAGGTTTCTTTGACCGCATTCTCGATCGCGCTGCGCAGTGCCGGCGACAGATCGAACGCGCTGCGGACGCGTGCAGGCTGTTTCGAGGACTGGATCGCAGAAGCCAGCTGCTCCTTGGCCGTGCCGTCCAACGCGCGCAAGCGGTCGACAAATACGCTACTCATGCGTTCCTCAAGGCTCGTGGCCGCAAGGTCCGCCAACGTCTTTCGCGTGATGGCGAAGACTTCCTTTTGCGTCCAGCGGATGATTTCTTGACTGAGGTTCCGCTGTTCGATTTGTAATGCCTCACGTCGTTTCGCGCTCATCGCGTCGGCATCCTGGCGTGCCTCGGCGAGCAAGCGCTGACCTTCGGCATCGGCATCGACCGTCGCCTTTTTCAGAAGGGCAGCACGCTCTTTGTCGAAAACCTCGTTCTTGCGCTGGAAGTCCTCGCGTTCTTCTCTGGCCTCCGCTTTCTTCGCGGCAGCATCTGCGATTTCCGCGGCGATGCGTTGCTCGCGCGCGTCGATGGCATCGAGGATCGGCTTGTAGAGGTAGCGCTTCATCAACCACACCAGGATGAGGAAGTTAACGACCTGAGCAGTGACCGTGAACCAGTCAATCAACATGACTTAGTTTCCTCCGGTTTGAGCGATGACATGGTTCCAGAATGGATTGGCGAAAATGAGAATCATCGAGACCACGAAGCAGTAGATCGCCGTGGACTCGATCATCGCCAGACCGACAAACAGGGTCCGCGTAATGGTGGCGGAGGCGTCAGGCTGCTGGGCGAGCGAACTCAGCGCGGTCGCTACGGCTCTTCCTTCGCCCAGTGCCGGAGCCATGGTCCCGAATGCGGTGGTGATGCCGGCAGTGAAAATAGATATACCTCACGCGGCCAAGAATGAGGCCGGATTAAAGGTCTGGAATTTATGAGTCATTAAAGATTGCAACTTCTCTCGGTGCTCCGTGGAAGTCTTTGCCAAGCATCCGTCAATTGCTCCCCGGAAGCCTTCGAATGTTG
>JBBQPM010000363.1:0-2707 GCA_038217425.1 Gemmatales bacterium
CACACGCATGTTCGGCACGCTCTTGACCTATCTCTCCGACCACGAGTCCGACGTCTTCTTCGTCGCCACGTCCAACGACATCAGCAAGCTGCCGCCGGAGTTCACCCGGGCCGAACGCTTCGATTCCATCTTCTTTCTCGATCTCCCGACCGCGAAAGACAAAGACGCCATCTGGGACCAGTACCGGACCCTGTACCAAGTCTTGCCGGAGCAGCATCGTCCGGACGATACCAGCTGGACCGGAGCCGAGATCCGTTCCTGTTGTCGCCTGGCAGCCCTGCTCGACGTCTCTTTGACCCAAGCCGCGCATCACGTTGTTCCCGTCGCCGTGACGGCGTCCGAGCAGATCGAGAAACTGCGAACATGGGCCAGCGGACGCTGTCTCTCCGCCTCGGCTCCGGGGATCTTTCGGCGTGAAGACGACCTCGGCTCGCGTCCCTCGCGCCGCGTGCAGCGCGGCTCTGCCAACAACTAACGCACCGCACCCGTCCTTACCTAACAGGAGTTTTCATGAGTACGCTTTCCGTTTCCGAAGTTCCCCTGGATTCCGCGAGCCCGTCGCAGTGGCTCCGCCGCATCGCGGCGGCCGTGCGCGTCCAGTTCACCTGGTGGGGCGTGCGCCGCACCTTAACCAACCAGCAGAAGGAGGAGGTCGGCGACACCTACGGCGCCGAGGCGGGCTTCATCAGCGCCAGCAAGAAGCTCATCGACACCCGTCACGAGGCCTTCCGCAAGCTCACCGCCGTTCGCACTCGGGTCTGCCAATACTGGCGTGGACTCACCCTGCCGTACACCGAGCCCGGCGTGCGTCTGATTCGCCAGGCCGACATTGATGGTTTCGTGCAGGTGATGGAGGGCTTCCGCGACGAACTCCTCAGCGCTGAAGCCGACCTGAACAACGTCTACCAGGAGATCAAAGCCGACGCCCGCAAGCGACTGGGCCGTCTCTACAATGCCGACGACTACCCGCCGGCGATCGAGGACGTCTTCGGCGTCTCCTGGGAGTTTCCCAGCGTCGAGCCTCCGAGCTACTTGATGCGGCTCAATCCCGATCTGTATCAGCAAGAGCAACGGCGCGTCGCCCAGCGCTTCGACGAAGCCGTGCAGTTGGCCGAACAGGCGTTCGTGGCCGAGTTCGCCAAGCTGGTGTCGCACCTGACCGAACGCATCTCCACCGGCGTCGAGGGGGAACGCAAGATCTTCCGCGATTCGGCCATCACCAACCTGTCCGGCTTCTTCGAACGTTTTCGGCATCTGAGCGTCCGGTCCAGTCAGCAGCTGGACCAACTCGTCGATCAAGCCAAGGGGTTGGTGCAGGGCATTCAGCCGCAGGACCTACGCGATAACGATCGCCTGCGCCAACAGGTGGCCACGCAACTTTCCCAGGTTCAGGCCTCGCTCGATGGGATGATGGTTGATCTCCCCCGGCGGCGCATCATTCGGCCCGACGCCGCACTGCAAGGAGCCAGTCATGCAGATCCGGTTTGACGCCCAGGGGGTCGGAACCTGCGTCTATAGCGAGGCCATCGACCTGGCAGCTCTTGGTACGCTTTCGCTCCGGCGCGGCAGTCACGTCGAACCGGATGCCGAAGGACAGTGGTGGGCAGACCTGGCTCCCGTCCGTGGGCCGAAGCTCGGGCCCTTTGCCAAACGTTCTGAAGCCTTGCGAGCCGAGATGGAATGGCTCGACGCCTTCTTGTTCAACTCTCACTGATCCCTTCTCGATTATCTCCGTTCGTTATTCTCCTCCGAAAGGATGACCATGAACCAGCGCCAACTGGACCGAGCCCTCGCGCGCCTCACGGGCGAAAGCGTCAAAACGATTCGGCAGCGTGGCTTTAGCCTCGTGCCCCTGCCCAGGTCCAAACCGATTGAGATTCCCCTCCAGGGGATGCCCAATGCCCGACCGGAGATTGCCTCCCGCCGCTAATCCGCATCGGGGCCAGAACAGTAGCGGCTTTCCTCCTTCCATTCCCATTTTCCGAGGATGTCTATGTTTTCCTTCTTCCGGTCCATGGTGGATCGCTTCAAGAACCTCTTCGTCACCCAGGCGGCCCTGGATCTCGAAGCCGAGTTCCTCGCGCATGCGGCCGAACGCCGCGCCGAGCTGCATCGTCGTGCCCGCAAGTACGACGAGGAAGGCCTGATCGGCATCGCCCATTATCTTCGCCGGCAGGCCGATGAAATCAGTTCCGAACGGCCCTTGGCGGGAATCCTCGCGGCGACAGCTCACCTTCAAGGCGAGGCCCTGAAGCCCGTTCCCGCGCTCCCGGCCAGCACGATCACCGACCAAACGCCCAAGGCCTACTTGCCCAATCCGCTCACCGCGGGAATCGGCACGTCGGAACCCACTCGGGTTCCCGCTCATCGCCATCCATCCCACTCCAAACGCTCTGGGCGAAAATAGTCGCCCAGACCGCCGGAAGGCAGCTTCTTGGCCTGCAGGGCTGGGGAGCTGCCTTCCGGCTCCTTTTATCTCAGGAGAAAATTTATGCCTCTGAAACTAGCCGTCGGATGGTGCCGTAAAAAGGGCGATTCGAACTTCGGGTCGCGCGGAGCAAGCATTCTCCTTGAAGTCGAAGTCGATTCGGGCCTCATGGCCGATCCCGTCAAGTTGCAAGAACGCATCGGAGCGCTCTATGCCTTGGCCCGCAGTTCCGTCGAAGCCGAACTGAACGACGTCAAGGTCCCCCTGACCGAACCCTCT
>JBBQPM010000364.1:0-2607 GCA_038217425.1 Gemmatales bacterium
GCCAGCCGAGCGCCCGCCAGAAACGCGAGGCCCGGCAAAGCGCCAAGGACCGCCTCGAACATGAGGCCAAGGACGGCCGATTCCTGCGTCGCAAATCGTTCCCGCTGCTCTGGGATTCTCCCTCGAACGAGCTGCTCGTCGGCTCCACCTCCCCCAGCGCCCTCGATCGGCTGCACTCGCTCTTCAAGCAGACGTTCAACCGCACGCTGACGTTCGTCACCGCCGGCACTCTCGCGTTCAATCACGCCGAGGTGACGCAGCAGACTCGCAGCGTCGACGATGCGGTGCCGACCGCGTTCGTTCACGGCCAACCCGAAGAGATCGCCTGGGCCGTCGACGAGCACAACCGCGATTTCCTCGGCAACGAATTTCTGCTCTGGCTCTGGTTCGTCATCGAAAACGAAACCGACACCTTCAAGCTCAGCGACAACTCCGAAGTGGCCGTGATGCTGGCCCGCACCCTGACCCTCGAATGCCCCCGCGGCCAATACGGCAAGGAGAGCATCAGCAGCGACGGCCCGACGAAACTCCCCGAGGCCCTGCGTGCCGTGCAGGTGGGCCGATTGCCGCGGAAGACGGGGATGACGCTGGTGCGCCACGATCATCCCTACGAACTTTCCCTGCAGGCCGAGACGCTCGCGATCTCCGGCGCCAAACTGCCGCCGCCGGAAGAGGAAGAGTCCCGCACGAGGCTCGAAGAACGCGTCAGCCAGCTGCGCCACATGATCGAGACGCTCGACCTGCTCTACGTCGCGTTTCTGGAAAAGCGGCTCGGCGATCCGTGGAAGAACGAGCAAGCAAAGATCAAGAAGTGGCTCAAGGGCAGCGGCGGCTAACGACCGACAATAATGGTAAACACAGAGAGCACAGAGAAATGTGGAATTGAAGAATCGGAATGGCGGGATCGCCGCGACGAATTTTCTCTGTGGTCTCTGTGACTCTGTGGTGCCACTCTATTTTTCAACGCCGAAATCGCGGATCGTGAAGATTGGCCGAAAATCGTACTTCGCCATCGCTTCGCGGGCTCCCTCGAGGCGATCGACGATACACGCCACGGCGACGACGACCGCCCCCGCCTTCTCGATCTCCGCGACCGCTTGCAGGGCGCTGCCGCCGGTCGTCAGCACATCGTCCAGAACGGCGACCCGCATCCCGGCGGAAAGAACGCCTTCGATCCGTTCCTGGCTGCCATGGCTTTTAGGTTGTTTGCGGACGAAGAAGCCTTCCAGATTTCGGCCATTCTTGTGATACGCCTGGGCGAGCACGGCCGCCATCGGAATGGCTCCGACCTCCAGCCCGCCGGCGGCGTCGATGTTCAGATCCTTCGTCATGTCGTAGAGCACATCGCCCAGCAGGCTGACCACTTCCGAATGGAAGATCGCCTTCTTGCTGTTGACGTAGTAGCTGCTCTGCTTTCCCGAGGCGAGCGTGAAGTTGCCGAACGAGAAGGCGCGGGCCTTGAAGACTTCGAGAAGGCGGGTGCGGGGGTCGGGCATGGAGTGATTACTTCCTTATTCTGTTGGCGCGCGGGCGGAGGTGACATTCTCAATCGTCCGATCCAAAGCGTGCTCGCAACTCGGCCAGGACATCTTTCGCGGGCACTCCGGGCACGCCAGCTTCGATCTCTGCCATTGCGTGTTTGATGGCTGCCACGCTTTCGTTCAATTCCACTTCGCTCATTTGCGAGGCGCGAAATTCATCGACCGCATCGTCGAGGGAGACGGACGTCCCCGTCGAGAGTTTGCGATCGATGAACTCGCGAAAATCGATGAGTTCATTGGATGGGGACATCGCAGTATCTCCTGCCAGATCGTATCCAATTTCGTCGACACCCTCAAGACGCGCTCACTTCTCTTGCTTGATCAGCGACCATCGCGTCAGTTCCATGGTCTTGTCGAGCTTGCGCCAGACCGTGGCCTGGGCCGGCGATTCGACGCCGTCGACGGTGACGTCCATGGTCAGGCGGTAGTTGACGCCGGCGACGATCTGGAGTTCGGCCATCTTCAGCTTTTTGAGCAGGACCGCCTTCTTCTCCTTCGCCGACGCGGCCTGGACGGCGAACTCCGCCGCCTTGACCGCGGCCGGGTCGTTGGCGGGGACCATCTTGAACCCGCCGGCGATGCGGGCCGACGCGAACGGCGCCAACAAGAGCAGAGCGAAAAGCGGCAGAACGAGACGACGCATGGAACATCTCCACAAAGTGACGCGACCAGCGCTTAACTGTTGAGCCGCCGCTCACGGAGCGGCGCGGACTAAATCCACAATCCGGCGACGAACTCCGCCCGCGCCGCTCCGTGAGCGGCGGCTAAACGACCTACTTCACATACCGATTGATCAGGTTCTCGAGCATCTCCTGCCGGCCCGACGCGTTCGCGGCGGCGTCGCCCTTCTCGAGCATGTACGCTTCCAGGTCCTCGAACTTCGCGGCTCCGGATTCCACCTTGGCGCCGATCCCGCTGTCCCACGATGCGTAACGCTGCTTCACCACGTCCTTCAGGGCGTTGTCCTTGCGGATCGCGGCGGCCAGTTTCAGGCCGACGGCGAACGCGTCCATGCCGCCGATGTGGGCGTGGAACAGGTCGACCGGATCGAAGCTCTCGCGGCGCA
>JBBQPM010000365.1:0-2549 GCA_038217425.1 Gemmatales bacterium
CTTCGAGAACGACCCGGACTGGTCCTTGGGCGGCTGGTCCATGGCGGGTCTGGCCATATCGTCCGAGAAGGATATTCTCGTCCTCCTCAACAAGGAGACCACGAACGTCGTTCAACAAGTCATGCGCTCCCCCAGCGTGCCCACCGAATGGATCGACAAGCAACGTTCCAACGGCTATAGGGTCACGGCCCTGGCCGGCCTCGATAACCAATGGTGGGTCGTGACCACGCGCGACACCAACTTCAGCACGCAGGTCGTCCTCGGTCCGTCGCAGCAATGGCCAATGGAAGAAATCCGCACGCAGTATGCGCGAGGGGACGCCGCGATGCGCATCACGACATTCGCGCACGTCGACAGCCAGGGTTTCGTGGTCGTGCTGGCCGACGTGCGAAACATCAAGCGTCAGTACGCTTTCAACAATTGGGATCAAGAGGCGATCTCGGCCCGGCTCAAGGAGGGCTACCGCACCGTGCAGGCCATTTACGATGGCAACAACTGGTACGCCGTGCTCTCGGACACCGGCAGCGATGGCTTGTACCGGTACGACGAGAAGCTGTTCCCACGGGACTGGGTCGCCGAGCATGGCGCGAACGGCTACCGGCTCTCATGGCTGTTTTGAACGCGTCAGTTGCGATTGGACATAACGACCACCGCGAGGAGTGCCGCGAGGAGTGACGCAAACAGGCCGAAAATGATCACCGAGCGACTGATGCCGCCGCGCTCGCGAGCTGCAGGCCCGCCCGACGCATGCTGCGGCGACTCGAGAGTAGGCCGCGCCGGCGCGCCATCATCGCCCGGGGGCAGCGGCGCGGCGGCTCCCCCACTGAGCATGCCGACGAAATCGTCGACGGCGCGCACGGCCGCGCGATCGGCCTGCAACAGTCTGAACTTCGAAAGAGCCACGTCTCTCTGGCCTGCGTCGTACGACGACAGGGCGTCGAGGTAGCGCTTCGTGAACTCGCTCGTCGTAGGCACGACGTTCAACTCGCGCATGAACTGGTGCACCACGTCGACGGCAACTACGTAGTTGATGCCCGGCTGACCGTCGAGGCTGAACGTGGCCAGTCCGACCACGTTGCCACGCTCGTCGAAGGCCGGCCCGCCGCTGTTGCCCCGATTGATTGTAGTGTCCGTCTCAATCACCTGCCAGCGGTCGCCTGGCTCGCCCATGTCGCGGAACGCGCTCACCTTGCCGCTGGTGTGGGACGGGACGAGGCGGCTCGGGACCGAGAAGCTGTGGTTCAACATGGTACCGCCGGGGAACCCCGCGATGTGGATGTCGGACCCGGTGCGCAACTGCGAGGCGGCGAGCGACGGCGCCAGCGGGAGAGTGGGCACGTCGTTGCCGTCCATCTTGAGGATGGCGACGTCTTTGCCGGGCGCCGGCTCACCAACGCGCACCACCTCACAGGGCACTCGCACCAAGTCGGGCGAATCGCTTGCGCCGGAGTACCCGGTTACCACGAACACCTTGGTTGAGACGTCGGCGAGGTTGGCCGATTTCGTGTAGTAGCCAACGAGGCTCTCCATGAGCCGCTCCCTGGCGGCGGGAACAATCGTGGCGCCTCGGAGGATGCGCTGGACGTCGTCCTCGATACCAGCAAGGTCCTGCTGGACCCATTGCCGGATAGACTGGACAAGCGCCTTCTTGAGCTCGTCCGGCGATGGCTTCACCACGTGGGCGTTGGTAGCGACATAACCGTCCTTCGTCAGGACGAGACCGCTCCCTGTTGAGTAGACCGTTTCCTCCCTCCTTCGCACATCGTCGCTGCGAACGAGGAACCGATCCGGTTCCTGCAGGACTGCTTCGACCATCGCGCGAAAGATGGCCTCCCCGGACATCTCCGGCGTTACGCGATCGGAGAGCGTCAGCCGCAGAGCATCCTCGTGAATCGACAGCTCTGGCACTTCGACCGCAGCAGTCGTCTCCACTGTCACCCAGACTGTCCCCGGCTTCGCCCGGTCGGCGATCTGTGCGGCACTGAGCGACCGACTCGGCGCCACCATCGCTGGGCGGCTGCAGCTCGTACAGACCGCAGTCGCCACCGCACAAGCGACAGCGAGTGTCCGACGCAACGCAACCGAGCCGTCAGTCATAGGTGCGCACCTCGGCTTTTTGCATGATGACGTGCCCGTCGCGAAGCCCCCGACGCTCGACCTTCGAAATGAGGAAGCGCTCCTGCTGGGTCGGCGCGGGATCGCGGCCGCCTGGCTTGTGCAGCCCCTCGTCGACGGGTTCGCCTATCCGCGGCTCGATCAACGTCAACCCGGCCGACGCCAGCAGCTCTCTCAAATGCCGATCGACTTCCTCGTCCCTGGGCATCGCGTCGGTCAGCGACAACGCGTTGCGCGCGATGTCCAGCAATTCTTTGCGAAGCTCCGCATCTGCCGCGCCGTCCCTGTCGCGTGAGCGGAGGCGCTCTCTGGCCGCGCCCAGGCCTTCCGCCGGCTTGCCGATGGCTGCGCACCACCTGTCGATCGCCTGCCCCACGCCAGACATCCGTTCTCCGCGTGGAGCCGGACGCATGGGGAACGCGGAGGGCCTCGGT
>JBBQPM010000366.1:0-2541 GCA_038217425.1 Gemmatales bacterium
TCGAGCCGGGCTGGGCGGAGATTCGCGAATCGCAGTGGCGCACGGTGCGCCGGGTGCCGAACACGGGGCTGGCGATGACCATCGACATCGGCGACGCCAACGACATTCATCCGCGCAACAAGCAAGAGGTCGGCAGGCGTCTCTCCCTCGTCGCCCGGCATCTCGTCTATGGCGAGAAGGATCTGGTCTACTCGGGCCCGGAGTTCACGGAGTTCATGGTCGAGGGGGCCAAGAAGGACAAGATCCGCCTGTACTTCAAGCACGTCGGCAGCGGCCTCAGGATCCGGCCCGGTCAGCCGAAGCTGACGGGGTTCGTCATCGCCGGGGCCGACAAGCAGTTCATCTTCGCCGACGCGGTGATCGACGGAACGACGATCGTCGTGTCGTCGCCGGAGGTGCCGGAGCCAAAGCATGTCCGCTACGGCTGGGCGTGGAATCCGATCGTCAATCTGGAGAATCGCGAGGGGCTGCCGGCGATCACGTTTCGCACGGATGAGTGAGTTACTCCGGAGCCCGCAAGCAAGGTAAACGATGACCCTTGCTTGCGCTGCGGGCTCCATGATTCAAAACTCGCTCTGCCGCTTGCGCATCAGAATCTCGCGAAAGAAATCGAGCAGCCGACGCTCCGTATCCGCCCCTTCCAAGATGCCGAGCGCCCGCGCGACGGCTTCGAAGGTCGAGCTGCGGTGCGCGATGAGGTTGCGGCGCGAATTCCCCAGATCCAAATGGGGGCCGTCGAGCCGGACGGGGCGGGCGTGGCGCAGCATCGGCACGCGGCGCATCATGTTCTTCGCCTGATTCCAGTTGCCGTCGGGGACCAGCAGAGTCGCCGGCCGACCCAGCGAGGCCGCAAGTTCACTCGAAAGTAGGTCGGCGCCGTGACCGGGGAAGAGCACCAGGGTCGATGGGGAGTGCGCGTCGATCCCTGCGGTGCTCAGTGCCAATCGCGGGCAACCTTGCAAACGGACTTCGAGGTTCGCCAGCGCCAGACGCGTGAAGTGGCCGGTGTTGGTCGCGGTGCCCCATTCCTTGGAGTGCGGGATCAGAATGAGCCGGGTCGAAAGTGCCAGGCGAGGCGCCTGGTCGCAAATGCAAATCGCCAGCCGCAATCGGCACGCCACGCAGAAGGAGGACGTCGTGTAATGTCGCGACATGGTTCCTTACTGCGTGCGAAGTTTCGCGAGGCGCACTTGGATCTGGGCCTCGAAGCCGCGATCCGTGGGAACGTAGTAACTCCGCGGCTCGGCCAAGTATTCCTGCTTGACGTAGCCGCCTTCGAAGTCGTGGCTGTACTTGTAACCCTCGCCGTGTCCGAGTGCCTTCGCTCCCTGGTAGTGCGAATCGCGTAGATGCGCGGGGACCGGCAGCGTTCGGCCCTGACGGACGTCCTCCCGCGCCTTGGCGATCGCCAGCGTGCACGCGTTCGATTTCGGAGCGCAGGCGATGTAGATCACCGCTTGCGCCAGCGGAAGCTGGCATTCCGGCAAGCCGACAAACTCCGTCGCGGTCAGCGCCGAGGTCGCCACGACGAGCGCCTGCGGATCGGCGTTGCCGACGTCTTCGGAAGCGCAGATGACCATCCGGCGCGCGATAAAGCGCGGATCCTCGCCCGACTCGAGCATACGAGCTAGCCAGTAGATCGCCGCATCGGGGTCGCTGCCGCGCATGCTCTTGATGAAGGCGCTGGCGACGTCGAAATGGCTGTCGCCGGTCGGGTCGAAGTTCATCACCTTACGCTGGATCGAATCCTGCACAACGGCGAGCGTCAGCGGGATCGGCTCGGTCTCCGCGGAAAGGACGGCGACTTCCAGCGCGGTGAGCGCCCGGCGTGCGTCGCCGTCGCAGATCTCGGCCAGGAACGCCAGCGCCTCGGGCTGTACGTCGATCTTCTTGTCGCCGAAGCCGCGCTCGCGATCGACGAGCGCGCGCTGGAGCAGCGTCACGATATGTTCGCGCTGCAGCGGCTCGAACGTGAAGATCTGGCTGCGGCTGAGGAGCGGCGTGTTGATCGCGAAGAATGGATTCTGCGTGGTGGCGCCGATGAGGATGATTCGGCCCTCTTCCACATCGGGCAGGAGGACGTCTTGCTGCGTGCGGTTGAAGCGGTGCAGTTCATCGACGAAAAGGATCGTGCGTCGGCCAGTGTCGGCGAGTTCCGCGTTCGCCTCAGCGAGGAGTTCGCGGACTTCCTTGACGCCGGCGGCGACGGCGTTGAGCGGACGAAAGACGCAGCGCGTCGTCTGGGCGATGACGTGGGCGAGGGCCGTCTTGCCGCAACCGGGCGGGCCGTAAAAAATGACCGACGCGAGCTTGTCGGCATCGAGGAGTCTGCGCAGCAACTTACCGGGGCCGAGAAAATGTTCCTGCCCCGCGAACTCCGCCAGGGTGCGCGGCCGCATGCGGGCGGCGAGCGGCTGGGCGCGTTTCAGGTTGGCTTCGTGAGCCTGGCGGAATAAGTCGATGGTTGCTCCTGTTGGTCCGAGCCGGAAGCGGCACCGACGAACAGCGCAAAGAATAGTCGCCGGAGCGTGCCGCGCGGGA
>JBBQPM010000367.1:0-2532 GCA_038217425.1 Gemmatales bacterium
ACGGCGACACGTTGGGAGCGGTGATGGCGGCGGGCACGTTCTTGACGGCCAACGTCCGCGGCCTGAATCCCTGCGGCCAGACGGGCGTTCGACAAGTTTTGGCAAGAACGCTGGGCTTCGTAGGCGGCGGCCTGGCGGCGCGCAGCGCGGTGGAGCGCATCCGCAACGGCGACGTCATCGGCGGCGTCCTGGACCTGATCCAGGCCGGCCTCAGCTTCCGGGCCGCGTCCAAGTCGTGCTTCACCGGCGAGACGATGGTCCGCGTCCGCGGCAACGACGCCAAGAAACACTGGAAACGCATCGACCAACTCGAGCCGGGCGACATGGTCTTGTCGCGCAATGAGAACGATCCGAACGGGCCGCTGCAATGGCAGCGAGTGGAGGAGGTATTTCGCCGCTTCGCGAACATCTTCCACGTGCACGTCGGCGGCCAGCTGATTCGCACCACCGGCGAGCATCCGTTTTATGTGTACACTAAGGGCTGGGTCCCGGCGTGCGAGTTGCAGCCGGGCGACTTACTCTGCGGCGAAGACGGCCGCTGGACCTCGGTCGAAGAGGTCTACGACACCGGCGAATGGGAGGCCGTGTACAACTGCCGCGTCGCCGAGTGTCACACGTATTTCGTCGGCGGCGACGACTGGGGATTCTCCGTTTGGGCGCATAACCAGTATGAAAAGCCCGGAGTAGGAGGAAGGTTCCACGATGCGGCATCGAAAGTGAACTTAAGAGGTAAGTCGCTGAATTCGGGCACAACGGCACTACAGAACGCCGGACTTAAGCGAGTAAAGGGTCGAGACGGCGCCTATTTGTTCCTTGATCCCAAGACAGGCGTCGTTCGTGCTAAGTGGGTCCCAAAAACTGGACATGAACCTGCCCATTGGAGCAAATTCGAGCCTTCGGGAAATCAAGGCCGATATATTAATAATGCTGGCAGGCCCGTAACATCTACGCAACGGTCGCATCGAATACCAAGCAACGGTGGAACACCAATAGGTGGCACAGGTCCAGGAACGCCGAGCCCAATACAATGAAGAAATCCTACACGCATCTTCTTGGTGGAGATTTTTCCGACTCTTTTCTCGTAAGAGTCGAGGTAATCAGTTGGCCAAATGATTACCTATTTTTCGTTTGGTCCCCTCGGGATAATGTGTGTTATCGAATTTCGATGCAAACGATTCTTGAGTACCATCACCTTCGAATCGGTACTGGCCCACTGCTGCTTGAAAGGGACGGCTTGCCGCTCGACAATATCTACGTTACTTTTGAAGAAGAGCATGAGTATTGGGTCCAGCGAATAGGCGAGTTCTCTGAGCAAGGGTTTGACAGTGGGCTTACGCCCATTTGCATCGAGTTCTGCTCTCCTTTGTTTGCGAATCGAAAACGTCAGTTCCTAAAGAGAGATCGGAACACCGGAATTCTTGTGGTATGTCGTGACGTCATTGTTCAGCCCGATCAAAGCTATGAGGGACCGCGTCCGGTGCCATACACTATCCCGTCTGATGGTGGGAAAAGAATAAACCCTAAGAAACGGTGATCTCGCCTGTGTAAGTAATTAGGCTGACATTGAAAGAACGACGCCCTTGCGGACCAACGGCGGCTTCTACGCCGGCCTGGATGCGGCCCGCTCGGCCGGCAGCAACCCATTCTCCATTTCCGCCCTCAGCGCTGCGGATATGCGTCCGAACGCCACCATCGATCAGAACTTCGCCGCTATCGTCGGCGTCGTCGTCGATTTCGTCGCCGGCGTTCTCGACGTCGTCAGCCTGGGCCTGACCAAATGAATTCGCTAACATCTCGGATATATCTTCACGCTCAGCGGCGCGGACGGCTCTTTCGCTACGGCCGGCGCTCGACGAACTACAACTACTACGGCATTCATGACGCCTCGGCCGCGACTCCTGCGGTCCTGGCCTACGCTTTGGGATACCCCGGCCCGCAAGGCATGGCCCTCTGGGCTCGGGGGAGTACTACTTCGATTACCGCGGCAAGACGTTCCCCTACA
This sequence comes from Gemmatales bacterium, assembly GCA_038217425.1. Classification (GTDB taxonomy): domain Bacteria; phylum Planctomycetota; class Planctomycetia; order Gemmatales; family Gemmataceae; genus JAIEPT01. Next base: position 2,003 of record JBBQPM010000367.1, read on the forward strand.
ACCAAACGCGGCCGGGCACGTCGCCGTGGCCGCCGGACGCCTTGAGCGACCAGTGGAGCTGGGGGGGGCGAACGGGGCGTGACCCTGCTGGGCACGCCGCGCGGCGGGATTGCGCCGACCGCGGGGGCGGGACTGGGCACTGGGCGGGACTTTTGGCGTTGTCGCCGCCCGCGCTGCACCTGCAGGCGGCGGAGTCGGCGCCGGGGCTGATCGTGCAGCCGGTGCCGGTCGTCGTCGCCATCGGCACGCCGTCGCTGGCGCCCGCGCTGCCGCCGACCCTCTTGGCGCACTCGCCGGGACGCTTCGGCAACTGGCTCAACCTGGACGGGCCCAACCTGAACGCCGTGCCGCTCCGCTTCCTGGATAGGTCGACGCCCTATCTAAACAGTCTGGGCGTCAACGCCGTTCGCCTGGCCCGCGAGATCGCCAGCGCGGTCGGGAACGAGAATCCGTTCTTACTCAACACGCTGGCGTCACTGAATCTGCCCCCCAACGTGGTGATCGAATCGGACCTCGGCGCCATCGTCGGC
>JBBQPM010000368.1:0-2377 GCA_038217425.1 Gemmatales bacterium
GTCGGCGACGAACAGCGATCCATCGGGCGCCACCGCGACGTCGCTGGGCCGAAACCAGCGATCCGACGAGGACAGCACTTTGTCCGGCAGACGGATCTCATACGGGTTGTCAACGGCCGAGCCAGGGACGCGATATCCCGCCCCGTGGGGAGTTAAGCGAAATCCGCCGACCCAGCTCGCGCCGCACTCGGCCAGGATCGGCATGCCGCGATAGCGTTCCGGCAAGAGCTTCCCCTCGTAAACGCAAAGTCCCGCGGGAGCGCCGGCGCCGGTGCGCATCAGGATCGGCGCCACGCCCGGCGACTCCAGGTTCCAGTCGAACCCTTTCTGATACGGCTGCCAGCCGTAGTTGCCGCCTTCCATGACATGGACGAGCCGGCAGAATTGATTGCCGTCATCCTCGTCATTGTCGGACATGTAGGCATTGCCGAAGGAATCGACCGCGACTTCATAGCCGTTTCGGAAGTTGTGGGCAATGATCTCGGCCCCGGTCAAGTCGTGATTCATGCGAAAGATACAGCCGCCGCGCCAGGGCTTGCCGTTGGTGACGAGCCGCCGGCCGTCGGGGAACTTCGTATCGCAACCGGTGTCGCCGAAGCAACCATAGAGTCGGCCGTCGGGGCCAAGCGTCACGCTGTGCACGGAATGATCGCCATGGACGCCGCCAAAGCCGGTGAGCACGCTCTCCTTCTTGCCGGCGCTCCCGTCTGGCTTGATGGCGATGGTGAAGATATTTGGCGACTGCGAAAACCAGACGCAATCGCCGATGACAGCAAAGCCCTTCGGCGCCGTGATGTCTAGACCTTCGGCAAAGACGCGCGTTTTGTCCGCCTTGCCGTCGCCATCGGCGTCTTCGAGGACCACAACGCGATCGCCTGTCTTGCGGAACGGCGTGAGATAGTAGGGCGGCTCCTTCGTTTTCGCCCCCGCCGCCTTGCGATAGTTGACTCCCTCGACGACCCACACCCGTCCGTATTCGTCGATGTCGAAGGCGGTCGGGCAGGCAAGCTGCGGCTCATGCGCGAACACCTGAACACGCAGATCGGCGGCAGTCTCCAGGCTCGCCTTTTCCGGAGGAACCTGCGCACGGCTGGCCGACAATCCTCCCAGGGGCAGCAACAGGATCAACGCCACGTTCGCTCGCATCACTTGCTGACCTCTCTCATTAGGTTCTCGCCCATGGCTCCGCTTGGGCAACCACGACTGAAAATTGTCCCTGTTCGACGCGCTCAAACGGTGCGGCAGCTTTGGCGAACTGATGAATGACCTCGACCGGCATGCGGCTGAGCCGCACGATCGGAGCGTCGGTCGTCACAATGTCGGTTGCTGAGTGACTCGCCATCTATCGGGGAGGGTTGATATCTGGCTTCCCGTGTTAAGAGAAGAAAATTCGGTAACAACCTTTTGAGTAAAGCCGTTCGCGAATCGCGCTTACGCCTCACTTGCTCCCCTGGGCCAATTTATTCTTCTTCAAATCGTCCGTCATCCGTTGATAGACCGCGAAAAGACGCTGCGTCACCTCGGGGTGCATCGCGGCCACGTTCTTCGTTTCGCTGAGATCCGTCGCCAGGTCATAGAGTTGCATGCCTTTTTTGGGATAGGCTTTTTCGTTCTTGCCCACGACTTCGGGCCAGGGATAGAATTTCCAGTTACCGCCGCGGAGGGCTCCATTGGCATGCGGGAAGAGATAGTATTCGTGGGGAGTTTTCGCTTGGGCGGTGAGCAGGAGAGGGCCGATGTCTTTGCCGTCGATGGGGCGATCGTCGGGGGCGGCGCCGCCGGCGAGCTTGGCGAAGGTGGGCAGCAGATCGACGGTGGCGGCCATCTCGTCGGTAACGCCGCCGGCCGCGATTTTGCCCGGCCAGCGGGCGATGCACGGCACGCGGAAGCCTCCCTCATACATCGTTGCTTTCCTGCCGCGCAGAGGCAGGGACGAGCCCTGATGGGCGCCGTTGTCGGAGGTGAACAGCACCAGCGTCTTCTCGTCGATACCGTTGTCCTTGACCGCCTTGAGCACCGCGCCAACGGAGTCATCGAGTTCCTCCATCACGTCGTCGAAACGGGTCTGGGTACGTCCCTTGAAATTTGCCGAGACATACAGCGGCACGTGCGGCATCGTGTGCGGCAGGTAGAGGAAGAACGGCTTCTCCTTATTCTCCTGAATGAAGCGAACCGCCTCTTCGGTATAACGCTTCGTCAGCGTCGATTGATCGACGGGGTACTCGATCACAAGCTCGCCGCGCATGAGGGGCACCTTGCCGGGAATCCCCTTTTCGCCGCGGACGATCGCCTCCGTCTTGCCATCGCGAAAGACGACATCCTTGGCGAACTTGGCGCTGACGGGATCAATGGTCATGTCGTTGCTGTAGGGGATGCC
>JBBQPM010000369.1:0-2264 GCA_038217425.1 Gemmatales bacterium
GGCGAGCATCGAACGCGCTCAGCGAAGGCGCTCGCCATCTTGTTGCACCTGCACCGTGGGACGCCGTACATCTACCAGGGTCAGGAATTGGGGATGGCCAACTATCCGTTCAGTTCACCGGCCGAGTTGCGCGACATCCACTCGCTGAACCATCTCCGCGATGCCCTGGACGAGGGGCGAAACGCGGCGGAGGTACTCGAGTCGATGCGTTCGGGGGTGCGCGACAACGCCCGTACGCCCATGCAGTGGACCGGCGGTTTACATGCCGGTTTCTCCGAGGCCCAGCCGTGGATGCCGGTCAACCCCGACCATGTCTCCGTGAACGCCGCCGCGCAGCGGTCTGATCCCAGCTCGGTGTTCGCCACGTATCGGCGCCTCATCGCGCTGCGGCATGAGCTGCCGGTCATCGCCCACGGCGACTTCACGATGGTTCTCCCCGACCATGAGCAGGTCTACGGTTTCACGCGGTACTACCAGGACGAGGAGCTCCTCGTCTTGGTGAACGTCTCCGGAGCTCGGGCAGTCATCGACCTGCCCCAGGCCGGGTTTTGGGAGCGCAGCGAGGTGGTCATCGCGAACATCGACCAGCCGGCGGTGCTCGGAGCCGGTCCGGTGCGACTCGAGCCTTGGGAGGCTCAGGTACGTCGTCAGGAGACCAGTCGCAGCCAGCGGTAGCCGTATGCCGGGAGCTCCACGCGTGCCGTTTGTTTGCGCACCGCGGCCGGTTTCGCCGTGCCGAAGAGATCGTCCAGCCGAGATGCGTCTTCGATCGCGAATCGAGCCGTTGCCTTGTGTCCGGAAAAGTTGTGCACGGTGACCAGGCGGCGCCCCTCCCAGTCGAAACGCAACGCCAGGATTTCGTCGTCGACGTCGAGCACCTGGCAGGCGCCCCAGCCCACCTCCGGCAGCTCCTTGCGCAGTCGGATCAGGCGCTCGAACCAGTTGAGCAATGACGTCTCGTCCATGCGCTGGGAGGCGACGTTGACACGGTCCGGACTGTAATCGCCCTCCGGCACCGGGCGAGTGAGCGCATCGGCGGGGGCGCTGGTGAAACCTGCAACCGGCCCGGCGTCCCACTGCATGGGCGTGCGGACCGCCAGGCGGCCTTCGATGTTGAGGTTCTCGCCCATTCCGATTTCCTCGCCGTAGAACAGCGACGGCGCCCCAGGCATCGAAAACATCAGGCTGAAGGACATGCGGATGCGATGAGGATGACCGCCGAACATCGGCGGGAGTCTTCGCCGCAGCCCTCGCCCGTAGATCTGCATGTCGGGGTCGGGACCGAAGGCATCAAAGACCTCCTGTCGTTCGCGGTCGGTGAGCTTGTCGAGCGTGAGTTCGTCGTGGTTGCGTAGGAACGAAGCGAACGCCGACTCGTCCGGCACGTCGGGGCGGTTCCGCAGCGAATCGGCCACCGGCGTGGCGAGACCGCGCGCCAACGCCAGGTACGTGGCCTGCATCCCTAAGAAGTCGAAGAGCATGTTCAGTTCGTCACCGTCTTCGTCGCCGAAGAACTCGCGTTGTTGTTCGGCGGGCAAGTTCACCTCACCGAGCAACGCCGCATCGCCTCGGCGACGGTCGACAAAGGCGCGCAGGTCCCGCAAATAGTCATGCGGGGCGAGTTCCATTGCCTGGTCGATTCCTGCGGTCTCGAGGAAAAACGGCACGGCGTCGACTCGGAACCCGGAGAGGCCTTGGGCCATCCAGAAGCCGATCATCTTGCGGATCTCGTCGCGCACCCGCTCTTCGGCCACGTTGAGATCGGGCTGGTGTCGGTAGAAGCGGTGCAGGTAGTACTGACCGGCCGAGGTGTCGTAGGTCCACACGGCTTCCTGCTTGCCGGGAAAGACCACGCCAGTTGGGCCGGAATCCGGCACGGAGTCCTGCCACACGTAGAAGTCGCGAAATTCCGAGTCGCGGCTCTGGCGTGCTTGCTGGAACCATCGGTGTTGATCCGATGTGTGATTGACGACGAGATCCGCGATCACCCGCAGGCCCCGGTCGGTCGCCACCGTCATGAATTCGGTGAAGTCGCCAAAGGTTCCGAGCCGGGGATCGATGGCGTAGTGATCGGAGATGTCGTAGCCATCGTCGAGGTCCGCGGTGCAGTAGAACGGCATGAGCCACACGCAGGTGACACCCAGACCAGCCAGATAGTCGACACGTTCGGTGAGGCCGTTGAAATCGCCCACGCCATCCCCGTCGGAGTCGGCGAAGGTTTGAACGTCGAGGCAATAGATGACGGCGTTCTTCCACCACAGATC
>JBBQPM010000370.1:0-2206 GCA_038217425.1 Gemmatales bacterium
GCATCGGCAGCGGCATGGTGGAAGGGGCCGCCAAAAACCTGATCGGCAAGCGATTGAAACAGACGGGCGCCCGTTGGAAGGTGGAGAACGCCAACAAAATGGGCGAACTCTGCTGCCTCAACTACAGCAGCCAATGGGCCGCATACTGGAATGCCGCATGAGTGCCGGAAAGGATTGGCGCGCCCCGCTGATAGTCCGTCGCCGACGGATCTGGTGCGAATGGGGCGGATTACGGTACAATGGCGGCACGAGGAGGTTCTCATGAAACCCGCTGCTTCGGTCGATCCCCAAGAAATCGACTACCCCGAAAGCGACGGCTTGCCCATGGCCGAGAACGATTGGCAGTTCGATGCGATCGTCCAGTGGAAGCTGATTCTCGACCACCATTTTGCGGACCGGGACGTTTACGTGGCCGGCGATATGTTCTGGTATCCCGTCGAAGGGAATCCGAAGATCGTCATTGCACCGGACGTCTTCGTCATGTTCGGCCGACCGCGGCACAAACGGCGCTCGTACAATCAATGGAAAGAAGACGGCGTCGCCCCGCAGGTCGTCTTCGAGATGATCTCGCCGAGCAACTCGCGGGCGCACATGGTGCAAAAGCTCGCATTTTACGACACCTATGGCGTCGAAGAGTTCTATATCTACGAACCGATCGAAGACGATTGGTCGGGCTACGTCCGCGCCCAAGGGAGCCTGAAGCGAATTCCGACGATGAACGGCTGGACCAGTCCGCGGCTAGGAGTGCGCTTTCAACTGGAGGATAAGGGCTGGCAGGCCTACCTCCCCGACGGGCGCCCGTTCGAGGCAATGAACGCAATTATTCTGGATCGCGAACAGAAGGTAGCGCAGGTCCAGGCGATTCAGGCGGAAAAGGAAGTCGCGCTCGCGGAACGCGATACGTTCGCCGCGAAGGCCGACCAGATTGCTTCGGAACGCGATCGAGCGGTCGCGAAGGCCGAGCAGGCCACGGCCAAAGCCGATCAGCTCGCCGCGAAGCTCCGCGCTCTCGGCATCGATCCGGAGAATTAACGCAATGCCAGAATTCACCTACGACGCGATGGCCAGCAGCGGCGAACGCAGCTCCGGGACGCTGACGGCCGGGAGCGAACACGAAGCGCAATCGATCCTCGACGGTCGCGGGCTGTTTCCGCTCCGCATCGAGATCGCCGCCAAGGGCGCCGTCGCCATTATGACGACGCGCCGCGTCAACACGCGGACCATGGCCACGTGTTACAGTCAACTCGCGGACCTCCTGCGCGCGGGGGTGCCGCTGCTGCGCTGTTTGGATCTCTTGCAAAAACAGGCGTCGCAACCGGTGCTCGGCGAAGTGCTGCGCGACGTCCACGCCAAGGTCGCCGACGGCGTTAGCTTGGCCGACGCCATGCGCCGCCACCCCAAGACGTTCACGGAGCTTGCCGTCAGCATGGTCCACGCGGGGCAAGAAGGCGGGTTCCTCGAGGACGTTCTCGAACGCATCGCCATCTTCACCGAGAATCAGGAAGACCTTAAAGGCAAGGTCGTAGGAGCGATGGCGTATCCCACGTTCTTGGCCCTCATGGGCGTCATCGTGCTGCTCGTCCTGGTCATCGTGTTCGTCCCCAAGTTCGAGCCGATCTTCGTCAAACTCGACGAGAAAGGCGAACTCCCCTCGCTGACCAAGGGACTCGTCGGCTTCAGCCACTTTCTGATCGCTTACTGGTACATCATGGCGGGCGCCGTCGTGGGCCTGTACCTCGCCTTTGCCGCCTGGGCGAGCACGGAGTCGGGACGCTACCGACTCGACGCCATTCGGCTCAAGACGCCCCTGGTCGGCAAGGTTTATCTCAGCTTCGCGATCTCGCGTTTCACGCGCATCCTGGGGACTCTGCTGCATAACGGCATCCCCATCTTGCAGGCGCTTCGGATTTCAAAGGATTCGACCGGCAACCGCGTTATCTCTGAGGCGATCGAAAAGGCGGCCGAGAACGTGACCGCGGGGAACACGCTCGCCGCCCCGCTGCGCGCCTGCAAGTACTTTCCCGTCGAAGTTGTCGAGATGGTCGCCGTCGCCGAGGAGGCGAATCAACTCGAGAAGGTTTTGCTCGACATCGCCAACGGCATGGAGAAGCGTACGGGTCGGCAACTCGATCTTTTCGTCAAGCTGCTCGAACCGATCATGCTCTTGGTAATGGCGGGGGTGACGCTCATGATCGTCGCCGGCCTG
>JBBQPM010000371.1:0-2186 GCA_038217425.1 Gemmatales bacterium
AGCAGAGGCGAAGTCCGGGATTGGAAACCGTGAGCAACGCGAGCGCAGCCCTCGTCGTCGCGTCCGTTTCGGCTCGTTGAAACAGGGTGATGACTTTTTGCGTGAGCGGCTGGTTGGTGATGCCCGGCACGCCGCGGAGGAAAGTGTTCAACGCGTCCGACAACGTGCTGAGATTCTGGCCGAGCGAGACGGACTGGGTGAGTAACGTGTTGATCGCGCCGGCTTCGGTCTGGCGGAAGATCGTTCCACGCAGCGAGTAGCTGGCCGCGCTCGAAGGATCTCCCAGCTTGCCATAGACCGCGAAGCGTTTGCCGCTGAGCAGCGCGGGTTCGACCGCGCCGACGAGCACGAACGACCAGTCCTGGTTGCCAGCGTTGCGGATGGTCGTGCCGACAGAGAAGACGAGATCGCCCAGCGGAGCCTGGGCGCGAACGGCGGGCGCAAACAAAACGCACAGGAGCAGGAGAACAATCGAACGCGTCGTGAACCATTTTGGAGTGCCGAGCATTGCTCGGCAGCCTCGCGCGCCCATCCTGCCGAGCAATGCTCGGCGCTCCGTTGTCTTGGTTTCTAAAAGATTCATCATCAGTCCAGGTGGTAATCAATTTCGCCGTCGCGCACTTCGCCCCGGATGGCCACGCCGACGCAGCCCTCGATGCAGAACGGGCAGTAGCCGAGTTCGCCGCACACGTTGGCTTCGCCGCCGAGAATCAGCACGTAGCCAGCCGGGCCGAACGCCGCCGAGGCGAACATCGTGAGATCCGCGTGACCTTCGATCAGGCAGAGCAGGCTCAGATCAAGCGCGACCTTCTGGCGCATCCCAAGTTTCCCCGAGCTGGGACCGGCCTCATAGAACACCGCCGTCGAGACCGTGGCGTTCGCATCGAGGAAACAGTTCGAGACGCCGAAGAGAATTTCCGAGAGCGACAGGCCGCCGCCGAACTGCACATAGACACCGGTGAAGCCCAGTGGGCTGCCGAGCACTTTGTCGGCTTCCGGATCAACAAAGAGGATGGGTGTGAGAGTGCAGGCTTTGCCGGCGAACAGCCCGGCTTGAACATCCACCGGCACGCCCAGAATAAGGATGGTCCCCGCCGCCTTCGCCGCGAAGTAAGCCTCGAGTTCGCCGACGGCGAGCGTCGCGCCGATGGCCTTCACCGTGCAGCCCTTGAAGCCGGCCTCGCCCTTGATGAGGATCAGTCCGCCGACGCCGATGACCGTGCCGCTCTGCTGCGTCCAGCGCGCCTCGATGGTCAGGGTCAACGGCACGCCGGTGGCGCTGACGCCCGGCCATTTCAACGGCACGTCCGCCGCGCCAATGATGATTTCCGCGGCTGGAGCGCCGGACGGAATGCAATCCAGCGGCACGGACTGCGAATCCAGTTCCGAGATCTGCATGTAAGCGTTGAAGTCGAGATCGTCGGGCAGCTTCATCTTCACCTTGGCGTCGAGCCGGATTTTCTTGAGCGCATCGCCGTTGAAGGTCGGTGCACCGCGAATCTTGGCCGAGCCGAGCGAACTGCTCATCAGGCCGACCCCCTTCATCGCGGAGAAAATTTCGCTCGTCGAATCGATGGCCTTGCGAATCGATTCATTGATCTGCTGGAACAACGTTTCGGTAAGCTGATTGACGATCGCGTCGTCGTCGTAAAGGAACTGTTTGAAGGTCTGCTGATACTTCGACGGCATCTGCGAGGAGGGGAACGCCACGATGAGCCGCTCGCGGATGGCCTGCTTGGCAGCGGCGGGATTTGCGGTGAAGTAGTCGCGCGCCGGAGTGACGGCGCTGGCCATCAGGTTCGACATGCTGGAACCGGCGATGCGCATGTAGTCATTCAGGGCACCGACGTTGCCGGTGACGGTGCCGAGCGCCTTGCTGAAGTCACCCGTTGCTCCGTCCAGTTGCCCGCGCACCTTGCGGAGTTCGCCTTGCACCTCATTGAGCCGGTCTTCGACTTTCGCGAGGGTCGGTTCGAGTTCCTTTAACAGTTCGCTGGCGATGGGATCGGCAATGGCGCTGACGACGCCGAGCGCGGGGCCTTGATCGGCGGCAAGCTTTTGGAGAACGGTTTGGACCACATGACGCTTGCCATCGCCGCCCTTCGACAAGATGCGGATGAAGAGGCTGAGCGTGTCGTCAATGTCCCGCAGCGTTCCGTCCAATTGCCCGGCCACGCTGTTCACCT
>JBBQPM010000372.1:0-2145 GCA_038217425.1 Gemmatales bacterium
TCTCGTTCCAAAACCTACACAATCCCTGAAAATCGCTGAGAATCGCCTGGATGTCGTCGCCGAAGCGAGGTAACTGTGCTGGTGCGCTCAGAGCGTCCGCATCGGTTTGCGGCGCGAGCGCGAACCTCGAATCAGGAGCACGACTATGTCCGACAAGAAGGCCCTGAAGACCAAAACCAAAAAGCCCGCGGCCGCTCTGAAGGGTATGCCACCCGCGTTGGTACTGGGGGAGTTGCCCCAGGACGCCAAGAAGGCCAGCGAGGAAACCAAGGAAGCGCCGCCGACGACAGCGACGACCCCAATGGTAATCCGAATGCCCGCCCAAGAGGCCAAGGTCCGGAAGCTGAGCGCTCTCGACGCAGCCGCCAAAGTGCTGGCTGAGGCGGGCGTGCCCATGAACTGCACGCAAATGATCGACGCCATGACGACCAATAGCTACTGGACCTCGCCCAACGGCCTGACCCCGCAGGCGACGCTGTACGCCGCGATTGCGCGCGAGGTCAAAACCAAGGGAAGCACGTCCCGTTTCCAGAAAGCCGAGCGCGGTCATTTCACCCTCAACCATTGATCGCCCCTCGCTTCGCCCCGGATCGCCCACGACGCCCCACGCGGGGCGTCTCTCGTTGGCGGACGCTACGCACAACTGGCCGCTGCCGTCGTGACTGGGGCCGACGTCGTGCCGCTGGCGGGGATGCGTTCGGCCTTTTTGCCGGTGAAGGTCTCCCAGCGCTGGACGATGACGTCGCAGTAGGGCATGTCCAGTTCCATGAGAAAGGCCTTGCGACCCGTTTGCTCCGCGGCCATCAGCGTCGATCCGGAGCCGCCGAACAGGTCGAGTACGTTCTCGCCGGGGTGCGACGAATACTCCAGCGCGCGCCTGGCAAGCTCCACCGGCTTCTCGGTCAAGTGCACCATGCTTTGCGGATTCACCTTCTTGACGTGCCACAGATCGAGGGCGTTGTTCGGTCCGAAGTACTTGTGGGCGGCGCCCTCCTTCCAGCCGTAAAAGGCGAGTTCGAAGCACCCCATGAAGTCTTTACGCGTCAAAACGGGGTGTTCCTTATCCCACACAATCGATTGCGAGAAGTAGAGGCCATTCGCTTTCAACACGGGCGGATAGTTTCCCAGGTTCGCATACCCGCCCCAGATGTAGAAGCCGCGACCGGGCAGCAGCACGCGAGCCATGTTGCCGAACCAAGCGGCGAGGAGTCGGTCGAACTCGCCGTCGGTAACGAAGTCGTTTGCCAGCGGGCGATCCTTGGCCCGCATTTTCTTGGTGGTCGGCTGCGCCTTCTCCGGATGGCGTGCGACGTCCAGCTTTTGGTGATGCGTGGAGGGTGCGAACGAGCTGAGGCCGGCGGCGATGGCGTTGTTGCTGCGCGGCTCGACCTTCACGTTGTAGGGCGGATCGGTGTTGACCAGATGAATCGCGGCGCCGTCCAGAAGGCGATCGACGTCGGCGGGTTTGCTCGAGTCGCCGCAGAGCAGGCGATGCGAGCCAAGAACCCAAAGATCTCCGGGCTGAGTGATGGCCGCGTCGGGCGGCTCGGGCACCGCATCGGGATCGACCAGTCCCTCCGGCGTCGAGGGCGCCAGTATCCCCGTCAGCTCCTCGGGCGTGAAACCAGTGAGGTCCAGGTTGAAGTCGAGCTTCTGCAGCTCGATGAGTTCGGCCACCAGTTTCTCGCTGTCCCATTCCGAAAGCCGGGCAGTTTGGTTATCGGCGATGCGGTAGGCCTTGGTCTGGGCCGGCGTCAGGCCCGTGGCGACGTGCACGGGGACTTCGACCAACCCCAGGCGCTCCGCCGCTTTGAACCGCGTGTGGCCGACGATGACGACGCCGTCTTCGTCCACGACGATTGGTTGGCGAAAGCCGAACTCGCGGATGGAGGCCGCGACGGCGTCCACGGCGTTGTCGTTGAGCCGGGGGTTGTTGGCGTAGGGCTGGATCTGATTCAGCGGACGCATTTCCAGGTGCATGAGGTTACTCCAAGAAGGAAAGGGGCCTCTCATCTTTAACTAGTGTCCTGAGTTAGAAATTCGTTGAATAAGTCTGTCTCCAGCTGCGTCTCTATGTGAAACGCGACATTCGGCTGGAGAATAGCGATGAAAACGGGTCGACCTCTGAAGGAATTGGTCTTGTCG
>JBBQPM010000373.1:0-2126 GCA_038217425.1 Gemmatales bacterium
GCGGCCGAGCGCGAAGCCGAGCGAACCTGCTACTCCGCGCCGTTCTTGCGGCATAGACCAGGCGTCAGCGAACCGGAACTGGTTGTCACCAGCACCACGGCCGTCACTGGCTACGACCTCGCCACGGGCAAGAAACTGTGGGAGGCCAAACGCTGGCAGGAAGGCGGCGGCAAAGCTCCGATGCGGACCGTGGCGTCGCCGGCCCTGCTCGGCGACATCCTGTGCGTGACGAGCGGCGGCGACGGCGGCCGCTTCGCCATCGGCCTGGCCCTGCCCACGGGAACGGAAAACGAGACGAAACGTCTCTGGGAGAATCGTAAGGAGTTTCCCTACGTCTCCAGCCCCCTGGCCCACGGCGAGCATTTCTACTTCGTCAACGACACCGGTTACGCCGGCTGCACCCATGCCCGAACGGGAAAACGCGTCTGGTTCGAGCGACTGGACGATTCGGGCTTCCACGCCTCGCCGCTGCTGATCGGCGGCAAAATCTACGCCGCCAGCGCCGCGGGCACGGTCTACGTCTTCGCCGCCGAACCCAACTACAAACTGCTCGCCAGCAATGAACTGGGCGAGGTCGTCCGCGCCACTCCCGCGGTCGCCGGCGGCCGCCTTTACATTCGCGGCGAACGCAATTTGTACTGCATCGGCAAGTGACCGATGGCCTTCACCGTCTTTGTCGTCGTTCGCTCCGCGAACGAACGTTGACTTCGGCGAACAAACGACTTCGGGAACGTCGCGGAGCGAACGACGACTCCACCCGCGGCGCGTGTTTCTGAACTACGGGTAAATGATTATCTGCCGTTCGCTTGATGTTCGCCCACCCAAGCGTCCCATTGCCCCTGCCAGGCGGCGAGAGCCGTTTGCTTTTCGGCGTCGGTCATGCCGCTGAAACGAAGCGAATTCATGGCGAGTTGCTTCAGGGCGCGAAGGTCGAGTTCCCAGGCGAGCGTCGCCACCCAGAAATCGTAGGAGAGGCCGTCGTTGCCGAGAATGCCCGGATCGTCGTTGCTCAGCACGCACGGCACTCCGCGGCGCAGGTAGCCGTCGGCCGGGTGCATGCGCAAGTCGCTGACGTAGCGCAGCAGTTGATTGCTGATCGGACAGACCTCCACGGCGATGCCGTGCTTTTTGAGGTTCTGCTCCAGCACGGGAAAGCGGAAGAGGTTGAAGCCGTGTCCCAGCCGTTTGCTCCCGAGGAGGTAGGCGTCGTAGAGGTTCTTGTCGCTGGGCCAGTCGCTTTCGCCGTCGTGAAAGTAGAAGGGCAGGGTGGTCTTCTGCGCCGCCAGTTCGCGTTTGAGACGCAACCAATCGGGCAGGAAGAACTCCGTCGTGTGCCCCGCATCCTCTTCGCCGACGAGATCGAAGCCGATGATGAAATTCTTGTCGGCCCAGATCTTCCGCAGTTCGATGGCGGCGGTGAGGTCTTTCCAGACTTCCTTATTGGAGCCGCCGCGGTAGCCGGAATAGATCAGCTTCAGGTCGAAATCCTTGTGATCCTTGCGGATCTTGTTGCGGACTTCCCAGAAGATCTCGGCCACTTTCTTGGCGTCGTAGTGGCCGCCGTCGAGATCGTACATGGCATCGAAACCGGCTCGCAGTTCGACGTAAAAGATCTTGTCGGCGAGCAGCGTCCGAAAGGCGGCTTCGTAGTACTTGGCGAACATCGGTTGGTACGTCGCGAAGCCCTGAGGGCCATCGGTGCGCTGAAAGACGTCGTTGAATTTCGACCAGATCTGCAGATTCGTTCGGCCGGCATCGTCGGCGTTGATGGTGAGAAGCGACTTCAGCTTTTCCGGAAAGGCGGCGTCCGCGGCGATCAAATCCGAAACGGCCCGATAGCCCTCGGGCGCCTTGTCGGCCCGAAAGAAGCCGATCTGCCCCTTCAGCGATTTGCCTCGATCGTCCGGCCAGCAGACGTAGCAGTGCGGTTCGCGAATGCCGTGATCGACGAGCCAGCTGGCCGGCGCGGTCGATGAAGTGTGCAGATGAAGCACGCCTCCCTTGGGCATCTGGCGCAGAAATCGAAACAGTTCCGTCTGCTCGATCTCCTTCTTCACGGAATAGAACGGCTCCGACGGCGGGAACCGTTTTTCCTTCTTGTACTTCGCGATCAAACCGCGCCGCAG
>JBBQPM010000374.1:0-2072 GCA_038217425.1 Gemmatales bacterium
CGTGAGTAACAGAGTGGCCGACGTGTGGCGAAGGTCATGGAATCGGATCGGTTCAAGCCCAGCGCATATCAATAGAGGCTTGAAGACGTTGGTGTGAAAATGGCTCCGCCGCAGCGGCCCGCCGGTCGAATTGCAGAAGACCCACGGACCGTCGCCGAACCCTTCCTCGATCAACTGCCCCCGGTGGCGTCGCAGGGCGGCGACAACGCTCTTGGGCAGTTCGATCCGCCGCCGACTCTTGGAGGTCTTCGGTTCGGCGAGCGTCAACTGGCCGTTGATCTCCACGAGCTTATGCCCTCCGCTTCTAACTTTCGAGCTTTCGCCAACGTCGACAAAAAAACAGGTCTTGCGATTGCACAAAGCGATGCCGACACGTGAAACCCGCTCTCGCTGGAGATCGCCCTACGCTCCGACTCGGCGCCCTGATTACAATGGGCGTTTTCTCTGGAGCGGACCGTGCTGCAGTTGGCGATTATTCTGTTGTTGGCAGTTCACTTGCTGTCGATGAACGTGGCGTCGTTCGCCCCGCTGGCGGGGGCGTGGCTGCGCGGACGACGCGCTAGCGAGACGCTGCGGCGGGAAGCAGGCGCCACCGCCGTCTTCAAGCTTTCCTTGGCGGCTCTAGCTTGCGGCGCGGCCGTCGGCGGCCTCCTGTTCGTCGCACCGAGCGTGGGCATGCGGGCGGCGCTGGCGCGATTTCCGGCGGATGCCTATTGGTTCGCAGGAGCAGAGATATTGTTCTCGGCGGCGTGTCTCTACGGGTGCGTTAAACTCCCAGGCTGGCGGCGGACGACGTGGGCGCTGGCGCTACTGGCGGCGACCAACTTGCTCTACCACTTTCCGCCGTTGATGGCGGTACTGGGCGAGTTGGCGGCCGACCCGGGTTGGGCGGCCGAGGAGGTGATCAATCGCCGGACTTTATTGCGTCTCTGGGCGAGGCCAGAGGTACTGTCGCTGTGGCTTCACTTCGGCCTAGCGTCGGTCGCCGTTGGTTGCGTCGCGGCGTCGGCTTGCTACAGGCGAATCCAGGGCCCCAGCGACAGCAACGACGTCGCGACGACTAATGGGTTGATCTCACGCCGCTTGGCCGGCTTCGCGCTCGGCGCGACGCTGCTGCAAGTTCCGGTCGGCATCTGGCTCTTGCTGGCAAGCGACGAAGCAGCGCAACAGTCGATGCTGGGCGACGATTGGCTCGCGACGGCGAGCCTCGCGCTGGGAGTTTGGGTGGCGCTGGGGGTGATGCAATCGCTCACGGCGATTGCGTGGGGCGACATGGAGCGCCGGCAGCTCGGTCGTGCATGCGTGCTGCTGGTCGTCACCGTGGTGTTGATGTCGGCGACGTTAAAGACAAGCCGGCAGGCGGGCGTGGCTCCGGCGATGATCGCGGCGCCAGTCAAATGAACGTACGGGTAGTTGCAACGTTTTAGCCCCCGGCTCCGCAGCATATACATCTAGAGAAAGACTGGCACGAATAGAAACAAGGGTGCAACCGCCGGAGCGACTACACCCTTGCTGGGTCGTTTTCAAGTTGTCATGCGAGAGACGATTTACTTCTTCTCTTCGTCCTTCGGCTCTTCTTTCGACTTCTCGAGGTCGCCCCCCGGAAGCTTGCTGTCGGCAATGAGCTCGCCGTAGGTTGGGCTCTTGTCGTCGTCGGGGTCGCTATGCATGGCAGCGACCTCGATCAGCGCGGCTTTGATCTTCTCTTTGTCCTTCTTGTCGGTCTTGGCGTCGAGCAACTCAACCAAATGGATGCCGTAAGCGTTGTGATGGGGGCCAGGCTTTTTGCCTTGGTGACAAATGTTGCACTTGGCTTCCTTCTTGACGTAGGAAACGAACTCCTCGTCTGGATGGTCAGTGAGATAGAGCTTGTAGAACTCCACCTGGAAGGGGGCGATGGCGGAGGCTGAGTCGGCGCCGAGGCCGAGGACCGCCGTCGCGCAGACCATCGTCAGAGCAAACGTACGCATGTTGGAAGCTCCTGAAGCATCAAAGGAACGCGGCTGAGGAATGGCGCTGCCGCCGCCGCGGGGACATTGGCCGCGGGGAGCGGCCGATCCCTCATAAACGGT
>JBBQPM010000375.1:0-2061 GCA_038217425.1 Gemmatales bacterium
GAAAGGCTGCCCAGCACGTCGTCAAGCTTCACCCCCGCGCCCGCAGCGTTCCACAACGACAGCGAGGTGATGCGATAGGTATGAACGTGCTCGGGGCTTTTTACCAACTCTGCAAACGGAACCAATGCATCGCGGGCGGCCGGCGCGTCGGGCGAGGCGACTTCCAACAACAAGGAGCCATCCGACTGGACGATGAGCGGTGCGTCTTTTCGGTACATGCGCGGGGGAGACTGGGCAACGAGGGGGGCTTTGTCAAAGTGCCGACACCGGCTCAAAAATGGGGGCTTAAGTGGCCGTCGCCTATTTTCGGCTGCGGGCCTGCGCCGCCCAGGCGTGGTACTCAGAAGGGCGTAGACGGTAACGGGCGAAGTTCCCTTCGTGGAGGGACTGAAGCTCGCTTTGGGCCAGTCGAACAAAATGGTCCAGATGCTCCGGCGGAACGTTCGAGGTCGCGGCCACATCCCTGAGCAGGGCTTCGTCTGGCCGCGATTGCTTCCGAACGATCTCCTGGACGACATGCGTGAGCTGCTGTCGGTATTGCAATCGGAATTGATCCGGCTCACCAAGCGACTGACGGACCGCTGCGTATTGCTGGCAAGAACGCTCATAGGCCCAGATGAAGACGTCGCGCAGCAGGTCCACCCGGTTGTGCTCGTAAATCCCCAGCGTGCCATCAACGTAGGCCCGTTCCGGGACATCGACGAAGGAGAGAGGACAGAGGTTGTGCTTGATGAAGGGAATGTTGGCCGCGAGCCGTGAAACGCGCTTGTTGACGTCGTCGAACGGCTGGAGGTAGGGCAGATGCACCATCATAAAGAAGGCCTGCTCGAAAGGGTCGGCAATCGCGCGCGCCGTCGTCAGTACCTGCCCGAAGCACTCTTCGATCGCCTGCGCTGATTCCAGCGGAAGGAAGACCGAGCCGCCTATGGCGACAGCCGTCGAGCGAAGACGTCCTCCAGCGGCGGGGTCGGCCAGCAGGTTGTCGGCGAGCAGGGCGTGCAGGTTGCGAATGGTGATGGCGCGGATGTCAGCCTCGTCCGTGGCGTCAACGAGAAATTCGATGGCCGCCTTGTGGTTGAGAATCATTTGTGTTTCGGACGCCGCCTTTCCCTCTGCGGCCTGCCCCCGCGCGATCAGTCTCTCGGTATCGAGAAGTGAATATGTGTTCCCTTCCAGTCGGGACGACGCCCAGGCCAGGTCGATGAGCAGACGCTGGAGCATGTTGCGCGCGTAAGTTCCTGCCGCGCGCTGCTCGTCCGAGGTGGTCCCCAGCCTGCGCAGGTGTGCCTTCGCCTCCGCGGGGAGGTACGCCGACGCCCCGGGGCGATAAGCGTCGAGGAACTCTCGCCGGTATCCGACCGGAGCTCGCTCATGCAGAGGTCTGCGTACCAGCGCCCGCACCTCCGCTCCGGAGGGGGAAAGGGGAACGTAGGTTTCATCGACGATCTGTACGACGCCAGATTCGGCGACGATGCCGATGATCGGCGCCAGCTTGTATCGTCGTGCGCGTGCCTGCCCCTCAGCGATGACTCGCCGCGCTTCGATCAAATCGGTCAGCTCTCGCTGGATGGTCCGCTTGCTCGCCGCCGGGAGCCGCTCCACAAGCGCCCCGATGCCAAGCCCATCCGGCGCGGCGGCCAGGAGATCGAGGAGCTGGTGGCTGAGCTCCACTCTCGTCATGGTGCGCCGTCTGGCGCGAAAAGCGGCACGATTCTGAGTATCATGCCACTAGATTGGCACGATAACGAGAATTGTGCCAATAAAAGTGGCACGATTTTGGGTCGGTGGGATGACGGTTCGTGCGGCCGTCAGCGAAAGACGCCCTCCATAGCCTGCAGGCTAACGCGGACTTCAGATCCCCCCGCCCTTCAAACCCACTCTGCACACAACAACTCAGCCTGCCGCAGCACCGTCTTCACGGCTTCTTCTTGTAAGTCGGGCGGGTAGCCGTATTTGTTCAAGATGCGTTTGACCATCACGCGAATTTTCGCGCGGGCGCTTTCTCGCAAGGTCCAGTCGATGGTCACGCTTTTGCGGACCTGGGTAATGAGTTCGGCGGCG
>JBBQPM010000376.1:0-2026 GCA_038217425.1 Gemmatales bacterium
GACGGGCCGACGCGACTCGCCCCTGGCGCTCTGGAAGGTAAGACAGTGCTGGTTGCCGGCGGAGCGGGTGCCGTCGGACACGCCGCGATCCAGCTGGCGCGGTGGGCTGGAGCAACTGTCGCGGCTACGGTGAGTGGGCCAGAGAAGGCAGCTCTCGCCGCCGCTGCGGGAGCCCATCACGTCGTGAACTACACCACTGGCGACGCCGCCGCCGCAATCCGTGCCTTCGCCCCGGACGGCGTGGATCTCGTCGTCGAAGTAGCACCCGGCCAGAATGCTGCCCTCAACGCAGCGGTGGTGTCCACCCGGGCGTCCATTGCGATCTACGCCAACAACGGCGGCGACGAGATCACCCTCGACGTGCGGCCGAACATGATGACCAATGCTCGGTACCAATTCATCCTGCTCTACACCGTCGGCGACAAGGCCTTGAAGGCCGCCGAGGAGGACGTTTCCGCAGCCGCCGCCGCCGGAGCTCTCGAAGTCGGCGAAGAATTTGGGCTGCCACTTCACCGATTCCCGTTGGCGGACACCGCCGCTGCGCACGACGCCGTCGAGAACGGAGCAGTGGGAAAAGTCCTCATTGATGTGGCTCCGCCACCCGTGTGTGCGTAGTAGGTACCGGCTCCTACTACGCACACACGGGGCCGGAGGCCATGCCTAGAGTGGGTGCAGTGTCGCAACCGCTGAAGTTCTACTTCCCGCTCGCACTCTCGATGATCGCCGCCGTAATCATTCTGTTCACCCCGGCGTCGGGAGTACCCAGCGGGTTCGCGCACAGCGACAAGATCGTTCACTTCTTGCTTTTCGCTGCCCTCGCGTATTCGTCACGGGTGGCCGCGATCGGGACCATTCGCACTGTTGCCTGGACCGTCGCGTTCGCGATCACGTCCGAGATCCTTCAAGCGATATTGCCGCTCGGCCGCAGCGGCTCCGCCTTCGACGCCCTGTTCGACGCCCTGGGAGTCGCTGCCGGCCTGCTCGTCGCGACGCGCTTTGCACCGGCTCAGTCGGATATACACTGACAGACACGCTCCGGGGGTCCTCGGCTCGCACCAACGCCGGAAGGGTCACCATTATCTCGACGTCAGCACCCGATGAGATCTACCTCATTCCTCCGGAACAGGACCTTGCCGAGCCGGTGACCGGGGAATCTCCCGAATCCGTGGCTCGCCTGACCGACCGTACCGACATTGTGCCGTTCGGCGGGCGATTCGCACTGTCGATCTCATCTACCACGCCCCACCAGGCCATGGTAGAAGATCTGATGTTCATCCGGCAGGCGCTCGACGCCGCCGCGATAAAGTATCTCCTGGTCCGCGGGAACGACGAGCGGCCCGTGATAGCGATCGACGTGTCGGCGCGCCTCGAGCTGGAAGCCGCGCTGGTCGACGCCTGCCTCCGTGAGCCGTTCTACGCCAAAACAGTCGATGTCAAAAGAACCAAGGCCGTGCTCGTCGCCGATGGCACGCTGTCCGAAGCTCGCGACGCCCGCATTTTCCGGCTGTATCGGCCACGCGTGGAGCCCGTCAGCAGCCTGCACTACGGCGCCTCGACGGGGGTCCAGATCGAACTGTGGTCGTTCTCGCCCACGGAGATATTGCTACCCGTCGCGAACTCGCTCACTCGTCGTCGCATCCGCCCCAGCGAAGCCGTACGCGGAACCGTCGAGCGCTTTGGTAAGACCTGGCCGACCATCGAGAACATGTTCGCTGATCACGCGTCGGACATCAATTTCGACATCGATATCGTCTTCTCCTGGGTCGACGGTTCGTCGGCGGAGTTTCAGGCACAACGCGCCAGGCGAATGCAGAATTACGTTGTCGGCGAGGGTGACTCGTCTGCGGCACGGTTCCGACAGATCGACGAGTTGAAGTACGCGCTTCGTTCGATCCACATGTACGCACCATGGATCCGGCGGATCTTTGTCGCGACCGACTCGGACCGCCCGTCATGGCTTGCCGACGATCCGCGAATCACCTTCGTGCCGAGCGAGACGTTCTTTGTCGACACATCCGTTCTGCCG
>JBBQPM010000377.1:0-2023 GCA_038217425.1 Gemmatales bacterium
ACGGATGTCCCGCGATGATGCCATGAAGCAGGCGAAGAAGTTCCTGGCCGAAAACTTCATCGCTGATGGACACAACGACGTGCCGTGGGAAATCCGGCAGTCGGCCGCGATGGACGTCGACCGATATGATCTCCGCACGCCTGCGCCCGGGCAGACCGACATCGCGCGACTTCGCGCCGGTGGGGTCGGGGTGCAGTTCTGGTCGGTCTACGTCCCCGGCGAGATCGCCGATTCGGGGTTCGCCAGGGTGCAGCTCGAGCAGATCGACATCGCCCGCCGGATGATCGCGAGGTATCCGGAGGCGTTCGTGCTGGCCACGTCGGTGGCCGACATCGAAGACGCGCGTCGTGACGGGAAGATCGCGTCGCTGATCGGGATGGAAGGTGGCCATGCCATCGAGAACTCTCTCGGTGCGCTCCGGATGTATTACGCGCTCGGCGCGCGCTACATGACGCTCACCCACAACGTCACGCTCGACTGGGCGGATGCGGCGATGGACGTGGCGCGCCACGGCGGCCTGACCGATTTCGGACGTGACGTGGTGCGCGAGATGAACCGGATCGGGATGATCGTTGATCTCAGTCACGTCTCGCCCGGCTCCATGTCGGATGCGCTCGACATCACGACCGCGCCAGTGATGTTTTCGCACTCGTCCGCGCGTGCGGTCACCGACGTGCCACGCAACGTGCCCGACTCCATCCTCAAGCGGATGCCGAAGAACGGCGGCGTCGTGATGGTGACGTTTGTCGGCGGATTCATCTCGAAGCAGATGCGCGACTGGTCGGCGGCAGCGGGCATGGAGAGCCAGCGGATTGCTGCTGCCCCGGGCGATTCAACGAGCCGGCGGGCCGCGATGCAGGCCTGGCGTGCGACCCACGCCCGCCCGCACGCGACGGTCGGTGATCTTGCCGATCACATCGAGCACGTCCGCCGGGTGGCCGGGATCGATCATGTCGGGCTGGGTGGCGACTACGACGGCACGAGCGAGTTGCCCGAGGGAATGGGCGACGTCTCGACTTATCCGGTCCTCTTCGCCGAGTTGATCCAGCGCGGGTGGAAGGATGACGACCTGCGGAAGCTCGCCAACGGGAACATTCTCAGGGTGCTGAAGGGCGTGGAGGCCGAGCGCGACCGTCTCGCCGCACCACGATGATGCCGAAGGCGGCGATTGCGAGGGCGATCCCGAACCACTGTATCGCGTAGCTCAGGTGCGGCCCATCGTCGAGCACCGGTGGCTCGGCGGTGGGCAGGCGCCCAGGACCGGTTGCGTCACCGGATTCGATGACGTAGAGATCAAGCGCGGCGGGGAGGAGGGCATGCAGAGCGGTACGATCGAGACGTCGGTAAGTGCGATCCGCGCCGACGTCGATCGGCTGGCCCCCGTTGTCGGTTTCAGGCAACCTGTAGGCAATTCCGTCGACGGTGACGGTCCCGGTAGCGGGGGGTGGAATCGTCGTGGGTGGTGTGGCGCCGTCCGGGGTGTACACGAAGCCGCGCAACACCCATACGATCGGCCCGCCACCTTCGCCGCGGAACGCCGTCACCACGTGAAGCCCCGGCGCCGAGCGGTGCACGCGCCCGCGCAGCAGCACCTGAACGGTGGGGTCGAACTCGCCCTGCATGCGGACACGGCGGCCGTCGGCGTCGGCCTCCGTGGTGCCGGGGCCCACCGTGATCGGTGCGGCCTCGAGGGCGGCAATCCGCTCGACGTTGCTCGCGCGGCGATCGTCCAGGCGACGCAGTTGCCAGCGCCCCAGCAGGATGGCACCAACGGTGAGGAGTGCGACGAGAGCAAGAACAGCGGTGCGTCGGAATGTGGACACCAGTGACCCTCTGGCAGGACACTCGGCCGAAATCAGGTGGTCACGATGAAACTGCAACCCCTTGCAAGCACGTAAGATAGCAAAATGGCATGGCGTCTGCCGATGAGTACGCGTCCGCGAGTGCCATCCCGGTTACCGTCGATACCCCAGGAGATCCCAATGCGTCGCATGATCGCCATCGTTGCCGTGCTTGCCGTCGT
>JBBQPM010000378.1:0-1974 GCA_038217425.1 Gemmatales bacterium
TGCCCAGCCCGCGGTCCTGCGGCGGCACGAACCGGGCATCGTCTGCAACAACCCGACCGTCCATCCCGATGCGGCCTGCATCCGGCCGCTCCAGCCCAGCGAGCAGGCGTAGCAGCGTGGTCTTGCCACAGCCGGACGGTCCGAGGAGGGCGACGAAACTCCGAGCCGGAACCGACATCGTCACGCGGTCGACGGCGCGGGTGGCACCGAAAGAGAGGGAGACGGACTGCAGGTCTATTGAAGACATCGAAATCCGATAACGGATGGGGGTGACAATGGGATGACGCTCGGATGCTCCCATATCGATCGGCAGATGCGGAAGCAGAATCGAAAAGGTCGATGACGTCCATGCGATGAACGAAGGGCCGCCTCGCAACGGCCCTTCGCGCTTCCGCGGTTCAGGCGCGGCGACGCCGGACCAGACCGAAGGCGCCAAGCGCCGTCAGGATGAGCGGGAGGCCCGCCGGCAGCGGCACCGGAGCGACCGCCACGTCGCCGGTCACGCGAAGCCCGAAATCGCGCGCCGGGTTGCTGCCGAAAGTGAACGGCCCGGACGCGTCGAAGGCCATGCCCTCCGCGTCCAGCCCGACGCCGTCCTGCACGTCGGCGGTCCCGAGCGAGCCGAAGCCGGCGAAGCGGACGGTGTACTGACCGGCGGAAAGCATGCCGGCGGACGAGAAGTCAAAGGAGGCGAGCAGGATGTCGCGCCGCGTTACCGGACCGCTGACGAAGCTCTGCGACCCCAGCGTCGTCCCGCCAAGACCTGCGCCCGCCAGTAGCGACACGTTCACGTCGATGTTGGGACGCCCGCCGTTGTTGAACGTCGAGAGAAGAGCATCGACGTCGAGATTGTCGGTGTCCGCGTCGAGGACGAAGCTCTGGCCGAAGACGCGGCCGTCCAGCGCGAACGCGCGGACGCCGTCCTCGTTGGTGCGGAAGACGTAGGCGGCGCGGTTCACGCTAAGGGAGTCGAGAATGGTCGCAGCCTGGGCGGACATCGCGAGGAGGGATGCGCCGAGTGTAAGTGCGAGAGTCTTGAACATGGTCGGAAACCTTCTGGTCCGGAACGAAACAAGCGGATCAGTTCCACCGTCGCGTGACGGTCCCGTGACGGATACCGGAAGCTTCTGCGACTGGGCGTCGGATTATCGAAGCCCCCTTACCGGCAGCGGCACGATGTAGGGTCGGTCCCTTGGCAGATTGGAGATCGGCGCGATGTCGCCTGATGATGCGGGCGAGCTTTGGATCGGATCCAACCGGTAAGGTCCCGGCCGTGCGCGCCATGACCATGCGGCAGGACGATATGGCGGAGCGGGCGGGTCATACCGCCACCTCAAGCATCTTATCTTAGTGATGCCCGGCAGACGTGCAGGTGCAATCGGCACGATGCCGAACGGGTTCAGCGCCCGGATCGAGTAGTAGCCGGCGGTGATATGATCGATGGAGACGACGGCGTCGGCTTCGAAGGCTGCTTGAACGGCGATGCCGTCCTTCGACAGGATCGCGGCGAGGTCCGCCCCGTCCTGCAGTTCGCGCCCGGCCACGACGACGCCGTGGCGCGTGGGTCCCAGAACCCGGGCCAAGCCCCGTGCGATGTTGCCGGTTCCGATGATGGCGATGTTCATGATCGTGCTCCTTGGAATGGGATCGCAGCCCGGGCCGAAGCCCGGGTCGCGTCCGTGCGGGGGGTGTCAGTTGGTCATGCCGAACGGGTCGGCGACGACGGGTGTCTCGCCGGCATTGTTCCAGAAGTTCTGGAGCACGAAGCCGTATTCCGGCAGGTTGTTGACGAAGGGATCGAGCATCGCCGTGGCGGTGTCGGTCTTCCTGTCGACCTGCAGCTCGGCACCGAGTGCGAACACCGACTGCAGTTCGGCTCCCGCGCTCGACATGCGCGCCATCGCCGCGTCGGCCGGCTAGGCCGACCACGCACCCGATGCGTCGGCGACCCGAAAGACCTGGTCGATGCCGTAG
>JBBQPM010000379.1:0-1936 GCA_038217425.1 Gemmatales bacterium
CCAAGGGCTTCATCACCGCTCTCTGGCTGCTCACCGTGGGCATCGCGAATCTGTTTTTCAACGCCCCCGTCGGCCGCCTCTACGCCGACATGCCTCCCGGCCAATACTTCGGCATGCTGGCCGGCATGAACCTCGCCGTCATCGTCATCTTCTTCTTCGTCGCCAAACGCTTCAACATCCTCGGCGAGGAAGCCAAGAAAATGGCCCTCTCCGCCGAGGACGCCGACCGCATCCTCAGCGACCAAATTCCCCGCCAAAACGGAGACGGCATCCAGCCCACCTCGGACCGCGAAGGACTCAAGCCCGGGTCGTAACAAAGGGGACAGGCAGCTTTATTCAGGCCGCCGTCCTCGATCGAATCGACCTTTATTGGCCGGAGCGGAACGCAATGGGTTGAATGTTCGGGACTGCGCAAACACGCCGGGGCGGATCGGCGAAGCGATCCGCCCCGGGCTTTGTTGGCGGAACTGAGCTACTGCATCTTCAAGGCTCAATTTGGAGTCGCCTTACCAGCCCAACGCGTAAGCGTGAAAGCGCCTGCAACGACTCCTTCGCTCACACGTCGGGCTACCAAATGACCCCCGATTTCGTTTTGACGGAGCACTACTCTTTTCGGCCTCCGTGGTTGCCGTGATGGGAGGGGGCGAAGATCGGGTTCTGCCGATCGCCGCGGGCAATGAGATAGGCGATGAGGTCGAGCACTTCTTCGCGCGAGAGTTTGTCGAGCAGGCCCTTCGGCATGAGCGACAGCTTGGACTTGATCTCCTCGTCGATGTCGGCCTTGCGGAGGACGAGCGGCTTGCCCTTGGCCAGCGGGTTGTCGATCACGTGGATCGAATCCGGCGATTCGGAAACCTTCAGGCCCGTGATGGTGCGGCCCGAGGCCAGCACGTAGGTGGTCGACTGAAACTTCTCGTTGATGGCTTTCGAGGGGTCGAGAATTTCGGTCAGGATTTCCGTCGAGCCGAACTTCGGGTCGAGCTTGGCGAGGTCGGGGCCGAACTCGTTGCCGTCGCCGTTGAGCTTGTGGCAGGCGACGCAGTTGGCGACCTTGAACGCCGATTTACCCACCTCGAACGAGCGCCCCGAGAGCTTCTTGAGATCGGGAACGAGTTCACTGAGCGTCCATTCATGGCCCTGGGTGCCCACCTTGAGCAAGGCGTCCTTCACCACCAGGTTCGACTTCGCCGGGTTGACCATGTAGGCGGCGACGTCGTCCACGACGTAGAGGGCCGCGTACATGCGGCGCCAGTGGCCGGGATAGGTGCAGACGATCGGGTAGACGCCCGGCGTCTTGGGCACTTCGAACGAGAGCGCCTGCGTCTCGCCCGGTTGCAGCAGACGGCTGCCGAGCAGCACGTGCGGCGACGCGGGGATGAACTGGCGCTTGGCGGCGTCGGGCGACTGGGCGGTCGATTCGGAGAGTAGGCCGATCTCCTCGAGCGTGCCCGGCTTGAGGATCGCAAGGTTGTGTGGCATGAAGTCGGTGTTCGAGAAGCGAATCTCGATGGGCCGACCGGCCTGCACGACGATCTTGTCCTTGTCGTAGATCATGCGTTCGGGAACGGTGCCGATGGCGACGACGCGGACGTCGGCATTCTTCAGGCGCTGGTTGATCTCCGTGGCCTGCGCGGCCGGGAGGAGTTTGGCGAGTTTGTACGCGAGGCCGATCGCCTCCTTGGCGGCGGGCTTGGTGCGTTCCTTGGCGGGCATCTCGGAGATGTGGGCCACGAGATGATCGACCACGGAGCGGACGTCGCCTTGTTTCCAGTGCTTGTCGGGGATGGTCTTGATGACGGCGATGGCCGCGTCGCGCTGACGGCCCGACTTCACCAGAGCGGAGACATCGCGAATCTTGTCGGCCTCGTGGCCGGGGATGCGAGGGAGCAACGCCAGCGCCGCCTCGACGGTGGCGTCGTCGCCGCGGCCGAGCAGC
>JBBQPM010000380.1:0-1929 GCA_038217425.1 Gemmatales bacterium
TCGGCCATCATCGGCACGTTCCTCGTTCGCACCAAGGAAGGCGCGAACATGGGCAGCCTGCTCTGGGCGCTGCGCACAGGCATCTTCTCCGCCAGCGGCCTCGTCCTCGTTGGCACCGCTGTCGCGCTCGTCGCGCTCGACCTGCCGTTCCGACTGTTCTGGGCTGTCCTAACAGGATTGGTCGCAGGACAGGTCATCGGTACCGTCACCGAGTACTACACCGCCTACGAATTCAAGCCCACCCAGCGACTCGCGAAAACGGCCGAAACCGGCCCGGCGACGCTCATCATCGGCGGCCTCGGCCTCGGCATGATTTCGACTGCAATTCCGATCCTCGCGATCGTCGCGGCAATCTGGGTCACGTTCGAAATTGCCGGACTTTACGGCATCGCGCTGGCCG
This sequence comes from Gemmatales bacterium, assembly GCA_038217425.1. Classification (GTDB taxonomy): domain Bacteria; phylum Planctomycetota; class Planctomycetia; order Gemmatales; family Gemmataceae; genus JAIEPT01. The sequence goes on from JBBQPM010000380.1 coordinate 401, forward strand.
CCGTCGGCATGCTCGCCCCACTGGGTATTACGCTCGCTACTGACGCCTATGGCCCGGTAGCGGACAACGCCGGCGGTATCGCCGAGCAGGCTCACCTTCCCCCGGAAGTTCGCGAGCGCACCGACGCACTCGACAGCCTGGGTAATACGACGGCGGCGACCGGGAAGGGTTTCGCCATCGGCTCAGCCGTCCTGACGTCGCTCGCCCTTCTCGTCACCTATACGTTGGTCATCCAGCAGCCTGGGGAACCAGCGCTTGTCTTCGACCTCCTGAATGTCGACGTCATGATGGGTCTCATCGTCGGCGGCCTGATGCCCTTCATCTTCGCCGCCCTCACGATGGAAGCCGTCGGCCGCGCCGCAATGGCCATGGTGAACGAAGTTCGCCGCCAGTTCCGGGAGATACCCGGGATCATGGAAGGCACCGGAAAGCCCGACTACGCCCGCGCGGTCGCCATCTCCACGGACGGCGCCCTCAAGGAGATGATCGTCCCCGGCCTCCTCGCCGTCACCGTCCCTGTTCTTGTTGGCGCGATTGTCGGCCCCGAAGCCCTCGGTGGCCTGCTCATCGGCTCCATCGTCTCTGGCGCCGTCCTTGCGCTCATGATGGCGAACGCTGGTGGCGCCTGGGACAACGCCAAGAAGTACATCGAAGCCGGCCATCTCGGTGGCAAGGGCACGGACGCTCACAAGGCGGCCGTCGTCGGCGACACCGTCGGCGACCCATTCAAGGACACGTCTGGCCCGGCGCTCAACATCCTGCTCAAGCTGATGTCGATTGTCGCGGTCGTGTTCGGCCCGCTCTTCGTCGGGTAAGCCAGTTTCGAAGCGAACGTGAAGCGCCCGGGAATCGCAGATTCCCGGGCGCTTCTGCGTCTCCAGGTGCATTAATTCCGTCAGAAATGCACGAATTCGCAACATTTGTAGCGTTTCTGTAATGCCTGCGCGCTCTCCCTGCCGCCAGCGTGACCATCTCTCGGGTAAAGTCTGGACTATGGTCTGTACAAACCCAACAACACCCTGCCAGGTTCTGCCAACGGAGATTGCCTGTGGTTTCTGATAAAAATGCCGCGACGTCCGCGGCCAAGCCTCGTTCCAATACAATCCGCGGTCAACGAAGTGCGAAGGGGCTCCCCGAGACGCCTCCCTCGCGCGTAATCATCCGTTCCATCGAACCTGCGGTGGATGGCGGCCGATTCCCCGCCAAGCGCGTCGCCGGCGAGCCGGTCACCGTCACCGCGACCGCCTTCGCCGATGGTCACGACCACCTCCGCGTCGAATTGCTCTGGCGGGAGGCGAAAGGCGGCTCCTGGAACCGCGCGCCAATGTCTCCCGGATTCAACGACACCTGGACGGCCGAGTTCGTACCCACCTCTGCAGGCAACTGGGAGTTCACGGTCGAAGGCTACATCGACCGCTACGGCACCTGGGTCGCCGGGCTTGCGAAGCTGGTCGCCGCCAACCGCGCGACTCCACCAGAACTCCTTGATGGCTCAGCCCAGCTCCTTGCAGCCAGCGAACGTGCCGACG
>JBBQPM010000381.1:0-1909 GCA_038217425.1 Gemmatales bacterium
AGCACGGCGATGCGGTCACCCATGGTGAGCGCCTCGGTCTGGTCGTGCGTCACGTAGACGGTGGTGACGCCGAGGCGGCGCTGAAGCGACGCGATCTGCGTACGGGTCTGAACGCGCAGTTTGGCGTCAAGGTTGGAGAGCGGCTCATCCATGAGGAACACCTGGGGGCTGCGGACGATGGCGCGGCCCATGGCGACGCGCTGACGCTGACCACCGGAGAGAGCCTTCGGCTTGCGGGCCAGGTAGGGCTCGAGGTCAAGCAGCTTGGCTGCCTCGAGAACGCGGGTGGCGCGCTCATCCTTGTTGATCCCCGCGATCTTCAGGGCGAAGCCCATGTTCTCTGCGACGGTCATGTGCGGGTACAGCGCGTAGTTCTGGAACACCATGGCGATGTCGCGGTCCTTCGGCGGCACATCGGTGACATCGCGGTCGCCGATGAGGATGCGACCGTCGTTGACCTCTTCGAGGCCGGCGAGCATACGCAGTGACGTGGACTTTCCGCAGCCGGACGGTCCAACCAGAACGAGGAATTCGCCATCGGCGACCTCGAGGTTGAGCTTGTCTACGGCGGCGCGGGTGCCTCCCGGGTACATGCGGGTGGCGTTGTCGAACGTGACGGATGACATGTGTATTTCTCCTTCACCGGCAGGTACGTGCCGGACGATCCGAGTGAATGGATTTCATGCATTGCGTGCTGCGTTGCATGCGCGCGATCGTGTGTGTACACGCTCGCGATTGCTCCAGTATGACATGACGTGCCCTCAACTCTGGAACTCACTGCTCCGCCTGCGCCTCTCCATCCAGCGTCCGTTTGGGCATTTCCCAGACAGCGGAACTACGATCGGTTGGTGTTGGGTTCGGCAAGCCGTGCCCGACTGCCTACTTAAACGAAGCGAGGATTCATGGACAGCGGCGGGCCGGAAGTTCCTCCGACGAAGAACCAGCGACGTGAGGCGACTCGCGAAAAGGCGAAGGAATTGCGGATTTCCCAGCGCAAGCGGGAGAAACGGAATCGCATCTTTTTGCAGGGTGGCATCGTCGTCGTGGTCCTCGCCGTCATCGCCGGCGTCGCCTTCATCATCATGAGCGCGATCCGTCCTCCGACCCCGGGCCCTGCCAATATGGCCAGCGGTGGAATCGTCATCGGAGAAGAGCTCAAGGTCGTCGAGAGCCCGGCGCTGGCCGCCGGCGCCGAGCCGATTCCGACGTCGATCGACGCCAACGTGCCGAACATCCGGATCTTCGTCGACTACCTGTGCCCCCTGTGTGGCCAGTTCGAGGCGGCCAACGCGGCGCAGCTCGCCACCTGGGCGGAAAACGGGACAGCAACCGTCGAGTACCACCCCATCGCAATCCTGACCGGTCGGTCGGCCGGGACCCAGTACTCGCTGCGAGCCGCGAACGCGGCGGCGTGCGTGGCGAACTATTCGCCGAATTCTTTCTTCACGTTCAACACGATGATGTTCGAGAACCAGCCGGCCGAGGGCTCTGAAGGCCTGTCGGACGAGCAGTTGAAACAAACCGTGGCGAGCGCCAGCGAGACCGGCGCGGGGACAGTGCCGGCCAGCGCCGCGCAGGGCAAGATCGAGTCGTGCATCGACGATGCCACCTTCAAGACGTGGGTGCAGTCGTCGACGGACCGGGCAACGACGCAGGCTGTGCCGAACTCGTCCCTCGACAAGGTCAAAGGGACGCCGACGGTTCTGGTGAACGACAAGCAGTACACCGGGTCGATCACGGATGAGAAGGAATTCCAGGCGTTCGTGCTCTCCGTGGCGAGCGAGACCTACGCGAAGTCGCCGCCGAGCCCGAGCCCGTCACCGTCCGTTCCAGCCGAGTAACGCCGGATCAGATCCGCTCGTCCTGCTTGCGTCCCAGCCGGACCTGCACTCCCATCAGCGGGCCGACG
>JBBQPM010000382.1:0-1901 GCA_038217425.1 Gemmatales bacterium
GAAACCTTTTCCGCGAAGGGGCCGCGATAAAACCAGTCTGAACCCTTCTCCGCAATCGCTCGGTAAGAGCGGGCGAGGTCGGGCTGCTTCAGGACGTCGCCTTCCTTGTGCGCTTCGCCGTCCGATTGCAGCAGGGCATTGCGGCTGCCGGCGAATTTGTCGAGCGTCTTGGCCGCGGACCGGAGATTGCGGGCGTAGATGCGATCGATGGGAAAACCCTTCTCGGCGATGTCGGCGGCAGGAAGCAGAAGATCCTTGAGCGGCAGTTTGCCGTACTTCGAGACGGCCAGTTCATACGCTGCCAGCGCCCCGGGAACGCCGCTGGCGAGCGGGCCCGTCTGGCTCAGCTGCGGGTCGGCTTCGCCATTGCGCAAGAACATGTCGCGCGTGGCGGCGGCGGGGGCTTCCTCACGACCGTCGATCGCCACGATCGTGCCGTCGGCGCGACGAATCAGAATGAAGCAGCCGCCGCCCAGGCCCGAGTTGTGATTGTCGACCACCCCCAAGGTGACGGCTGTCGCCACGGCGGCGTCGATCGCGTTCCCGCCCGCCTCAAACGCCGCGACGCCCGCCTCGGTGGCCAGCGGCTGCACCGACGCCACCATGCAGACGCTCGTCTGCTCATCGGCCGCAGGCGTGCTGACGGTCTTTTCTTGCGGCGGGGCAGCGGTCTGGGAGCAGCCTCCCAGCAGGCAAAGAGCCAGGGTAACTTGCCGGCGCCAAAGCGGCTGGGCATTTGTACGGGGCTGGGTACGATCGAGCGTGGTTCGACGGAACATGGTGGATTACAATCGGTTAGTTGTGGTAAAGCAACGGCAGCACGATTGTAGGCGATGGAGGGCGACCCTGAAAATGACGAGAATCGCACCGACAGTTCTGTTTGGGCTGGTCTGCCTCCTTGTCGCCTCCCCAGCGCAGGCGAAAGAGCCTAACGCCGACATTCTCAAAGTCGCCCGGTCGATTCGCGACGGCGGCGGCTATGTCTGGGGCGGGGAATCAGGCTCGCCGCGCGAGATTCGCCATGGCGACGATCTGATCGTGAACGCCCAGGCCAAGGGGAGCTACTGCAGCGGTTTTACCTTTTGCGTGGCGATGGAAGCGGCCCGCGAGCGAGGGTTGCTCCGCGGCAAAAGTGCCGAAGCGGTCCGAAAGTTCCAGAAGCAGTGGTACGGCTCCAGCGAGGAAGCCGCTGAGCGACAATGCGCCCTTGCGGTGGAAACGCTCGGCATCGGCCAAGAGATAAAGCCGATGGAAGCGGGCCGACCGGGCGATTTCGTCCAAATCTGGCGGACGAACAAATCGGGGCACAGCGTGCTGCTCGTCGACTGGATCCGCCAGGGCGACGACATCGTGGGAATCCGATATCGCAGTTCGCAAAAGTCGACCGATGGGGTCGGCGATCGGACCGAGTATTTCTCCGACGCGGCCGGGCATGACGGCAAGGTGGACCGCGCTCGGACGTATGTGGCAAGACTGAACCCGCGCGACAATTAATGAGAGCTGCGCGGCCAATGAACCGCCACGAATCGGGCTGTTAGCGATCAGCCGTCAGCTTTCAGCCAGACGGCAAGGTACTTTCTCCGCGCAGGGTTCAATAAACCTAGCCAAGTAAACCTAGCCAAGTCGTTGGCGGCGCCGTCATTTCAAGCACCACGCAGGTTGCCGCCGTTTGCGCATGCCTCTCTTGGCTCTGCGCAGAAGCGTGCGTCGGCGTGCGTTCCTTTGTTTCGCCATCTGCAATCCCGACTACAATGGGCGACAGGTCTTCGTGCGTTAGTCGCCGAGATCCTCTTGTTTCCGGAACAGATTGAAAGCAGGACAGGGCATGGAACGTTCGTTCACTTTTTTGCTGCGCGCCGTGAATCGACTCGCCCCGGGGGAACGCCGCACCTCGCGGCGCA
>JBBQPM010000383.1:0-1739 GCA_038217425.1 Gemmatales bacterium
TTTTCAAGCTTTATTTGGGTCGAATCGGACCGTAGCTAGTTCGCTTTTTCAAGCCAGCGAAGCCGCCAAGTGCGCCAGGGAAATACAGGGGAATGTTGGGAACACTGATCTGCACTAATCTTCGCTAATGAGGATTTATTAGCGCCGATTAGCGCGCATCAGTGTTCCCACGTTTTCTTTTCTTCATAACCGTCGTGCCGTCGTAGTTCATTCTCCCTTCTCCCTACAGTTCGTTGGCGGTCGAATCGGCACTGTTCGTTCGGCTCACTTCGAGTCAAACTGGGCCTATAACGTAGCGCCCTTCCCCCGCACCGGTTTGCCATGCCCCTTGAATCTGCTCACCCGACGCACCATCGCCGCCGGGTGGTCGTCGGGCTGGCGAAGATGGGGATCGCCGCGGCGATCTTGGCGTTTTTGGCCTACCGGCTGAGCGGCGAAGGGGTCTTCACGCGGCTCGTCGACGAGCCGAAACATTGGGGGCGACTGGCGCTGGCCCAATGTCTCGTCCTGCTCGGAATCACGCTCAACTGGGTCCGCTGGCAGGTGCTCGTGCGGGCGCTGAAACTCGACTTCTCGTTTCGCGATGCATTCCGACTCGGCGCCTTGGGACACTTGCTGAGCCAGGTGTCGCTCGGCAGCGTTGGCGGCGATCTCTTCAAGGCGATGGCCGTGGCCCGCGAACATCCGGGAAGGCGGACCGAGGCGGTGGCGAGCGTCGTCATCGATCGGGTCGTCGGCCTCTACGCGATGTTGCTCGTGGCCACGATCGGGACGCTCGCCGTCGGCGATGCAGCGCCCCTCACCACGGAGTTGCGCGCGCTCACGACGTTGGTGCTGACGCTAGCGGTCGTCGGGACGATCGGCATCGGGTTGCTGATGACCCCGGCGCTCACGGGGCCGCACGTTCGCACGCGGCTCGAAACGATTCCGCTAGTCGGAAAGACGCTCGCGCGGCTCTTCGGCGCCGCCGACGCCTATCGCCATGAACGGCGGTATCTCTTCGCGGCGATCGCCATCGCCTGTTGCACCCATGTCTCGCTGGTGACGGCGTTGTGGCTCATCAGCCACGGATTGCCGGTAACCGCCCCGACGCTGGCCGCCATCTTTCTGGTCGGACCGCTGAGCCTGTGCGCGGGGGCGATCCCGTTGACGCCGGCGGGGCTGGGGACCTTCGAGGCGGCGATGAATCAACTTTTCGAGGCAGTCGGCAGCCCCGCGGGAGACGGCCTGCTCGTGGCGATTTGCTTCCGGGTGATGACGTACGTCGTGGCCGGGATCGGGGCGGCGTATTATGTCGCGGCGCGGAAGCAGGTTCGTGAGGAGTTGGAGGAGGCGGAGGCCGATGCCGACGCCGCGGTGGAAGGGGGCCGCTAAGCCGCAAGCGGCAGGGCTGGGCGCGTGGGGGCGCTCCCCTGGGTGGAGGGAATAAAATCCCTTACACTGAAGCGTTTATATCAAATTGCCCCCAGTTCCGCTGGTCACCAGTCACTCGTCACCGGTCACCCCCCAACTATGTTTCCACTCGTCGACAAAGATCGTTCCTTCCCCGAGCGCGAACTCGACGTCCTCCGCTTCTGGAAGGAGCGCGACGTTTACCGCCAAACGCTCGACGCCCGCGCCGACGCCCCGCCATTCATCTTCTACGAGGGCCCGCCGACGGCCAACGGCATGCCCCACCCCGGGCACTGCCTAACCCGCTCGATCAAGGATCTCTACCCCCGCTACAAGACGATGCGCGG
>JBBQPM010000384.1:0-1578 GCA_038217425.1 Gemmatales bacterium
ACGTGAGAATCACTGCAGAGATACTGCGCTTTGCTTCGCACCTTGCGCACGGGGCAGGCGAACCCGAATTCGTCAGGGAGACGGATGTGGTGCGACTGGTGCGGGACGCCGCCGACGTGGCGTCTGCAACAGGAGTCGCTGGCGCGACTCGTCCCGCAGCACGTCCAGTATCGCACCCTGCGGCAGGCACTCGCGGACTACCGTGCCCTCGCGGACGATGGAGGCTGGTCGGAAATCCCCGAGGGCCTGCTGTTGAGGTTCGAGGACGAGCCCGAATCGGACCCGCCCAACGCGAGCGCGGCGGATCCGGGATCCGATGATTCCGGTGAAGACCAACAGCGGCGTCGCGCAGGTGTCGCGGCCGTCTGCGAGCGGCTCGCGCGCACGGGCGATATCGACGGCGATTTGTCCGGGGCCGATCACAACCCGTGCGCCTTCACCATCGGTGCACCGCCGGTCTACGACGCCACTCTGGAGCGCGCCGTCCGACGGTTTCAGGAACGGCACGGCCTCATCGTCGACGGCATCGTCGGACCGCGCACCATTGCTGCGATGAACGTCCCGGTTGCGGATCGCATCACCCAGATCGCCGTCAACATGAATCGCTGGCGCCGCGTGCCGGACGATCTCGGCCGCCGGCACGTCTTCGTGAACATTCCCGGCTTCTGGCTGCACGCGCGGGACGCGGCCGGCACGCGACGCACGATGCGCGTCGTGTCCGGCGAGCCGCAGACGCCGACGCCCGCACTAGCAACGTAGTCAGTCGAGGCCGGTGCCCGAGATGTGGGGCGCTACGTCGGAAGCCGCAGGACGAACATCTGCCGCGTCCCGTCGGCCGCGATTCCCGGCACCACGATCGCATCGCTGGTTCGGTTCCAGGCTGGCGCCGGGTCGAGCCGAAGTGGGCCGCTGTTCCACGTCGCGAGATAGATCGGCGGTGACTTCATTACCCGTTTGCTCTCCCGGTGGAGAAACGTGTAGATGTGATGCTCCCCCTCACGGTGGCCGTTGACGAACCACTTGCCGTCCGGGCTGAGCGCGATGTCGCCTTCAGGGTCCGGAAAGCGTTCTGGCCCGCCCCACGACTCGGCGATCGCCTTCCGCTCGACGTCGTAGACGACCTGTTGCCGATTTGCCGAACCGACGATCCGCGTGCCGAGGGCCCATTCCGGATGACCGCCGATGAAGGTGTCGTGACGTGTCAGGCCGGTGCCGTCCGTCTGGACGGTGAACGGCGAGTTGATCCGCGCGCCGAGCTCCTGGCTCTCGAAGTTCGCCCGGGCGAAGAAGTAGATGAGATTACTGTCGCGGTTGTTGAGGGTGTGATTGATGAAGAACTGAGACTCGTCGATCTTCGGATCCAGGTCGCGGACTGCCTCGCGCAGGTCGGCGAACGACACGATCAGCGACTTCCGGCCGGTCGCGATGTCGATGCGAAAGATGCCGTCATCCTTCGGCGCGGCCACTCCAACGGTCCAGTCCCAGGCGTCCGGGTAGCCGGTGACCGGGCGGAGACGGGCCATGCGGGCATAGTTGATGGCCGTGAAGAACTCGCCATTCGGCGCGACCCCACCGTTG
>JBBQPM010000385.1:0-1577 GCA_038217425.1 Gemmatales bacterium
TGCGGCATCAACAGGCGCAGTCGAGTTGTAAATTTGGTATTCGTCGCCGTCGGTCAGCACACACCAGACGACACCGGCAACGGTCGCGTATCCGAGAATCTGCCCGACCCACTTCCGGTCAGCTAGTACATCCGGGCCGAATCGGGCTTCCAACGGGGTCGGATCTTCGCCATCTTCTCTGGGCCAGCAGGCCTCGACCGGAGGAGACGCGATGCCAGGGATGGCCGCCAAGGTGATCATCACCGAACGTCAGCAAGAAGTCCTGCAAGCGATGGTCTGGTCGCGTTCGTGTCCGCAAGGGCTCGCCCACCGGGCCGAGATCATCCTGCTGGCGTTCGGAGGTCTCAAGAACGAAGTGATCGCCGAGCGTCTCGGATGCGAGCGGCACCGCGTCGGCATCTGGCGTCGCCGCTGGAAGAAGGCCTTCGAGCCGTTGGTGCGGGTCGAGTGTCTGGAGAAACCCGCGGCGCTGCGGGACGCCATCGAAGTCGTGCTGGGCGACCTGCCGCGGGCGGGATGCGGCGGCACGTTCACGGCCGAGCAGATCGCGCGGATCCTCGCGGTGGCCTGCGAACCGCCCGAGAAGTCGGGCCGGCCGGTGTCGCACTGGACGCCGCGCGAACTGGCCGACGAGGTGATGAAGCGCGGCATCGTCCCGTCGATTTCCGTCCGACATGTCGGACGTTTTTTAAAAGACGGCGGTGCTTCAGCCGCACAAGAGCCGGCAGTGGCTCAACGCGAACCCCGTCGATCCGGTTGCGTTCGAACAGCAGGTGCGTGACGTGTGCGAGACGTACCGCGTGGCGCCGGCCCGGTTGAAGGACGAGAACATTCACACGGTGTCGGTGGACGAGAAGCCGGGGATCCAGGCGTTGGAGCGGAAGTCGCCGACGAAGCCGATGCGTCCGGGCGTGCCGGAACGTCGGGAGTTCGAGTACACGCGGCACGGGACGCAGTGCCTGACGGCGAGCTTCGAGGTGGCGACCGGCCGGATCGTGACGCCGACGGTGCAGCCGACACGCGACGAGGCGGACTTCGCATCGCACATCGAGCGGACGATCGCGACGGACCCCGCGGCGGGCTGGATTCTCGTCGCGGACAACCTGACGACGCATTGTTCGGCGACGCTGGTGGTGCTGATCGCGGGGTTGTGCGCGGTGCCGACGGAGTCGCTGGGGAGGAAGGGGAAGAGCGGCGTGTTGAAGTCGGTGGCGACGCGGAAGGCGTTCCTGACGGACGCGAGCCATCGGATCCGGTTCGTGTACGTGCCGAAGCACACGTCGTGGCTGAACCAGGTGGAGATCTGGTTCAGCGTGCTGTCGCGGCGGGTGATCCGGCGGGGCTCGTTTACGTCGAAGGCCGACTTGCGGAATCGGTTGTTGGACTTCGTCGAGTACTTCAACCGGACGATGGCGAAGCCGTACAAGTGGACGTATCGCGGCCGACCACTGAACGTGTGAAAGTGGAGAACCCGCCCCGTTCATGGCGGGGCGATTCAGCCCGGATGAACTAGGCGGCCGGGTGTAGCCGTCGGAGCATCCGATGGATCATGGCGGCGTAGATCATCGACTCGCTGT
>JBBQPM010000386.1:0-1554 GCA_038217425.1 Gemmatales bacterium
GGCGTTGCCGACGGCTCGGTCGGAAAAGGGCCATATCTCCAGGTTTCGGGAGTGAGGTTCACCTGGGACTTTGCGAGGCCGTCGGGGTCGCGGATAGTTGGCGATCTTACTCGGAGTGACGGTCGCGTCATCGGGCCAACCGAGGTGATAAGGCTTTCGTTCGGCGTCTACCCTGCCTGCGAAGGAGGCGATGGGTACGTAGTGCCGGAGGCGAAGGAAGCATGCGCGAACCGGAACGAGGCGCCGCCAGCCGTCGAGCTGCTGCTGCGACACATCACTGAGAGGCTCGGCGGCAACGTGACTCCGCCCACTGCGGACAGGGTGCGGCGGTTGAACTGACGCGTCGCCGATTAGAACAACTTTCTTACACGGCCACATCCTGACAACTGCCCGACCAGGCGCCATAATCAGCCCTGCCACCAGCCGCTACCCATACTTAACGCACCCATGACAAACCGAAGGGAATTCCTGAAGCAGGGGACGCTCGTCGCCGGGGCGATTGCCGCCGAAGCGGCGTTCCGCAAGGCCCACGGCCTTGCGCCACTCGTCCAGCCCGAGCCGCCGGCGCCCGTAATTGACGCAGCGACGCGAGAGCTGATGATGGACGCGCTCAATGCGGCGAGAATGGCCGGTGCAAGCTATGCGGACGTCCGCATCGGGCGGTACCTCCAGAATTTCGTCTCGACCCGGGAACAGCAGATCACCAACGTCGTCGACACAGATTCAATCGGCGCTGGCATTCGCGCGCTCGTTGACGGCACCTGGGGCTTCGCAGCAACGCGGACAATGACGAAGGACGCGATCGCCGAAGCAGCGAGAAAGGCCGTCGCCGTCGCAAAGGCCAGCCGCGTCGGCCGCTTGACGCCGATCGAGCTCGCTCCGACACCCGCCCACACCGACGTGTCATGGAAGAGTGCCTACACGATAGATCCGTGGACGATACCGATCGAACAGAAGGCCGAGCTGCTGCTCGCGGCGAACGCCGCCGCAATGAAAGCGACGAACGTGAGGTTCGTGTTCAGCGGGCTATTCTTCAGGAAAAACGAGCGCAACTACGCCGACACCAACGGATCTGTCATCACCCAGACGATAATCCAGAGCTGGGCGCCCATGCAGATAACCGCGGTGGCACCAGATCAGTCGGATTTCCAGAACCGGGGCAACGTCTCGCAGCCGATGGGTCGTGGCTGGGAGTTCATCCTGGCGGAGGATCTTCCCGGCAACGCGCAGAAGTGGGGAGAGGAGGCGTCGGAGAAGCTAAAGGCAAAGCCGGTCGAGGTCGGCCGTTACGACCTGGTGCTCGACCCTCACCATCTATGGCTCACGATTCACGAGTGCATCGGCCACCCGACGGAGCTCGACCGCGCCAACGGCTACGAGGCGAACTACGCCGGAACATCGTTCCTCGCTCCGCCGGAGAACGTGCTCGGGAAGCTCAAGTACGGTCCCGAGTTCATGAACATCCAGGGGGACCGCTCGCAGGAGGGCGGCCTGGCGACGATCGGATACGACGACGAAGGCGTAAAGCCGGAAGACTTCCTCATCGTCAAGAAC